>CAZWVM010000113.1:0-11738 GCA_964637705.1 uncultured bacterium
ACCGTCGTCAATCCGAACAACTCGTTCTACTCGGCCGACTGGCTGAACGCGAACGAGTGCAACACGAGCGCCCTCACCGTTCGTCACGTGCGGTGGATCCGCACGGCGGTGGGGAACGGCACGACGGCCACGTTGCAGTTCCGGGTCATCATCAACTAGGACCCGGAGAAGGCTCCCGCCTCGGCGGGGGTCGCGACGTGAGCGCGGACGCGCAAGCGCCGCGCGGAAGCGGTCATCCTGGCGGAGTTCCGGGCGGCAAGCCCGGGACGGCCGGAGGGCCGTGGAGGCGCGGAGAAGACACGGTGGTTCGGAGCCGGGAGACCGGCGAGCCGGGCGCACCGAATCGAATGTTCGATCCCGAAAGGGCGCGGACCGGGTCTGATCAACCCGGTTCCGCCCGGGGGGATCGTGGATTGACGCTCTCCTGGGGCGAGCGGGTTCCGTGGGGATCCGCCGACCGGATCGGAGCGTCGAAAGGAGGCGCGACTTGTCGCGCAGGGAACGAGAGACGATCGGGAGATTCGAGAGGAACGACGGCCTGTCCGCGTTCGTCTTGTCGCCCCCGCTCGTGGATGCTCGCGTTCCTGCTTCTCGTCGTGACGACGACGCCGGCCGCGGCCCAGACGCCGCCCGGCACCTGGATCTCGAACACCTCGCGCCTGGACTTCCTGCACGCGGGCTCGTGGGTTCCGGACGCGGTGATTTCGAACGCGTCGGACACGGTGGTCGTGCAGGCGGACACGGCCGGACCGCTCTTCCTCGCGCGGGACGCGGTGCCGCCCTCGGTCTCGAACGGACGCGTCACGGTGACGATAACGGCGACGCTCTTCGACTCGACGGGCGTCGAGTCGGTGGCGGTGAACCTTTCGGCCCTGGGCCTGTCCGAGACGACATGGCTTCGGGACGACGGCCTCGGACCGGACACGACGGCGGGGGACAGCCTCTGGGTCGCCGCGATCCTGGTGGATTCGAACGTCTCGGGCGAGACCTTCACGCTCGTCTTCTGGGCGCGGGACCGGCTGGGCAACGTTTCGACCGCGACGGCGAGCCTCGCGGTACAGGACACGTCGCCCTCGCTGGCCTCCATCCGCTCGCTCGGATGGAACATGACGAACGACGTGAGGGTGAGCGGGAACGCCCTGACGGTCTACGTGGGGTACGAGGACACCTTCGCCCAGGTGCTCTTCGAGTACAAGAGGCCCTCGGAAGCGACATGGCGCCCCTGCACGACGTCGACCTGGAGCGATCCGAACCCGGACACGGGCGGGCCGAACTGGGGCATCTTCTGGAACCTGGACGAACTGCCGGACGACACGTATCTCGTGCGGGCGACGGCGCGGAAGCGGGACGGCACGACCGATCCCTCGCCGTCCTACCTGAGGATCCTGAAGGACTCGCGGGACTCCTGGATCCACGAGTTCAACGACACGGCCGGCGGGAGGCACATCCGGCGGCACCGTTACACGCGTTCGACGGGCGACACCTCGATCGTCGTGGAGGGAACCTCGCTCTCGATCACGCCCTCGGCGATCGCGGGCACGGACACGTTGTGGCTTCGGATCACGGTCTTCCGTGGAGGGGCACCGACGGAGGCGCCGGCGCCCTCGACGAGATCCGGCCTTCTCGTGCCGGGGAGCGGGTATTACCGGCGCTTCGAGAGGGAGGACGGGCAGACGCTCTTCGCGGACGATGTGCTGATGGCGATCCCGTATTCCGACGCGGGGCTGGGCGCCTCGGAGGCGAACCTGGCGATCTATCGCTACGACCCGATGCTCGCGACCTGGGTCAAGGAGGAGGGGAGCGTCGTCGACGCGGCGCGGAACTTCGTCTGGCTGAGGACAAGGCACTTCACGGACTACGCGGTCTTCGGCGCGGATCCCTCGCCGAATCTCTCGAACGTGCTCGTCTATCCGAACCCGTTCATCCCGTACGGATCGAACCCGCAGGAGGGGCGACCCTACGTGCGCGGGGATTGGACGACCGGGATCATCTTCCGCAACCTGACGAGCAACGTGGACATCGAGATCTACACGATCTCGGGCCGGCGCGTCTCGACGATCCACGCCACGAACACGGGCGGCAGCCTGCAGTGGGACGCCCGGGCGGACGACAACAGCGAGGTCGCCTCGGGGATGTACCTGGCCGTCATCTCGGTGCCGAACGGCGAGCGGGCCGTCAGGAAATTCATGATCGTCCGGTAGTCCTCGCCCGGCTCGTTCTTCTCATCCTCCTTCTTCCCGTCCCGGCGACCGCCGTTTCCAACGCCGGATCCTCCGGCGCCTCCTTCCTCGAACTGGGCATCGGGGCGCGCGCGGCGGCGATGGGCGAGGCTTACGCGGCCTGGGCGGACGACGCCTACGGGATGTATTTCAACCCCGCGGGCATCGCCCGCGTTTCTCGGCAGGAACTCGGGCTTCTCCACAACACGCTCTACGAAGACCTCAGCTACTCCTACGCGGGCTATCTCCTGCCGATGGGGCGCGGCACCTGGGCTCTCTCCGGGCTCTTCGTCGACCTCGGCTCGGTCGACCGCACGACGGTGGCGTCGGGTGCGCAGAACGTCGTCATCGGCCGCGCCGACGGGAGCGACCTCGCGGTCTCCCTCACCTACGCCCACGCGGTTCTTCGCACGCTCGACCTCGGCATGACCGTGAAGGTGATCCACGAGAAGCTCGACCGCTTCTCGGCGACGGCCGGCGCCGTGGACCTGGGGCTGAAGTGGCACCAACCCCTGCCGGGCCTGACATTCGGACTGTCGATCTCGAACCTCGGTTCGCGCCTGCAATTCGTTCGGCAGAGCGAGGAACTGCCGATCGCCCTGCGTCTCGGCCTCGGATACCGCTCCCCGTCCGGCCTCTGGGGTCTCGTCTCGGACGTCGTCTGGGTCAAGGACCAGGACGTGGAGGCGAAGTTCGGCGGGGAGCTTTGGGTCTGGCCGAGGCACCTCGCCCTGCGCGTCGGCGTGAACTCGGCCAACGACGTGGCGCGGACCGGGATCACGGCGGGCGCGGCCTTCCAGTGGGAGGACCTGGCGGTCGATTACGCCTACGTGCCTTACGGCGAGCTCGGAAACCAGAATCTCGTCTCGCTCACCTACCGTTTCGGTTCCGAGCGTCCGCGTGAAGAGGAGCGCATGGAGGAGCGGCCGCGTGTTGCGGAGGCAGCGCGCCATGAGGAACCCCGTCGTAATCCGCCGCCGCCCGTGGAGGTGACGGTGATCGAGGCTCCCCCCGTCCCGGCGCCCGTCGAGACGCCTCGCGTCGAGATGCCACGCGTCGAGATGCCACGCGTCGAGACTCCGCGCGTGGTGGTGGAGGGGGGACTGTATGTTGCGCCCTTCCGCTTCGAGGGCGGATCGGAGCGCTACGACTGGATGAGCATGGGCACGGCGGAGATCTTCCGGCAGGACTGGGGCGTGGCGGGTCTCGTCGAGGATCCGGCCGGAGCGCTCTTCATCCTCGACGGCGCCTACCGTGTCGAGAACGGGCGGATCTACATCACGGCTCAGCTCATTCGGGGCGCATCGGTGGTCGAGACCTTCGCGGCGGAGGGGGACGTCGAGCGCCCCTTCCCGGCGTGGGACCGGTTGCTTGTCTCGGTGAACCGCGCGCTCGAGCGCTGGGGCCGAGCGGGCGTTTCGATCCAGGAGCCGGTGGACCGGGGGAGGTTCTCGAGGCCATGAGGAGAATCCGTGAGATGAACAGGGGGGATTCTACCACGAGAGATCACATGAGATCACGAGAGGAGGATCCTGGAATCGGATTCTCACGGTTTCTCTCGTGTTCTCTCGTGGTGAACTCCACAGCGACTGCGGTCGGCCAGGGTGGTCGGCGCGGAGACATCGACGCGAAGGAGGTGAGGACGATCACAGACTAGGCAGGGACGGCGCCCGACCGCGGGGGTCGGGAGGCCGAGGCAACGGCGAAAAACGACTTCGATTCGAATAGGAGAATTACAAGTGAATCTGTATCGACTGTTTCTGATCATGATGGCTTTGGGATTGGGACTGGTGATGTTCGCGGGAGGGGCCTCCGCCGACACAGGCACGGCGGCCGGCACGTCGCTGACGAACCGGGCCACGGTCGGCTGGCTCGTCTCGGGATCCCTCGTGGACTCCCCGACCGCTCCTTCGACCGACACGACGGTCGGGAAGATCAGCTCGGACACGCTTTCGGCGCCCATTGACCAGAGCGCGAACGTGGGCGAGACGAAGGTCTTCACCTACACGTACTACAACACGTCCAACCGGGCGACGACCTACAACATCTCGGTCGACAGCTGGTCGTTGAACAGCGGCGCCGTGGGCTGGCACTTCACGCTCTTCATCAACACGGGCGCGCCGACCTCGGCGGTGCGTGACACCAAGATCACGCTCTCCCTGGCCGCGGAAGCGGAAGCCACCTGCTCGGTGGCGATCTGGACTCACTCGACGCCGGCGAACTCGCCGAACGGATCCTACGCGGACTTCCGCCTCGTGATCGTTCCGAGCGACACGGCCGACGCCGACACGACGAACCAGTACGTGGGCGACAACGGTCGCACCTACGCCCAGGGCAGCGCCGGCTCGGCCGACGTGGCCCGCACCTCCGTGGCGGCGGCCATCATGGCGCTCTCCAAGAGGATCTCGGCATTGACACTGAACGGCGGGAACCTGAACGCTCCTCTGCCGGGCGCGACGATCGTGTATGAGCTGACGTATCACAACATCGGCTCGGCGACGGCCGACTCGGTCATCATCCGCGACACGGTCCCGACGAACACCACGTTCGACACGATGGCCTCGACGGGCGGAGCCCTGGGTTCCTCCGCGGCCTACGCGATCGACTCCGGTTCGACGGGCTGGACGGCGCAGATGACCTCCGTCGCCGTTCCGAACAACGCGCTCTATTCGCTGGATTGGGTCAATGCACACGACTGGGATCCGCTCGCGCTGACGCCGGCCAGCATCCGGCACGTGCGCTGGATCCGCCAGGGAGTGGCCGCGGCCCAGACGGCGACGTTGCGGTTCCGGGTGATCATCAACTAAGGGCCTCGGAGGTGTGCTCCACCTTCCTGGCCGAGGGGCGCCTTTGCTAGCGCGCTCCCGGCCGGCGGCCGCGTGGAAGCTGTACCCGTAGACTCTTAGTGCGCGCGGTCGCGTCCGCGGAAGCGGAGCGTACCGTGATGGTTCACACACCTTGAGTCCGCGGGAAAGAGATCCCGGAGGCGGAAGCGATTAAGAGCTTCCATCCCCCGTGGATGTTCCGTTCACGCGGACAGGACACGGTGGTCGTCACGTCGCAGGGCGACGGAGGCGACGCACCGAATCGAATCGAAGATCCCGAAAGGGCGCCTGCCGGGCTTGATCGGCCCGGCGGCGCCCGAGTGGGACCGTGCGTACGGGGTGACACCCGACGTGCGCCCTCTCGCGGAGCCCCCGGGGGTGCAACCCCTCCGGGCCCGTCCGACGGATCTTCCTCACCCTTGCCGACCGGTGAAAACCGGGACGGTCCCCGTCGGGACGGTATCCGTCGAGACGGTCCCCGTGCGTCCTCGTTGCAGCGAGCGCGCGGCGACACGTCGGCGCGAGGCCCCTCGCCCGGGAACGGGCCGCCCCCGGCGGCCTCACCGTCGCGAAGGGCACGGCCTCATGAAGCGGCATCGCCGCCCATGATGATCCGCGCCTTCGGATTCGCGATCTTGGCCCTCTTGGCGCTCCTCGTGGGCGCGGGAGGCGCGGCGCTGGCCGCGACTCCGCAGGGCACCTGGATCACGAACACGGCCCAGATCGACTACGGCGTTTCGGCGACCGCTTCCGCCCCGGTCCGAGCGCTTTCGAACGCGGCGGACACGCAGGTCGCGATCTACGACACGACGGGACCGGTCTTCCGGTTCGTGCGCGTCGATTCGCCCCTCGTCGACAACGGCGGCTGCACGGTCCGGTTCCAGTTCCAGGTCGTCGATTCCTCGGGAGTGGTCGATGTCCTCCTGAGACTCGGTCTGCTCGGCCTCAACGATTCCACGTCGAGCCACGACAACGGGATGATTGCCGACACAACGGCCGGCGACAGCCTCTGGAACGCGCTCGTTTCCATCGGGACGCAGACGCTGGGTGACACCTACCGGATCCGCGTGACGGCCTACGACGTCTTCGGCTACGCGACCGACACGTGGCTGACCTTCGTGGTCCGGGACACCTCTCCCTCCCTGGCCCTCATCCGTTCCCTCGGTTGGAACATGCGCGACAACATGCGCATCGCGGGGAACGCGGTCACCCTCTCGGTGGACACCACCGACACCTTCTCGAAGGTGCTCTTCGAGTATCGCCACCACTCCGGCGGCGATTGGCAGGCCTGCGCCACCGGCCCCTGGAGCGGACCGAACCCCGACACGACGGGGCGCCGCTGGGGGATCTACTGGGACCTGGCGGGCCTCGCGGACGACACCTATCTCGTCCGCGCCCGGGCCTTCGACAAGAACGGCAACGCCGACCCGAGCCCGGCCTTCCTGCGCGTGGTCAAGGACTCGCGCGACTCCTGGATCCACGAGTGGACCGAGACGACGACGGCGGTTCACGTCCGGCGGCAGCGCTACTCGCCGCAACTGCCCGACACGTCGATTGTCGTCGAGGGAACCTCGCTGACCCTGGCTCCCTCCGCGCTGACCGACGCCGACTCGGTATGGCTCCGGATCACGGTCTACCGGGGCGCCCCGCCCGAGGCGCCGGCGCCCTCGGAGGCGACGGGTCTCTTCACGATGGGCGACGGATCCTATCGCCGCTTCGAGCGCGAGGACGGGCGCACGACCTTCACGGACACCGTCACGATCGCCATTCCCTACGTCTTCGACGGGCAGGTCGGGGACGAGGACCGGTTGGCGATCTACCGGTATGACACTGTGAAGCGCGAGTGGGTCAAGGAAACGGCCTCGCGGGTCGACAAGCAGAATAACCTCGTATGGCTGACTCTCGACCATTTCAGCTTCTTCGCGATCTTCAAGAACCTGGGTACGTCGCTCTCCTCGCTCATGGTCTACCCGGTCCCGTGGAAGCCGAACGACGGCGATCCGACGACCGGCACGGAGTACCTGCCGGGCGTCGCGAACACGGGCATCTGCTTCGAGAACGTGCCGCGCTTCTCGAAGATCCGCATCTACACGACGCTCGGTGAACTCGTGAAGGAGATCGTTTGCGACGGAGGCGCGACGGTGCAGTGGGACGCGCGGAACAGTCGGAGCGAGAAGGTGGCGTCGGGCGTCTACATCTTCAACGTCACATCCCCGAACGGCGATCGGGTCACGGGCAAGCTGGTGATCATCCGGTGAGCGCGTCATGGACATGGTGCGGGGTGTCGGGCGTGAGGCGTGACGGGCGAAGCGCTCTGACGACCCTCGCCGTGATCGTTTCCCTCCTCGTGTTCGTCTCGACGCCCGTCCACGCGCTCAAGCGCGGTGCCGGCACCGCGGTAGGGAATTCGATCCTGCGCGGTCACGTCGGCGGCGCTCCGGCCGCTCTCGGCGGCGCCTACACGGCCGTCGCGCGCGGCCCCCTGGCCCTTCGCTACAACCCGGCCGGGCTCTGGGACGAGGAACGCAACCGCCTTTTCCTGCAATACAACGCCCATATCCTCGACATCACCCGGAGCGACGTCGCCTTCACGCGACCCCTGCGCGACGGAGCGATCGGCGTTTCGCTCTCGCTCATCGACTACGGGGCGATCGTGCGCACGACGACCGTGAACAAGACGGGGGGGAGCACCTTCAATCCCCAGGACTACCTGGTCCGGCTCGGTTACGGCGCCCCGGTTTCGGACCGACTCCGCCTCGGCGCATCCATCGGCCTCTACATGTTCGAACTCGACGACGGCGTATCCTCTTCGGGCGTCACCGCCGACCTCGCGCTCCATTACACGCCGCCGATCGACGGTGTCGAGATCGCGGCCTCGCTGCGCAACCTCGGTTCACGCGCGCGCTTCTACCTCGACCAGGAGGAACTCCCGCTCGCGGGCGTCCTGGGCATCTCCTATCGCCCCGTCTCACGCCTGCTCGTATCCGTGGACGGGGAAGTGATCCGTAACGAGGGGGCGGTCATCCGGGCGGGAGCCGAGTACGAGATCGTCGACTGGCTTCTCCTGCGCGCGGGTTACAACGGGGACAACGAGGCCTCCAACGGCCTGACCGTGGGAGCGGGATTCCGCACCGAGGATCTGCAGATCGATTATGCCTACGTCCCCTTCGGCGACATCGGCCAGTCCCACCAGGTCTCGGCCGAGGTCGCATTCGGGCGACCGGCCGGGCGTCGAAGAGGGGAGGACGCGGCACCGGTGCCGTATCGCGGCGTCGAGCGGGAGGCGCCGGGGCGCGAGCCGGAGCGGGTCCCGGTGGCGGCCGCGCCGGCTCCTTCGCCACCCGCCCCATCCGCTCCCGAGGTGGTCGAGGATCCCGAGAGACTCAGGACCGAGGCGGCGGCGGCCTACGAATCGGGCGATGCCGCTACGGCGATCCTCCTCTACGAGCGGCTTCTCGTCATCGAACCCGCGGACGCCCTGTCGCGCTACAACCTGGCCACGGTCTGCTATTCGATCCAGCGCTACGAGCAGGCGGCTTACCATTACCGTCACCTGGTGTCGATCTCACCCGAGGACGAGGAGGCGTGGTTATACCTGGGGTATGCCGAATACCATGCGGGGCGCCGGGACGATGCCTGGTATGCCTGGCAGAGGGTCCTGTCGCTGAACCCGGAGAACGAGTATGCCCGGGCCGCCTGCCAGCTCCTGGAATAGACGCCTCCGTATCACGCCCCCCCCTCCTGCCGGCACGGTGAGTAACCTGTGGATTCATTTGGGGAAGAATTGTCTACAATTGTCTTGCTAGAAAGCCGAACGATACTATATGAAAGAGGCTGAAATCAGACGCTCAAGGAAGTACGGGGCTTTGAACACAGCTTCAATGCGGCAGTCAATGAAGGAGGCAGCGGATGGCGTCGCCTAGAGATCGCACGGTAGTGGGTCTGGATATCGGGACTACGAAGGTCTGCGCGATCATCGGCGAAGTCGGCGAGAACGGCGTCATCGACATCATCGGCGTGGGGCAAGCCCCGTCGGACGGGCTGCGCAAGGGCGTGGTCGTCAACCTGGAATCCACCGTCAAGTCCATCACGAAGGCGATCGAGGAAGCGGAACTGATGTCGGGCACCGAGGTCTCCTCGGTCTACGTCGGCATCGCCGGCGGGCACATCAAGGGCATCAACTCGCGCGGCGTCGTCGCGATCACGCGGCCGGACCACGAGATCACTCAGTCGGACGTCGACCGCGTGATCGACGCGGCGCGCGCGGTCTCGATCCCGATGGACCGCGAAGTCATCCACGTGCTGGCGCAGGAATTCATCGTGGACGACCAGGACGGGATCAAGGATCCGGTGGGCATGTCGGGCGTGCGGCTCGAGGCCGAGGTGCACATCGTGACGGGCGCGGTGACCTCGGCGCAGAACATCGTCCGCTCGGTGAACCGCGCCGGGTTCGAGGTGGACGACATCGTGCTCGAACCCCTGGCCTCCTCCTTCGCGGTCCTGACCGAGGACGAGAAGGAACTGGGCGTGGTGCTCGTCGACATCGGCGGCGGCACGACGGACATGGCTCTTTTCGTCGAGGGCGCGATCTGGCAGACGGAGGTCCTGGCGATCGGCGGCGGCAACGTCACGCGCGACATCTCCGTCGGCCTGAGGACCCCGATCAACGAGGCGGAGCAGATCAAGTTGCGCTACGGCTGCGCGCTCACCGACCTCGTCAAGCCCGACGAGATGATCGAGGTGCCGACGGTGGGCGGGCGGAAGTCGAAGAGCCTGCCGCGGCCGGTCCTGGTGGAGATCATCCAGCCGCGGATGGAGGAGATCTTCCTCCTCCTGTCGCGGGAGATCAAGAAGACGGGTTACGAGGATCTCGTCGCGGGCGGCGTGGTGCTGACCGGCGGCGCGGCGGCGATGGAGGGCGTGCAGGAACTGGCGGAGCGCATCCTGGACCTTCCGGTCCGGATCGGCTCCCCCAAGGGCATCTCGGGCCTGGTGGACGTCGTCAACTCGCCGGTCTTCTCGACCGGCGTGGGGCTCGTCTTCTACGGTGCGAAGAACGTCGTGGCGGAAGGGCCGGCGCGGGGGGGGAGGGGCAACATCATCTCCGGCGGCGGCGATCTCTTCCGCGGGATTACGAACCGGATGAAAGACTGGTTCGGGGAATTTTTCTGAGAAAGGGGGAGACGGGGAGAGCGGCGCGCGGCGGTTCCGGGAAGACGGGACCCGGAGGCGTGGCGCGGCACACGCGGCAGGCTACGAAGTAGGTCAAAAGACAGGGGCGGCTCCGGCCGCCGACCATTGCAGCAGGCAACACGGGAGGGAAACATGCCATTCACGTTCGATCTGGCGGATGACGTCACGACGCGCCCCACGGTGATCAAGGTCATCGGCGTGGGCGGAGGCGGCGGCAACGCCGTGGACAGGATGATCCAGTCGCGGATGCGGGGGATCGAGTTCCTGGTCGCCAACACCGACGCCCAGTGTCTCCGGAAGTCCATCGCGCCCATCAAACTGCCCATCGGCCAGAAGCTGACGCAGGGCCGCGGCGCGGGCGCCAACCCCGAGGTGGGCCAGCAGGCGGCGCGCGAGGACGCGGATTCGCTGCGCGCCTCCCTCGAGGGCTCCGAGATGATCTTCATCACGGCGGGCATGGGCGGCGGCACCGGCAGCGGTGCGGCGCCCGTCATCGCCGAGATCTCCAAGGAACTCGGCGCCTTGACGGTCGGCGTGGTGACCAAGCCCTTCCACTTCGAGGGCCGGGTCCGGGCGCGCCAGGCGGAGGATGCCATCGAGGCCCTGCGCCAGAGCGTCGACACCCTGATCGTCATACCGAACGAGAAGCTCCTGGCGGTCGCCGAGCGCCGGACGGGCGTGCGGGAGGCCTTCCGCCTCGCCGACGACGTCCTCCGCAAGGGCGTCCAGGGCATCTCCGACATCATCCTGGTCCCCGGCGACATCAACGTCGACTTCGCGGACGTGAAGACGATCATGCAGGAGCGCGGCGACGCGCTCATGGGCATGGGCCAGGGCCAGGGCGAGAAGCGCGCGACGATCGCGGCCCAGCAGGCGATCTCCTCGCCGCTCCTGGATGACATCTCCATCTCCGGCGCCACCGGTCTCCTCGTCAACATCACCGGCGGGGCCGACCTCTCGCTCGCCGAGGTCTCCGACGCGATGTCGATCGTGACCGAGGCGTGCGACGACGAGTGCAACATCATCTACGGCCACGTGGTGGACGAGGGGTTGAACGACGAGTGCCGCATCACGGTCATCGCGACGGGCTTCAACAAGCGCCGCGAGATGGCCAAGACGGTTCCGTTCCCCGAGACGGCGCGGCGCCCCTTCAGCGCGAGCATCGAGCAGGCGGCGGTCGCCCGGCGGAAGAACGTCGTCGGATCCCCGAACGTCTTCGTGGAGGAAGTCACGCCCGCGAAGCCCCTGGGCCGCGGCGAAGACATCGAGACGCCGACCTTCATGCGCTGGAAGCAGGGGAGTGCCCAGCCCAACTGATTTCCGGATGACCGGCAAGACGGGGTTCCCGCGGCTCGTGAAGCGCGGGAGCCCCATGACCGGAATTCCGAGGTGAAAGGGACTCCGGCATGATGCTCAACGACATTCTCGCCGCCGTGGCCCGTCTCTCGGGGTCCGACGTCCACCTGCACGTGGGCATGCCTCCCGTCGCCCGCGTCAACGG
>CAZWVM010000114.1:0-11668 GCA_964637705.1 uncultured bacterium
CGTGGGCGCCGATCTGCTCGTCGCGGAGAAGGGCCGGGATCGCGTGCTCCGCTTCGACGCCAACGGCCGACTCCTTCGATACTACGCTCACGCCCAGCTCAAGTCCCCGGTTGCGCTTTGCCGCATCGGCGGTGGATTCCTCATCCAGGGCGGCGACGGGCGCGTCTTCTGGGCCCGCGAAGGCCGGCAGGACGAGTTGACGGCGATGCGCACGGCCTCGACGCCGCTCATCACGTCGCGCCACGGCATGGCGGTCGACTCGAGAGAGAACCTCTTCTGGGGAGACGGTTTCTCGCTTCGCGCGGCGCGTCGCCTGCCCGCGGACAAGCCGGCCTTCAGCGTAGAGGTGTTGAGCGTCCAGGCCAGGCGGGGGCTGCTGTCCGGTGGGGCGATCGTTCTCACGGTCGCCGTCACGTCCTCGGACGGCGCCTTCATCGACGGGTTGGACGAGAGAAGCTTCCGGGTGCTCAGGGGCAACGAGGTCGTTCTTCCCGTATCGGTGGAGAACCTCTCCCACGAGCTGGACGGTCGGCGCCTCGCGATCCTGGTCGAGTCCAGCGACGCGCTGATGCCCTACGCCGAGCCGCTCGCCCGCATGCTCGAGCCCGTCTTCGCCGGCATGAGGGAGGGAGACCAATCCTGCGTCATCGACATGCGCGACACCTTCCGGCTCGTCCGGCCCTTCACCTCCTCGCCCGAACTCGTGCGCCGGGCCGTCTTCGAAGAGAGGTCGAGATCCTCCGTCATCGACATCGAGTCCGCCCGGCCGCTGAGGCATGCGATCGAGGTGCTCGCCCCGGCCGACAACGCGCGCGCCGTGCTGTGGTTGACGAGCGGTGAGGGATTCGACGAAGAAGAGGCGCGCCGGGTGCTCCGGATGGCGCTCATCAACCAGGTTCCGCTCTTCATCGTCCACGTCGGCGATGCGGGCGCGGAGCTCCTGAAGACGACTGCGGAGAAGTCCCGCGGCGGATACTATCGCCTGTACGGCACGCCGTCCGTCTCCGAACTGGCGCCGGCGCTTTCCGCGATCCGATCCGGCCGCTACCGTTTGACGGGCCCGCTCGCGCTGCCGAGGCCGCAGGACCGGGGCCGCTGGTTCGACGTGACCTGCGAGGCACGCTACATCACGGACGTCTCGTTCGACCGCTCGGGCTACTACTCCTTCTGAGTTCGTGCTCACCGCGCTTTGCCTCGCCTCGTTTCTCGCGGGGGTCGATTTCGAGGTGACCACGACGACCTGGGACGGTCGCCCCGCGGCCCTCGTGGTCCCCGAGAGCGGGGCGATTCTCGGGTGGCCCGGACGCGATGTGACGATCCGTCCCGTCCCCGGCTCCCCCCGGCTTCGCCCTCTTTTTGACGCCCGCCGCCGGGGCGCGGCATTCACCCTGAAGGCCCGTTCGACGCGCGCGCTCCGTTTCGCCGCCTCCGGGACCCGAGGTGAGACGCGCGAGGTCCGGCTGACGCTTCTCGTGCCCGAGACACTCGAGGTCGACTCTTCGGGCACCGTGATAAGCCCCTCGGCCGTTCGCGGCTATCCGCTAGGCCTCCATCCGGCCGATCCTCCTCCTCCATACCGCCGCCGCGCCTCGGCGCTTGCCCGGCGGGCCTACATCGTCACGGACACGACGCTCCGGATCTCGCCCCGCTTCACGCTCGGCTCGTTCGTCTCCCGCCATCGCCCGGTCCGTCCCTGGACCCGCCCGGTCGAGGTCCTGTCGCTCGACGTCGCCCTGGTCGAGTTGCTCGAGCGGATCCAGTCGCTCTGGAGCGCGGCGGGCTACGAGGGGACCGTGCGCGTGGAGTCACCCTATCGCACCCCGGACTACAACGATGCCGATGCGGCCGGCCGCGCCGCTTTCTCGCTGCACATGTACGGATCCGCCTGCGACATCATCCTCTCCCGCGAGGACGACCGCCTGCACGACGACACCGATCGCGACGGAGACCGGGACCTCGATGATCTCCTCCCGCTCGCCCGGCTCCTGCGCGACCGGATGAAGGACGGGAGGCTTCCCCCCGGGGGAATCGGCGTCTACCGTTATGTCTACCGGGACGGCCGATCCGAGGAATACCAGGTTCACGTCGACCTGCGGGGGAGACTCGTCACCTGGGGTTTCGAATACGACTCCGACACGGTGAAGCCGTCCCGGCGGATCGCATGGTGAGGTGCGCATCCGCGGTGAGTTCGGGGGGCTGACCCGGACGAGCACGACGCGCCCCGCGCGACGCGACGGACCGTCTCTTTCGCCTTGACGTTGCCCCCCGGATGGGCGAAAATACCGCCTCGCTTGCAGGGGTGGTAGTTCAATTTGGTTAGAGCACCGCCCTGTCACGGCGGAAGTTGCGGGTTCGAATCCCGTCCACCCCGCGCGTTGCCGTCGGACGCGCCTCCTGCGAGCGTCGAAGGGGCATCCGTCTCCGATGATTCATCCGTCCTATCGCGGCCGGGTCGCCGGTCCGCGCTTCCCGTGAACCAACCTCCCTCGTCCCGACCGCCGTTGCCCGCCTTTCTCGAGCATTACCGTTCCCTCTTTTCCGACAAGGTCTTCCGCCTCATCGAGAAGGACGCTCCCTCCGTGCGAGCCCTCTTCCGGGATCTCGCGGCCCGCTCGCGCCCCTCGATCCGCTCGCTCCTGCCGCACGTAGCCGCGGTCCAGGCGCGCCTGAAGGGCGATCCCGGGTTGGAGCGTTGGTTCGAGGTGATGCTGGATGAGAAGGATCTGAACGCCTTCGGCTCCTCGCTGGGCAAGCCGCTCCCGCCCTTCTTCGACCGCTTCATGAATCTTCTCTACCTCGGCCGCATCCTGTCGCCGGGGATCGAGACGCAGATGGAGCGCGCGCTGCCGCCGCGCGTCCTGGAGGATAGAACCGAACCGTGGGCGTCGCTCGTGGTCCTCGCGTGGAACGGGTGGGAGGAGACGCGCGAGTGCCTCGCTTCGCTCCTCCACTTCGATCCCGGGATTTCCCACGAGATCCTCGTCGTCGACAACGCCTCGACCGACGAGACGCGCGAGGAGATGCCGCGCATGGCCGCGGTCGTGCCGCACCTGCGTCACGTGCGCTCGGAGACCAACCTCGGGTTCTCCGGGGGCAACAATCTCGGCGCGCGCGAGGCCCGGGGCAAATACCTCCTCTTTCTCAACAACGACATCGTGATCCAGGATCCCCGTTGGCTGAGGCGCCTGGTCGAAACGATGGAATCGGACCCAAGGGTCGGATCGACGGGGCAGTTCGGCGTGGCTGACTGCGAGGGAGAGGCCGAGGACTGCGCCTTCTTCCAGGTCGTCTTCTTTCCCGGACTCATGGTTCCGGTGGCCTGGATCTCCGGCTACTGCCTCATGGTCAGGCGCGACGCCTTCGACGCGGTCGGGGGCTGGAGGGGAGACCTCTACGGCATGGCGGGGCACGAGGACATCCACATGGGCTACGCCCTGCGCGCGAAGGGCTGGACGTCGGTCGTTCCCCCGCGCTGGATTCCTCTCTTCCACAAGATCCGCCGGACGCGGAAAAGACCGGACGCGGCGGCGGTCGTGGCGGCGGAGTCGCTGAGTTCGGCCGTCAAGGAGGAGCGTTTCCGCGCGTGCTTCGGATCGCGCCGCCGGCGCGCGAACTACGCGCTCGACGACGCCGTCGCGAGCGACATCGATGCCCGCGCCCTGGAGAATCCCCACGCCGGGATCGATCCGCCGGGGTGATCGCACCCGCGCGGTTGACGGGGCCGCGGGAATCCTGAGACAATGAAGGCTCGCAGAATCGCACGGGAGGACGAGATATGAAGATCGCAAGGACGGAGCCGACGCCCAATCCCCGGGCCGTGAAGTTCATCCTGGACGGCCGCATCCTGGCCTCGGGATCGCGCCATTACGACCGCGCCCCCGAGCCGGGCGCCGAACCGCTGGCCGAGGCTCTCTTCGCCGTCAAGGCGGTGCGCTCGGTCTACCTGAGCGGGGACTTTCTCACCGTCGAGAGCGCCGACCCGACGGCGTGGGATTCGATCCGGCTGGCCGTCGAGGCGGCCGCCGCCGGGTTGCGGCCCGCCGAGGCTGTTTCCGGGGGCGCCGCCGCGGCCGGCGACGAGCGTCTCGCGCGCATCCACCGGATCCTCGACGAGCGCGTCCGCCCGCACCTCGCCGGCGACGGCGGAGGACTCCAGGTGCTCGGTCTCGAAGGCGATGACCTGATGATCCGGTACGAGGGCGCCTGCGGCGGTTGCCCTCACGCGATGATGGGGACCTTGCACGCGATCCAGAACCTTCTGCGCTCGGAGATCAGCCCCGATCTCAACGTGATCCCCGGCTGACGCGGATGCGTTTCGCGGTCATCGGCGCGGGCGCCGTCGGAGGCTACTACGGCGGGAGGCTCGTCGCGGCCGGCGAGGACGTCCACTGGCTCTACAACACGGAATACGACGTCGTGCGCGAGCGGGGCGTCACGGTCGAGAGCTGCGACGGGGATTTCCATTTCCGCCCGCGCGCGTATCGCTCGGCGGGGGAGATGCCGCCCTGCGACCTCGTCGTCGTCGCCCTCAAGAGCGCGGCGACGCCGATCCTGGAGTCGATCCTGCCGTCCCTCATGACCCCTTCCTCGGCCGTCCTCTGCCTGCAGAACGGGCTGGGGCACGAGGAGCGGATCGCGGCGTGGACGGGCGAGGAGCGCGTCATGGCCGGATCGGCCTTCATCTGTTCCGAGAGGACGGCGCCGGGCGTCATACGTCACACGGCGGCCGGCCGGATCCGGCTCGGGCCCTTCGCGTCCCGCATGGCGCCGGGCGCGCCCGCTCCCGAGGCCGTGGCCGCGGCCTTCGCGCGCGCGGGCGTGCGCTGCGAGGCGGTGGCGCGGGGCGTGGAGATCAAGTGGTCGAAGCTCGTCTGGAACGTCCCGTTCAGCGGGCTCTCCATCTACTACGGGGGGGTCACGACCGAGGAGATCCTGGCGGTGCCGGAGCGAGCGGAGTTCGCGAGAAAGCTGATGCACGAGGTGATCCTCGCGGCGCGGAGCGATCGCGTGGAACTCGATCCCTCCCTCGTCGAGACGAATCTCGCGGCGACGGCGGGCATGGGCGCCTACCGCACCTCGATGACCCTCGACTTCCTGGCCGGTCGGCCGATCGAGGTGGAGGCGATCCTCGTGGAACCCCTGCGCCGGGGGCGCCGGGCGGGTTTCGACCTGCCGGCCTTCTCGGAGCTGCACCGCGGCGTCGCGGCGCGCCTGGAGGCGCACGACCGGTGAGGGGATCCGCAGGGGACGCGAATCCATGAGCCCGAGCCTGCCGGCCCGGCCGGACGCGGCGCGCCGGATCTTCGTCATCGACGACGACCAGTTCACCTTGAAGTGGATGAAGCGGATGCTCGCGGTGGGCGGGTACGAGGTGGAGGCCTTCTCGAACGGACCGGAGGCGCTGGCCTCCCTCTCCGCCGCCGCCCCCGACGTCGTCCTCTGCGACCTCCAGATGCCCGGCATGGACGGGTTCTCGATCCTCGGAGCGGTCCGCGAGCGGGCGCCTTCCGTCAAGACGATCATGGTCACCTCGACGACCGACCTGGGTTTCGCCCTGAAGGCCATGCGGCTCGGCGCCTTCGATTACGTGACCAAGCCGGTCGATCCCGAACTTCTCCTGGAATCGATCGGCCGCGCGATCGAGATGAAGGACCTGGAGGAGGAGAACCGCCGCTACCTGGCGGAGCTGGCGCGGCGCGACGAGCGGATGAGGAGCGAACTGCTCCTGGCGCGCACCATCATCGGCGACCTGCTTCCGGGCGCGCCGCCGCGCGTGCCCGGGCTCGAGTTCGGTCTGAGGTACGAGCCGTCGGGCGAGATCGGGGGCGACTACTACGATTTCGTGCTCTTCCGCGAGCCGAATCGGCTCGGGCTCGTCCTGGCCGACATCTCCGGGCACGGCGTGCCCGCGGCGCTCCTCATGACGATGTTCAAGATGCGCGCCAACGAGGCCTTCCGGTCTCTCACGCACCCGGCCGAGTGCCTCTCGGTCCTGAACCGCGCGCTGGCGCGCGACTTCCCGGCCGATTCCTTCGTCAGCGCCTTCTACGTCGTCGTGGACACGTCGCGGCCCGAGTTGACCTACGCGAAGGCCTCGAACGAGCCCGCGCTTCTCCTCCGCCCCGGCCGCGAGCCTCAGTTCCTCGACCGCGGCACCGGGAGCGCGCTGGCGGCCTTCGACCCGGAGGTCTTCGGCGAGGCGGCCTACACCCAGCACACGATCCCCCTCGAACCCGGCGACACGCTCCTCATGTATACCGACGGACTCATCGAGGCCGTCGACGCGTCCAACCGGATGCTGAGGCTGGAGGGGCTCGTGCAGTGGCTCAAGGAGGAGGGCGATCTCGCGCCCCAGGCGCTCGCCGACCGGTTGATCGAGCGCGCCCGCGCCTACGCCCAGGACTCGGAACTGCCCGACGACATCACGATCCTCGCCGCGCGCTACGATCCGCGGTGACCGACAAGGAGACGCGCATGCTTCACGAACGGATGAACCTCATCGACGCCTCGGGCATCCGCAAGGTCTTCGACCTCGCGGCGAAGCTCAAGGACCCCATCAACCTCTCGATCGGCCAGCCCGACTACGACGTGCCGGAACCGGTGAAGGAGGCGGCGATCGAGGCGATCCGCGCGGGGAAGAACCGGTACACGCTGACGCAGGGGACGGAGGAGATGCGCGAGGCGGTCCGGGAGATGCTCGGGCGGGAGAAGAACGTCCGCGTCGGCGGCGACGGCGTCATGATCTCCTCCGGCGTCTCCGGCGGGCTCGTCCTGGCCTTTCTCGCCTGCTTCGGGCCGGGCGACGAGGTGATCGTCCCGGACCCGTACTTCGTCATGTACAAGCACCTCCTGCGCCTCTTCGGCGCGACGCCGGTGTACTGCGACACGTATCCCGACTTCCGGATGACGGCGGAGCGGATCGAGCCGATGCTTTCGCCCCGGACGAAGGCGATCATCTGCGGCACCCCCTCCAACCCCACCGGGGCGGCCCTCGGCGAACCGGAGTGGCGCGCGATCGTGGCGCTCGCCGAGAAGCGCGGGCTCCTCGTCATCTCCGACGAGATCTACGACTGCTTCTCCTACGAGGGTGCGCCCTTCTCGCCCGGCCGCCTCTACGACCGCGTCTTGACGCTCGGAGGTTTCTCGAAGTCGCATGCCATGACCGGCTGGAGGCTGGGATACGCGGCGGGTCCCCCCGAGGTCATCCGCGCGATGATCACCCTGCAGCAGTACACCTTCGTCTGCGCGCCGTCGATGGTGCAGGAGGCGGCGGCGAAGGCCGCGATGGGGCTTTCGACGGAGGAGCACCGTCTCGACTACAAGCGGAAGCGCGACCGCATGATCGCGGCCCTTTCGCCCCACTACCGGATCGAGGGCGCGCAGGGGGCCTTCTACCTCTTCCCCGAGGCGCCGGGCGGGAGCGGCTCCGAGTTCTGCACCCGGGCGATCCAGGAGAAGAAGCTTCTCGTCATCCCGGGGAACGTCTTCTCGGAGCGCGACACGCACTTCCGGCTGAGCTACGCGGCGAGCGACGCGACGCTCGAGCGCGGCATCGAGGCGCTCCTCGACCTCGCGCGGTAGGGTGGGATGCCCGAACCGGCGGAAACGACCCGATTCGGGCGAGCCATGAACATCCTCGAGAAATGACGACCTCGAGCGAAGACGGCCGGTCATGAGGCTCTCGTGGAAGGCGCTCCTCGCGGGTCTTGTCCTCGGCGGCCTGGTCGCGGTCGGGATCCACGCGGTCTCGTCGATCTCCCCGGCGCCCGCGCCCCCGGAGGCCGCAACGCCGGGACCGGCCTCGGCCGCCGCTCCCCCCGCTGCGGAGGCTTTGACGCCCGCGGAGGGGTTCCATCTCTGGCTCGTCGAGAACAGCGATTCCCGGACGGGCCTGCCCTATAGCCACGTCGGTGACGCGCGTTTCGCGGGCTGGACCATCACCTATGACGCGGCCGTCGCGTCGATGGCGCATCTCGCGTCGGGCGACACCGCGCGGGCGAAGCGGGTCCTCGACTTCTACATCGAGACGCCCGTCGCGTGGCGGTTGGGCGGAATCATCGAGGCGGTGGATGCGCGCAGGGGCGTCGCCGGCAAGGACTGGTCCGTCCGCTGCGGCTCGAACCTCTGGATGGGACTCTCCGCGGTTCATCTCTACCGCGCGACGCGCGAGGAGAAGTATCTCCAGCTCGCGCGCCGGATCGCCGATTTCGCGCTGGCCCTCGAGGGGCCGGTCGACGATCCGCTGAAGGGAGGAGCCATTCGCCTGGGACCCCGCGGCGACACGCGCTTTGCCGGCGACCAGCACCTCGGGCACGACAAGAACGCGCCGGCCTTCTTCGACATCGTATCGACCGAGCACAATATCGACGCGTACGCGCTTTTCGGGTTCCTTCACGAGGAGACGGGGGAGGCGCGCTACGCCGAGGCGCGGGCGAGGATCCTCGGCTGGCTCGAGCGCGTCGCGTGGAACCGGGAGCAGGGACGTTTCAACCGCGGGGCGCTGGCGGGGGTGGACGAGGCCGTGGCGACGGACATCCACTCCTGGGGCCTCTCGGCGCTCGGCCTCGAGACCCTGGAACGATGGAGGCCGGGACTCGCCGATTCGATGGTTCGATACGTCGAGAAGGAATGCGAGAACGAGGTGCCCTTCACCCGGCTCGACGGCGCGGCGATGAAGGTCCGGGGCGTCGACTTCGTCGACCGGGCCGCGGCCGCCGCGCTCGGCCGCCCGCCGGTCGTCTCCTTCGAGTGGTCCTTCCAGCTGGCGAACGCGTATGGGCGCCTCGAGCGGGCGTGGCGGAAGAGGGGAGACGCGGCCCGTGCGGCGGATTACGCGGCCCGGCGCGCGAAGCTCCTCGAGGGCCTCGTCGCGGCCGCCTCGGCGTCGGGAGCGGGCCGGGCCCTGCCCTACGCGACAGAGGCGGAGGCGTTGATCGGGCACGAATACCGGACGCCCGCGGCGGGCAACGCCTCCTCGATCAGCGCGGCCTACGGCATCCTGGCGCTCACGGGTTTCGATCCGCTGAGTGAGTAAGGAGTCAGGAGTCAGGAGTAAGGAGTCAGGAGTCAGGAGAAGTCTTACCCCAGGTTGTGGAAGACGTTCTGGACGTCGTCGTCCTGTTCCAGGGCGTCCACGAGCTTCATCACCTCGGTGGCCTTCTCCTCGGGCAGTTCCATCGGCGTCCGCGCGACGTACTCGGATGTCGCGGAGATCGGGGTGATCTTGCGCTCCTCGAGGGCGCGCTGGAGGTTGCCGAATTCGGGGAAGGCGCAGCGGACGAGGAGCTGGGGCTCGCCCTTCTCGCCGGTCGACTCGCCCATCTCTTCCAGCCCGTGGTCGATGAGGTCGAGTTCGAGCGATTCGGCGTCGATGCCGGCGGGAGCGAGCCGGAAGACGCCCATGCGCTGGAAGTTGAAGGCGACGCTGCCGGAGCCGGCCATGTTGCCGCCGCCGGTCGTGAGGATGGAGCGGATGTTGGCGGCGGTGCGGGTGGGATTGTCGGTCGCGCACTCGATCATGAGGGCGACGCCGTGCGGGGCGTAGGCCTCGTAGACCGCCTCCTCGTACCCGGCGGCGTCGCGGCCGGAGGCGCGCTGGATGGCCTTCTCGACCTTGTCCTTGGGCATATTGGCGGCGCGGGCGTTCTGGATGACGCGGCGCAGGGACGGATTGGTATCGGGGTTGGCGCCTCCCGATTTCACGGCGATGGCGATCTCGCGGCCGATCTTGGTGAAGGCCTTGGCCATCTTGTCCCAGCGGGCGAACATGACGTGCTTGCGTGTTTCGAAGATTCTTCCCATAGGTCGTGGTCCTAGATTACGGGTTCAGGGGGCCGGAGGCAAGGAGAGGCGAGGGGCGGAGCGAGCGTGGTTTGAAGTCATCTATCTCGTGATGAATGCGTCTCCGCTCATTCTCGCCCGCCATCCATGGCGGTCTCCGAGGTCTCAGCTGGCCTCGCATTCCTGCGAGGCCGACGCTTCGAAATCCGCTTCGCCGCATTCATCACGAGACATCGAAGGTACCATGCGTCGTCCCGGTGTCGTTCGTCGTGCCCGGTAGACCCACGCGATGCCTCCGTGGCAGGGTTCGGCCGCCACGGTCGGTGCGAGGCCGCAGGAGGCCATTTCCCGCTCGAAAGCGGCGGGCGCCGGGAAGGCCGGAATGGAGCGCGCGAGGTGGAGGTAGGCGGCGAGGCGACCGGTGAGGAGACCGCCGACGAGGGGGACGACGAGAGAGAGGTAGAGCCCCTGGAACGGGCGGAGGAACGCGGATCTCACGAGACCGAACTCGAGGATCCGGGCTTCGCCGCCATGCCCCAGGATGCGCGCCATCTCGCGGAGCCCCGCCGCGCGGTCGGCGAAGTTGCGGACTCCGAAGGCCGCGGTCGCGCCCTGGAAGGCATGGGAACGGAACGGGAGCGCCTCGGCGCGGCCGACGACGAGGAGGAGCCTGAGCCCGGCGCGGGCGGCCTTGCTTCGGGCGAGCCGGAGCATCGACTCGACCGGGTCGAGCGCGACGACGAGGCGCCCGGGCGCGGCGAGTTCCAGCGCGAGGTCGCCGGAGCCGGCGGCCACGTCGAGGATGCGGCCCGGGGGCATCCCCGCCGCGGCGCGACGGCGCCAGGAGCGGTCGAGGCCGAGGGAGAGGACGCGGTTGAGGAGGTCGTAGCGGGCGGTGATCGAGCGGAAGTGCGACTCGACGGAGTTCATGCGCCGCGCACGTCCCGCGGATATCCCGGATTCATCGTGTCACTCATGTCCGCCATATTCATGAGGTGAATGCGCTGAAGTCAAACTTTTACGCGCGTCGATGCGTAGCCCGATGAACCCCGGGGAGTGCCGCCCTGGATGCCGACCCGTGTCATTCTGTCGGGGAGTCAATGGGTCACCAGCCCGGGTTGACCGTACCCCTTGAACTGCTCCTCCGTGAACCGTTTCCCCTTCATTCTCGACCCTCCCGAACCTGGTCATCCTAGCTAAAAACCATTCCCAGCTAGTCCGGTTTTCGGGGGTACGGTCAGTGCGACTTGCCATCGTCAAGTTGAGCGAGAGCCTTATCGACATCAGTCCTCGTAGCGACGTCGACGTATAGATCATTCGTAAGATCCTGAAGTATCATTTGATATTGCCATTGCTGATAAATGACCAAAGTCGCCGGCCATGGATGGCCGGCGGAACACCACCTCGCCAACCTGCGTTCATGAGCCCACGCTCGCACCGAATTCCGCTAACGATGCGGGTTTCCGAAGTGCGCGCCCATCGATGCGCAATGAGCAATGAATGCCAATGGGCTTCAATGGAAAAACAACCGCGTCGGGCGCGCGGCTTGCCGTTTTTGCAAGCCGCGTGAACGACGCATCACGATATGCGCGCACTTGCGCGGAGCGACGAAGGAGCGGAGCCGGAAACCCTTGCCGTTAGATGTCATGAATAGCCCGTCTCCAGTCGGCCTGCGATAATCATCGCACCCAAATACCGGCTGAAAGGAGACGAGCATGTGGAATTGTGGATTGGATGGTCACGAGGAGTCAATGACGTTGTGCGTGGTGGACAAGAGCGGGGCGAGGCGCCTGGAGGAAACCCTGCCTGTCGCAGGAACCGACATGGAGGCGATCCCGCGGCGACAATTACACCTGCGCATCAGCGACAATTACACTTGAGCATTCGA
>CAZWVM010000115.1:0-11480 GCA_964637705.1 uncultured bacterium
GAATTTCTCCGCGACCGACGACGTCAGGTCCTCCTCGCTCGAGAAGAGCCCCATCTGCTCCGGCCGCGTAAAGGCGTCGCGGAAGCCCCCGGAGAAGCAGGCATCGAGCGCGACGACGGCCAGGCGGCCTCGGACGCCCTCCAGCATCCGCCCGAAGGCGTCATCCTGCAGCTCCCCGTCATACAGGACGATCGATTCTTCCCGCCGGTCCCGCTCCGAACAGGAGGGGTCGTTCTCGGACTGGGAGCCGTGTCCCGAGTAGAAGAAGACGAAGACGTCGTTCGGCCCGACGCGGGCGCCGATTTCGGAGATGGCACGGCGCACGTTGGCGATCGTCGCCTGCCGGTCCGTCAGGATCCGCTGCTCCGCCACCGAAGAAACCCGCGCGTTGCGGAGGACCTCCGCGATCTTCGTCGCGTCCTCCGCGCAGAGCGGCAGGTCGCTGCCGGAACCCGGGTAGTCGCTGATGCCGACGAAGACGCCGAAGACGCGCGCCCCCCCGGGCAGGCCGCCGTTGGTGACGGAGACGTGTTCGACGGGCGCGGGACCGCCGCCCGAACCGACCGAGAGACGGTAGGCGCCGTCCTCGCCGCTGCGGTAGGAGGTCGCGTAGATCCGGTACTCGCCGTCCTCGGGGAGGGTCACGTCGAGCCGCGCATCGTGGCGTCCGGACGCGGCGTCGTCGTTGTCCTCCGAGAATTCGCCGGGCCCGCGCATGAAGAGGTAGGCGTCGAAGTCGCCCGAGGCGAGATCGATCGTCACGCGCTCGCCCGCGTTTCCGCTGTAGGTGTAGACGTCGCGGTATTCGCCCGTAGGCAGGGTGCCGTCGGACGAATCGAGGCGGCCGGAGACGCTCTGCCCGCGGGCCAGCCGCGAACCGGACCCGGCCGGCGCCTCGGTCGTGGCCGGCTCGGAAACGCGGTTCGTTCCCGGGGCCGAGGCCACCAGGCGGTAGCGCCCGGTTTCACCCGAGCGATACGAGGTGACGTAGACACGGTAGGATCCGGCCGAAGGAGCCCGGAACTCGATGCGGGAGCGGTGGCTGTCGCCCTGGTAGTCGTCGTTGTCCTCCGAGAAATTCTCGGGGCCCCGGATGAAGAGATACGGGTCGAAACCGGTCGCCGAGAGCTCGACCGCCACCGCCTGTCCCTCCTCCAGTGTCATCGTGTAGATGTCGCGATACTCGCCGCTCTGAATGGTGCCGTCCGAGGACGCGAGTTCTCCGTCCCGCGACTCGCCCGGCCGCAGCGCGGCGCCCGCCTCCGTCCTGCCGGACGAGGTGGACGTTGACGTCGAGGGCGTTCCCCCCTCCGACAACGAGAGCGTATAGGAGCCCGGCTTCGGGCCCTCGCCGTAGGAGTTCACGACCAGGCGATACTCGCCGGCTCGGGGCAGCGTCGCGGTGATCCGAGAGTTTGAGCCGTCGGCGTCGTCGTTCGACTCGGAGAAATCGTCCGGTCCCAGGAGGAAGAGGTAGGGATCGAAGTCCGAGGATTCGAGCCGGGCCGTCACGGTCTGCCCCGCTCGCCCGCGGAAGACGTAGCGGTCGATGTAGGAGCCGTCCTGGTGGGTTTCGTCGCCATCTTCGAGCGAGCCGCGCACCGAGCGACCGATGGTGATGGCCGATCCCGTCGCGCCGGAGGACGTCGAGGAGGGAGATCCTGACGCGGAACCGCGTTCCACGCTCACGCGGTAGGAGCCCGGCTTCGCACCCTCGCCGAACGAGTTCACGACGATCTCGTATTCCCCGTTCGCGGGAAGCGTCACGGTCAGGCGGGAATTGCGGCCGTCGGCGTCGTCGTTCGACTCGGAGAATGCGCCGGGACCGGTGAGAAAGAGATACGGATCGAAATCGCTCGACTCGAGCCGCACCGTGATCTCCTCGCCCGAGCGTCCCACGAAGGAATACCGGTCGATATAGGAGCCGTCCTGGTGGGTCTCGTCGCCGCGGCGGAGCTCTCCCGCGATCCATCCGGCGTTGACGATGGAGGAGGACGAAGCGCCGGTCCCCGTCGTCGACGGGGCCAGGGACGTGCCTTCCGGTTTTTCGTCGGCATCCACCTCGTCCGGTACCGTCGCGCTCACGGGCGTGCGTTCGACCTTGACCTGGTAGGCTCCCTGCGCGTCACGGTTGTATGACTGAACCCGGATCTCGGCGATCCCCGAGACCGGGACGGTGACGTCGAGCAGGCTGTTCGTTCCCGGGCCGGAGTCATCGTCGCTCCGTTCCGAACGGTTGGCGAACTTGACGACGACGCGCGGATCGAAGTCGGTCGAGGTCAAGGTGACCCTGAGACGTTCGCCGGCCGTGACGCGGATCTCGTAGGCGTCGTACATCGACCCGCCCGCGAGGCGACGGTCGCCGGTCTCGAGACGCCCGCGCCGGTCCAGCGGCGTATCGGCCGTGGCGCCTAGCGTGACAAGGAACCCCAGGAGAGTTCCAAGGGTGAGTCGGCGGACGAGGGAAGCCGTTGCCGGCGTGCGGCTCGCGGAAATCGTCATGAGAGAATCCTAGTCATGATGGAGGCCCAGTGCAAGATGCGTGCCCCGTCAGGGGCGAGGGGCGACTCGCCGCGCGAGCAGGTGAACGTGCAGGCCGAAGGGCCAGAGAAAGACGGACCAGGGTTTCCGGTCGAGGGCCTTCAGCCAGGCGATGGGGTGTCCCGGGCGGGGAACGAGGTGCACGGCGCCGCCGCGCTCGAGGACGGAGAAACCGCGTCGTCGAAGGGCTCTCTCCACGAGCGGCCACAAGAGCGTATTTTCGAACGGCTGCTCGCCGGCACCGCTGTCGAAGCGACGCCCGCGCAGGAAGAGGTAGACCCGGTAAAGGCCCATGAGATTGAGATAGGAGGGGAAGGAGAGGTGGAGGACGCCGCCGGGCTTGATCACACGGCTTGCCTCGTCGATGAGCGCCCCGGGCCGGGCCACATGCTCGATCGTCTCGCAGGAGATGAAGGTCTCGAAGACGCCGGCGCGGAAGGGGAGACGTTGGGCATCGGCGACGAGGTGCAGGGGGTGGCGCGCGCCGGTTCGGGCGCGGCGCCGTGATTCGCGGACGGCCGTGAGGCTGAAATCCGCCGCCACGACCCGTTCACCCGCCCCGGCCCGTTCGCGCGCGAAGGCGCCGGCGCCGCAGGCGATCTCGAGCGTGAGGCCGGGGCGCGGAGCGGGGAGCGCGGCGCGGCAGGCCGAATACCAGGTGCTCGAGCGCAACTCCTCGTCCGGGCGCTCCCGGATCTCCTCGTGCCACCGGTCGTAACCTTGCCGCGTACCCGCCGCCTCCGTCACGCCCGCGGAAACCCTTTCCTCTCGCTTCTCAGGGCACGGTGGCGCGCAGGCGGTAGGTGTCGCCGTCGGAGTTCAAGACGATCGAACCCGCCTGCGCCGTGCTCCAGATGCGGATTCCGCGCGCTTCCAGGGCGGCGAGCACCTCCCCGTGGGGATGCCCGTAGGGACTCACCGTGGCGACCGAGATGACGGCGTCGCGGGGCCGGACGGCGTCGAGGAATGCGTCGGACGAGGATGTCCGGGAACCGTGATGTCCGACTTTCAGGACATCGGAGGGCAGGCGGTCCGGGAAGGCCTTCGTCATCTTCATCTCGACGCCGCCCTCCGCATCGGCCGCGAGGAGCACCCGCGTCCTGTCGTGCCGCAAGGAGAGGACGAACGAGACGTTGTTGATGTTTCTCACCGCGATCGTGTCGGGAGAGAGAACGCGCACGTCGAGGCCGGGGCCCCAGTCGAGGACGTCGCCCGCCCGCGGCTGCTCGTAGTCGATATCCTTCGACTCGACCGCCTCCAGCACGCGCCGGTAGGCCGCCGAGGTGTGAGGATACCCGGCGTCCATGACGACCTTCACGGGATAGCTTTCGATCAAGTCGAGCGCGCCGCCCATGTGGTCGTGGTGGGGATGAGTCATGACCAAGGCCTCGATCTCCCGGATGCCGTGCGTGTCCATGAAATCCATGATCGGGCGGGAGTTGCTGCCGGCGTCGACGACGCAGAACCGGCCGTCGGGCCGCCGGATCCCCATGGCGTCGGCCTGTCCCACGTCGAAGAAGACGATCTCCAGTTCGCCGCGTTTCCACTCCGAGACCGGGACGCGACCCGGGAAGTTCGGCCCGGCCGGAACGTAGCTGCGATCGCTTCGCTCGCGCGGCCCGAGACGGTGCGAATCGGAGTGACCGTCACGCGCGAGGAGGAGACCGGTCAGGAGAGCGATCGCGAGGCTGGCGACAAGAAGCATGGCGCGGCGGGTTCTCATCGGGACCATTCTACCCCATCGAATGAATGGGAGCGAGCCGAGCCTTTCGCGGGTCTCGGCTCGCGAAGCGGCCGTTATTCCCGAAATCGATCGGCTCTAGGAGCTCCCGCCGTCGATCATCCTCGCCGCGATCTCGTTGACGAAAAGGAGTCCGCGCGGCGTGGGGCGGATGCGAGCCTCCTCGAGCGTGATGAGGCCGTCCCCGGCAAGCGCTTCGAGCTTCGCGTGCGCGGCTACGAGGGCGGCGCGGCGCTCAACGGGCAGGAGCGGAAGCTCGATTCCCTCCGGCATCCGCATCCCCAGCATCATCGTCTCGGCGGCCAGGTTCTCCACGGGCTCCTCGACGACTGGTTCTCCCGCCAGGTAGCCCTCGACCGAGTCCGGGTGCCGGTACCGGATGCCGCTCTCGAAACCGTGCGCGCCCGCCCCGAGTCCGACATACGATCCGGAATGCCAGACGTTCAAATGACTGCGACACTCGAACCCGGGCCGGGCGAAGTTCGAGATCTCGTAGCGGCGGAATCCCGCCTCCGCGAGGAGCGCGACGACCCGCTCCAGGCGCGTCACCTTCTCCTCGTCGGAGACGGAGGGGTCGACCCCCGCGCGCTTCCATGCCGAGCGTCCTTCGATCGTCAGTTCATAGGCGCTGACGTGCGTCATCCCGCTCTCGACGAAGAAGCCGATCGTCTCCTCGATCGCGTCCCCCGGCAGGCCGAAGATCATGTCGCCCCCGAGGTTGCGGAAACCGGCCGCGCGCGCGGACGCGACGGCGCGGACGCTCTCCGCGTGCCGGTGTCGACGGCCGAGGGCGTCGAGGGCGGCGTCGCTCGCGGATTGAACACCGAGGGAGAGGCGGTTCACGCCCGACGCGACGAGGGTTTCCGCGAGGGCGGGCGTGAGATCGGCGGGGTTCGCCTCCACCGTCCACTCGCCGCCGTCCGCGAGGCGTCTCCGGACGGCATCGCAGAGCCGTCCGAGCGCGCTCTCGGCGAGGGCCGAGGGCGTTCCTCCTCCGACGAAGACCGTCTCGAAGTCTCCCTCCGTCTCATCCAATTCCGCCGCGACGCGCGCGACGTATCTCTCCGGTGAAGGCAGACCGTCCGCCGATTCGGAGTAGAAATCGCAGTAGGGGCACTTGGAGAGGCAATAGGGGACGTGGATGTAGAGGTGAGGGGGAACGCGGCGGGTCATCTCAAGTCGTCCCCGACCGATCGCGTCCCGGAATCAGACGACCTTGGACCTCAGGATGTCGTGGATGTGGATGACCCCGACGGGCCTTCGGGTCTCGTCGGCCACGATGAGCGACGTGATCTTTCGTTCCTCCATCAGGGTCAGCGCCTGCACCGCGAGCGCGTCGCCGGAGACGGTGCGCGGGTTCGGGGAGAGGACGGAACGGGCCTCGAGCGAGAGGAAGTCGCCGCTCGCTTTCGTGACGATCCGGCGCAGGTCTCCGTCGGTGATGATCCCGGCGAGCGCCCCGGCGGTATCCACGATGCAGGTCATGCCGAGCTTCTTCTTCGTCATCTCGACGATCACGTCCCTCATCGAGGCGCTTTCCGGGCAGGAGGGGATCTCGTCGCCGGCGTGCATCAGGTCGGAAACCCTCAGGAGCGAACGGCCGAGCGCGCCGCCGGGATGCCGGAAGGCGAAGTCCTCCGCCGTGAATCCGCGAGCCTCGTACACGGCCACGGCCAAGGCATCGCCCATGACGAGCGTGGCCGTCGTCGAGGAGGTGGGAGCGAGTCCCAACGGGCACGCCTCCTTCTCGACGACGACCGGCAGGAGAATGTCGCCGGCCTTCGCGAGCGGGGAGTCCGCGCCGCCGGTCATGGCGATGAGCGTGACGCCGAGACGCTTGATGGAGGGGATGATCGCGGCCAACTCGTCGGATTGGCCGGAATAGGAGATGGCCAGGACGAGATCGCCGCGGTCGATGATGCCGATGTCGCCGTGGGCGCCCTCGCTCGCGTGGAGGAAGACCGCCGGGGTTCCGGTCGAGGAGAGGGTGGCGGCGATCTTGCGCCCGACGGCGCCGGACTTGCCCAACCCCGTCACGATCACCTTGCCCCGGCACTCCAGGATCGCCCCGACCGCGCGGTCGAAGGAATCGTCGAGCGCCGCCGCCGCCTGCCCGAGCGACTCGATCTCGATCTCGAAGACTCGGCGCGCCGCCTCGCGGTAGGCGCTCATGCGAGGCCCTTGGCGGCGCGGTCGATCGGGAGGAGCGAAACGAGGAGCCGCTCGAACTCGTCGAGCGGCCACTGCGTCTCGCGGTCCGAGTCGGCGCTGGGGGGATCGGGGTGCGTCTCGATGAAGAGCCCGGCCATGCCCACGGCGACCGCGGCGCGCGCCAGCGCGGGGACGAAGCGGCGGTCGCCGCCCGATGAGCCTCCCGCCGCGCCCGGCCTCTGGACCGCGTGCGTCACGTCGAAGACGACCGGAGCGAAGGGCTTCATGATCTCCAGGGCGCGCGGATCGAAGACGAGATCGCCGTACCCGAACGAGGCCCCGCGTTCCGTCACGAGAACATCGCGACAACCGGCCGCGCGCGCCTTCTTCACGATCGACTCCATCTGCTGGGGCGCGAGGAACTGGCCCTTCTTGATGTTGACCGGGCGGCCGGTGCGGGCCGCGGCCACGACGAGGTCGGTCTGGCGGCAGAGGAAGGCGGGGATCTGGAGGCAATCCGCGACCGCGGCCACGGCCTCCGCTTCCGACGGCAGATGGATGTCGGTGAGGACCGGGAGACCGAGTTCCCGCTTGATCCGCGCCAGGACTTCGAGTCCCGCTTCCAGCCCGCGGCCACGCTCCGACTCGAGCGACTGGCGGTTGGCTTTGTCGTAGGAGGCCTTGAAAACGAGCGGCACGCCGTACCGCTCGGCGATCTCCTTCAGCCGCGCCGCGGTCTCGAAGGCCGTCTCCTCGATGAGGCACGGCCCGGCGAAGAGGGCGAGGGGCGCGTCATTCTCAAAGCGGATTCCGCCTACCTGCGCCATCTCGTTCCTTCCTTCGAATCCTCGATCGTGATTCCGCGGGCGGCCAGCGCCTTGCGGATCTCGTCCGCGCGGGCGAAGTCGCGCTCGCGCCGGGCCCGGTTCCTCTCCTCGACCAGCGCGTCGATTTCCGCGTCGCCCTCATCGTGACCCGCGCCCGGGATGAGGTCAAGCCCGAGGATCGATCCGCACCGGCGGATCGATCCGGCCAGTGCGTTGCGTTCCTCCTGCGTCCCCTTGTTCCCGGTTTTCACGGCCTCGAAGAGGACCGAGAAGGCGGCGGCGGTGTTGAAGTCGTCCTCCAGCGAGGCCGTGAATTCCGCCTCGACCCCGCGCGCCGCCGCGTCCGGCTCTCCCTCGCCCGTGACGACGAAGGTTTCGAAGCGCTCGAGCGCGGCCCGGGCCTCGCGCAGCCGCTCCTCCGCGACGTCCAGGGGGCTGCCGTAGCGCACGGAGAGGAGATAGTAGCGGAGGGTGCGACTGCCGTGGCGGTCGATGAGGGATGAGGGCGAAAGGGTGTTCCCTTCGGATTTCGACATCTTCCGGTTCTCGAGCGTGATCATCCCGTTGTGCATCCATGTGAGCGCGTAGGGGCGCCCGGTGGCCGCCTCGGACTGCGCCCGCTCGTTCTCGTGATGGGGAAAGACGAGATCGTTCCCGCCGCCGTGGATCTCGAAGGTCTCGCCGAGGTACTTCATCGACATCGCGGAACACTCGATGTGCCAGCCGGGCCGTCCCGCGCCCCAGGGCGAGGGCCACGACGGTTCGCCGGGCTTGGCCGCCTTCCAGAGGGCGAAGTCGAGGGGGTCGCGCTTCTCCTCGCCCGGCTCGACGCGCGCGCCCGAAATGAGATCGTCGACGTTGCGGCCGGAGAGTTCGCCGTAGGCCGGGAAGGAGCGCACGGCGAAGTAGACCGAGCCGGCCGCCTCGTAGGCGTATCCGCGCGCGACGAGCCGCTCGACCAGTGCCCGGATCTCCGGGATGTGCCCCGAAACGCGCGGTTCGTGGTCGGGATCGAGGCACCCCAGCGCCTCCGTCATCCGCCGGTAGGCGTCGATGAAGGGGCGCGTGAACGCGACGATGTCGCCGCCCTGGGCGCGATCGATGATCTTGTCATCGACGTCGGTGACGTTGCGCACGTAGGTCACGGCGTTCCCGCGGTGTCGCAGGAACCGGACGAAGGCGTCGAAGACGACCGCCGCGCGGGCATGGCCCAGGTGGGGGTTGTCGTAGGGCGTGATGCCGCAGACATACAGTCCGACGGACGCCGGCGGGGCGGGAAGATCGCGGAAGCCGCGGGACAGGGAACTGTAGAGCTTCACGGTTTTCGCGAGAGGAGCGCCACGCAGAAGGCGATGATGCCCTCGCCGCGCCCCAGGGCCCCCAGTCCCTCCGTCGTCTTGCCCTTCACCATGATGGCCGTCCCGGAGCCGAGGACCGTCCGGAGCGAATCGATGATCCGGGCGCGGTTCGGCAGGATCTTCGGCTGGTCGCAGACGACCGTCGCGTCGATCTGCTCGACGATCCATCCCTCCGGCAGGGCCTGGCGCAGGAGCTCGAGGCTCGAGATGTTCTTGTACCGCGGATCCGTGTCCGGGAACTTCTCCCCGATGTCTCCGGCCCCGGCCGCGGCGAGGATCGCGTCGATGACGGCGTGCACGAGCACGTCGGCGTCGGAATGACCGGCGAGGCCGGGACAGTTTTCGAACTTCACCCCGCCCAGCACGAGCGGCCGCCAGGAATCGATCTTGTGCGCGTCGTATCCGAACCCGATCCTCATCGATGTCGCCATCAGTCGTTCCTTTCCCCTCGTTCCGCCGCGATGCGTTCCGCGGCCTCGAGGTCCGCGCGCGTCGTGATCTTGAGGTTCGACGGATCGCCCGGGACGATGCCGGTCGAGAACCCCGCGGCCGCGAGCACGGCGAGATCGTCCGTGAACTCCTCCGGTCCCTCGGTCCGCGCGAAGGCCGCGACCGCTGCCGCGGTCCCCAGGGCCTGCGGCGTCTGGACGCCGTAGAGCCCCTGCCGCGGAATCGTCGCGGAGATCGCGCCGTCCTCCGCGCGCTTCAGCGTGTCGGTCACGGGCAGTCCCGGGGCGACGCCGTCAAAGCGCCCGAGCGCCTCGAGGAGGCGCGCGCCGAGCGCGGCCGAGACGAACGGGCGCGCCGCGTCGTGCACCAGGATCGCATCGCAACCCGTGCCGGCCGCGGCCGCGATGCCGCGGCGGGCCGAGTCCTGGCGGCGCGCGCCGCCCTCGACCCACGCCATCTCCAATCGCGCCTCGTCCCGGAACTCGGGGCGCGAGACGAGGAAGAAACCGGCCCCGGGAAAGGCCTCCCGCAGGCACCTCGCGGTGACGTCGATCACGCGCGCGCCGGCCAGGGGCTCGAAGAGCTTGGATCGCCCGGAGCCGAACCTCGAGGAGGATCCCGCGGCCAGGAGGAGGACGGCGACTCGCGGCCGGGAAGCCGTGGTCGCGGCCGTCAACTCTGCTTGTCTTCCGCTTCGGACTTGCGGCCGGCCACGTCCTCGAAGCGCGAGAAGATCATCCGGCCCGCCGTCGTCTGGTGGATGTTCGTCACGACCGTGCGCACCTGCCGCCCCACGTGAGCGGCTCCGCCGTCCACCACGACCATCGTGCCGTCGTCGAGGTAGGCGATGCCCTGCCCCGGCTCCTTCCCGCTGCGCGTCACCGTCGTCTGGATCACCTCGCCGGGGAGGAAGATCGTCTTCAAGGCATTGACGAGATCGTTGAGGTTGAGGACCTTGATCGAGCGGACGCGCGCGACCTTGTTGAGGTTGAAGTCGTTCGTGATGAGCGACGCCTCGAGGTCGGTGGCGAGCCTCAGGAGCTTGTGGTCCACCTCGCGCTCGTCCGGGTAGTCCGCGGCGGTGATCTCCACCGTCACGTCCTCGATCTCCTGCAGCCGCTTGACGACGTCGAGGCCGCGCCGGCCGCGGTTGCGCTTCAGGGGCTCGGCGGAATCGGCGATCGACTGCAGTTCGCGAAGGATGAATTGCGGGATGATGAGCGTCCCGTCGACGAAGCCCGCTTCCGCCATGTCCGCGATGCGGCCGTCGATCAGGACGGAGGTGTCGCAGATCTTGCGCAGGGGCGGCGGCGCGCTCGAAACATCGCGGGGGATACCCTCCGCCGCGGAGACCGCGCCGACGCGCGCGCCCCAGCCGGCGCCGAGAAGACCGAGGCCGAGATAGAGGGCGAGGACGAGGAGCGTGTGACCGGCGGCCGAATCGCCGAATTCCAGGGGCGGATAGGCCAGGAAGCGCAGGAGGGGCATCGCGAGATACGCCGCGGCGAGTCCCATGAGGGCCCCGATGAGCGTCGAGCGCAGCCGGTCCGCCTCCGCGCGCTGGCTCAGCCACCACGCCGCGAGCCCGATTGCGTAGAGCGCCAGCCCGCCCGGGATGGCGCGCGCATCGCGGGGAGCGACGAGGAGCGGCAGCGGCACGAGGAGCAGCAATAGCAGCGGCATGATCCAGCGCGCGGTTCTCATGCGCGCCCCGCCCTCAGGCACTTGTTGATCTCCGTCTCGACCTGCTCGATCGATCGCCGCGCCGCGTGGGCGATCTCGTGCACGAGCAGCTGGACCGAAGCCTCGAGCAGCCTCTTTTCGCTCATCGAGAGTTCTCCCTCCGGACCCCGCTTGGAGAGGTTCCGCGCCACCTTGGCCGCCTCGTAGATGTCGCCGGACTTCAGCTTCTCGAGGTAGAGGTTGTAGCGGACCTTCCAGTCGGCCTCCTCGGACTGGGGCTTCTTGCGGAGGATCGCCATGATCTTCTCCACGTCGGCGCGCCCGACGACGCGCCTCATGCCCTTCTCCTCCTGCTGTTCCACAGGCAGTTTCACCGTCAGCTCGCCGTTGCGGAAGTCGAGGGTGTAATACCACTTGTCCGCGCCGGTGACGTTCATGCGTTCGATCGACTTGACGATGCCGACGCCGTGGAACGGATAGACCACCATTTCGCCGACCTTGAAGCGCGCGTCCTTGCGCGTGACGGCCTTGACCGGCTCGGCCTCGACCGGGACCGGCTTGGCCGCGGGGGCCTTCGCCGGCGGTTTGACGGCCTTGCGCACGTCCTTCTGACCGACCCGGGAGGGCTTGGAGGATTTCGACGTCGCACTCCTGGCCGCGGCACGCGCAGGGGCCTTGGCCTTCTTCTTCACGCTCACTTCACCCCGTCCCCTTTCTGTGCGGGCGCGG
>CAZWVM010000116.1:0-11439 GCA_964637705.1 uncultured bacterium
CGCCGTCCTTGTAGCCGTTGTGGCGCGCGTAGTGGATGATGGCGATCGTGTCGTTCGCCTTCAGGTCGCTGCGGATGCTCGACAGCGGGATGCGCACTTCGCCCCAGCCCGCGCCCCGATCCGTCAGGTAGACGCTGTAATCGGTTCCGCTCGAAAGCGTGGCCCCGATGTCCCAACCCGCCCCGTCCGAGACGTAGCGGTTCCCGCCGGAAAACTCGCTGTTGCCGTAGTTGGCGAAGAGGTTCGTCCAGACGTCGCATCCATAGCCGTCGACGCGCGTTCCCTGGCTCGTCGTCTTCCAGGGGTCGATCGGCGAACCCCAGGAACTCGTGTCGGTGATGACGAAACCGTAGTGCGCCGACTGCTCGCTGTTGGTCGGCTGGTCGATCTGGTAAGGGTCACCGAAGGCCTGCCATCCGATGTAGAGCCACTGGGCGTCGTTGGTGACGTAGACGTCGCGGGCCAGGCCTCCCGACGGCACCGACATCGGCGTCGGCGTCGTGTCTCCCTCGCCCGGATTCGGCTGTTTGTTCATCGAACTCGTCGCGGAAGGCGTGGTGCCCCACTCCGGATCCTTCACGCCGTCGATGTTGGGACTGAAGGAGGTGGGACCCGGCGCGGCCGGAGAGGTCCAGGTGCGCTTGGAGAGGAAGTAGGGCCGGCTGTTGGGGGTAATGCCAGGAACACGGGGATACTGGAGGTAGGCGGCGAGGTCGGCGGAGGTGCCCCAGCGGTTGGTCTGGGGAAGCGAGGACCAGAGATACCCGCCGTTGTTCTCGTTGACGACGTAGAGAACGACCCTGAAGTTCGTCGGATTGCCGATCAGGGTCCACGGGAACCTGAACTCGAGCTGGTATTGCCCCGTGTTCTTGTACTCGCTGCCGCCCGTCGCGGCGGCCACATACGTCCAGGCGGCGCCCGACCAGTAGTGGTGATTGAGGCCCGCCGAGAGATCCCGGTGGCGATACCAGACGACCGTGTCAGCGTTGAAGGGAAGCGTGTGGCTGCTGACCGGCGCGCCGAACTGCGGAGGGGCCCCGGAACCGGCGCCGATCGAGGTGTTGTCGATGGCGACGAAGATCACGTCCCCGGTCTCGAAGGCGTTGTCGCGCTTCCAGGCGACGTAGGCGTAGGTCGAGTCCCACGTGAAATACCAGGCGTCGGAGTTGTTCGCCTCGAAACGCTCGCCGTTGTCCCAGTCGCTCAGGTTTCCGTCCACGGCGATGATGGTGGAGATCTGGAAGCGCCAGGTATCAGAGAAAGGACTCTCGTCGCCGGTCGCGTCCTTGGCCTTGACGCGCCAGTAATACCAGATGTTGGCTTGCAGGGTCGTCGTGCAGGTGAAGGAGGTCGCGGATCCGCGCCAGCCGATCTCCAGGGGGAAGTTGGTCGAATCGGCGAGATCCGGCCGGGTTCCGATCTCGAAGTAGTAGTTCACGACGGAATCGGCGGGGTCTCCGGGGACGGCGGCGGACCACTCGATGGTCGGCCGCCGCGACGCGACGTTCGTCTGGCCGTCACCGGGCGAGACAGGCGAGGCCGGGGCCGCGGGCACGGAGGTCGTGTCGAATAGCGTGAGCCCGCTGTCGGTGCCCCAGGGGAAGTTCTTGCCGTTCTGCTGGTTGTCGAAGTTCGCCCATACGGTCGCCGGCGCTGAGACGGCATAGATCCAGAAGTTGCATGAATCCATCGGCCTGAGGATGCCGAGGACCGAACGCGGGATGCCGACCACGATGGTGTCCGTGCTCCCGACTCCGCCGTCATAGTTGAAGTAGGACGAGCAGGAGGCGCTGACGTTCGTGTAGGCGGGCCAACCGCCGGCCGTTCCCGCGATCTGCCGGCATACGGTCGAGAAGGTCAGCGAGATCGCGACATCGGGCCGGAAGGTGTTGCCCCAGTAACCGCGCCCGGCGATGGTGTCGGTGGGCAAGGCGCCGCTCGCGACGCCCGGGTTCGTGTCCACGAGGATCACGTAGCTGTCGCCGTCGTTCGTCCCCCCCGTGAATGCGGCGTAGATGTTGTCCGTATCCCATGTGAGGTAGGCGGAGGCACCCCCGGTCGTGCGTACCTTCTCCGCGATGGAGAACTGGGGCCCGCCGCCGTATCGCGCAAAGACGCCGGTGGGGGGGTAGACCCGGTGATAGGTCTTCGTCGGGGGCTGGACCACGTAGGAGTAGTTGGAGCCGGCATTGTTGTTGCCGGCGAGCGTCACGAGGTTGCGGTCGATGTCGTTGGTGTAGGACCGGTAGGTCGCGGCGTTCACCGTCGAGGTGATGACGTAGTAGGTGACCTTGGTGCCGCAGGCGAAGGCCGGGATCGTGGCCTTGTACTGCGAACCCGCGACCTGGCTCGCCGTCACGACGTAGCGCGTGTCCCAGGCATCGACCGTGTAGACGAGGAGCACGTTCTCCTGGGCGCACGTGGCCGCGGAGAGATTGATCGTGACGTCGATCGGGGAGACATTCGTGGTGTCGGTGATGGAAGCGACGCTGGAGATCGTGACCGGGTTCGCCGATGTCGCGAGAATCGCCATGGTCGTCGTGTCATAGCCGTTATCGTAGAAGCGATAGGTGTAATACCAGCCGTTGTTGATACCCGAGACGGCCATGTTGTCACGCGGATCGCTCGTGTCGAAAATAGCCGGGAAGGGGGTGTTCACGGAAACGGCATCGGCAACCCCGTTTCCGCTGTGTGTCGCGCACCACTGGTTGAACCAGGCCCAGTTCATCAGCTTGAATTCGTCGTTCGCCGCGTTGGTGCAGACGATCGTTGTCTCCCAGATCCTGTAATCGGGAAAATTCGTCGCTGCAGACACTTCACCACCGTAGGTCATGTTGTCGGGGTCCCCGCCCGGCCAACCGTTCTGCTCACCCTGCCAATCGAGGTCGTCGTCGAGCTTGGCTGCGGCGGGAAGGGCTTGGAAGACGACGAGAAGGAGCGCGAGAAAGACGAGGGCGATACACGAAGAGGAATTCGGGAGACTAAAACGATTTAGGAGAACGGTATTTTTCGCCTTCACTCTGAGAACCTTCGCTTGTGCAGTATATCAGCTTTACGCTAAATTTTGCAAAGCTTTGTAAGCAATTTTACGAAGTTTGATCCGTCCATATTTGGCGGTTGATTTCTCCGGGCCGCAGGGGTATGAATCTCGAAGAAAAATGATGACCTCCTCGTTATTGCTTGTCGTTTCGCTAGCCTCGGCGCTAAGACTTGGACCTCTGCCAATCATGGAGTTAGAGCCAGGCAAGGTCTCCACTTACTATTTCCAGAGATACCTGGTCAATACGACCGATTCTCCCCAGGTGTCGCTTCGGGTCGAGTCTCCCACCGGACTGGCTTGCCAGGTTCATGCCCCTTTGAGGGCCGTCACGGTGGGGCCGGCGGCGAATGGAATCGTTCCGGGGAATCTCCATGAACTGATCGTGAGCGTTTCGAACTCGGCCGGGGAGACGGCTTCGGCGGTCCTGCCCGTCATCGTGAGGGCCTCCTCGACGCCTCATGTCGTGCTGAGATTCAAGCCCGACGCCCCGATCCAGAAGGCCGTCGCGGCGGGTGACTTCAACGGCTGGGACCAGGGCAAGACGCCGCTGTTGGACCCGGACGGCGACGGGACCTACGAGGCCCGCCTCCAGGTTTCGCCGGGTCGCTACGCCTACAAGTTCGTCGTGGACGGAAGGTGGATTCCGGATCCCTCGAACCGGCTTCGCTCGGAGGACGGTTTCGGAGGCGAAAACACGATCCTCGTGGTCGAGGGTCCCGCCGCGCCGCCTCGGCTGATTCCCCGGAACCTCTCCGGCGCTCGCGCAACCTTTGAATACGTGGCCGCCCCGTCCGGCCGGGAACCGGCCCGGGTCCTCGCGTGGACGGGAGGGACCGTTCTTTCCTCGCGGTGGAACGGAACGGTCCTCGAGGTCGATCTGCCGGCGGACGGGAAGGAGCATCTCGTCAAGGTCGTCGTCTCGGACGCGGGCGGCGCCCTCTCGGCCCCCGTTCGTTTTCACGCGGGCCCCTCTCGAAGCCGGTGGGAAGACGATGTCATGTACTTCGCATTCCTCGACCGCTTCGCGAACGGTGATTCCTCCAACGACCGGCCCGTCGCCGATCCGCTCGTGCCCTGGGCGCTCAACTGGCAGGGCGGCGATTTCGCGGGGCTGAAGGCGAAGATCGAGGAGGGCTACTTTGGATCCCTCGGGGTGACCGCGATCTGGATCTCGCCGTTTTTCGAGAACACGAACGAGGCCGTGGGAGAGACGCAACCGCCTCCGAGGCGCTGCACCGGCTACCACGGCTACTGGCCGGTCTCCGAGAGGATCGAGCCGCGCTACGGCACTGAGGAGGACCTCAAGGCTCTCGTCGATGCCGCCCACGCGCGCGGCATCAAGGTGCTTTTCGACATGGTCTACAACCATGTCCACAGGGATCATCCGCTGGTTCGGGAGAACCCGGAACTGATCGTGCCCCTCGAACTGCCCGACGGGCGGCAGAACATCGGGCTCTGGAACGAGTTCCCTCTCTCGACCTGGTTCGGCGACTTCCTCCCGGACATCAACTACGGCGTCCCGGCCGCGATCCGGTATCAACTCGACCTCACGGAGCGCTGGGTGAGGAAAACCGGCGTCGACGGCTTCCGCCTGGACGCGGTGAAGCACGTGCCGCATCCCTTCTGGTGGGCGCTGAGGAACCGGCTGGCCCGGATCGAGGCCGAGCGCGGAACGCCCTTCTATCTCGTGGGAGAGACGATCGATTCCCGCAAGAGGATCATGGAGTTCGTCTCGCCGGCCGGTCTCGATGGCCAGTTCGACTTTCCCCTCTACTGGGGGATCAAGGCGACCTTCGGGCAGGGCACCGACGGTTTCGACCGCGTCGAGGCCGAGTTGGCGCGCGGGGAGCGCGAGTATCCCGAGGACGCCCTGCACTCGACTCTCTTGGGGAACCACGACTTCTCCCGCTTCATGGCCTACGCGGACAACGCCTTCGCGGGGAACCGCGACGAGAAGGAGGCGGCGTGGAGCGACACGCCGGTCGTGCGCGTCGCCGCGAGCTACGAGAAGTTGAAGATGGCCTGGACCTTCCTCTTCTCCAACCCCGGCCTGCCGATGATCTATTACGGCGACGAGATCGGTATGACGGGCGCGCATGACCCCGACAACCGCCGGCCGATGCGTTTCGGCGACGATGTGATGGCTCCGGAGCGGTCGGTCATGGACCACGTCGCGCGCCTCACGGCGGCGCGCCGGGCGCATCCCGCGCTCAGCCGGGGACCGCGCCGTTCTCTTCTCGTCGAACGAGACCGGTACGCCTACCTGAGGACTTGGTTCGGAGATGCCTCCGTTTCGGCCTGGAACCGTTCGAACGCGCCGAAGACGTTCACGCTCGACGTGGCCCCGGACCTGACGGACGGCACCGTGCTCCGGGACGTGACGGGCGGCGCCGTCGAGAACCGCGCCGTCGTCTCGGGGGGACGGCTCGTCTTCGACGCGAAGCCGATGAGCTCGGTCCTGTGGGTGAGGGCGAGCGAGTAGAGGGGGCCTTTCAGCCCTTTCGTGCCCGGGTCTTCCCCTTCGCGAAGAGCCACTCGCTGACGCGGCCCGCCGCGAGCCTCGTCGTGCGCGACGAGAACTCCAGGGGCAGGCTTGAACCCTTGCGCCGGATCGTGATCCTCCACTCGCCGGGCTCGAGCGTGAAGTCGAGGCGACCCTTTCTGACACGACAGGACTGGTATCCGTCGTTCACGGCGACGATCGAGCTCGTTCCGCCGCCGGATCGCTCGAAGACGAGCGTGCGGCTGCGATTGTCGGCGAAGAGCGGAGTGAAGCGGCCCGTCGCGAGGACGGCGTGCTCATGCCGGATCTTCGTAAGGAGTCTCACGTGGTCGAGGATGCCGCGGTCCCAGGAGGACTCGTCCCAGAGCATCGGCTTGCGCGACTCCAGCGATCCCCGACCCTCCAGCCCGATCTCGGCGCCGTGGTACAGGAGCGGCGAGCCGGGCAGGGTGAAGAGCAGGACGAAGGCGCGCAGGAGCCGGTCGCGACCCCAGAGCGAGATGAAGCGGTCGGTGTCGTGGTTCTCGAGGAAGGTCCACGAGAGGCCGAGGGCGCGCGCCGGGTAGGCGCCGATCCAGTTCGACAACCGCTCGAGGAGCGTCTCCGGGGAGCAATCCTCGCCGAAGAAGGCCCGGAAGTTGTCGCGGGGCTGGAAATTCGTGACGGCGTCCGCGAGGTTCTTCTCGAAATAATGCGGGCAGAAGGTCCAGTCCTCGACGATGACCGGCCGCGGCGCGACGCGCTTCCTGAGCGCGCGCAGGAAGTCGTGCGGAAGGAGGTGGGCCGCGTCGAGACGCCACGCGTCCGCCTCGGGCCAGCGGTCGAGCGCGGCGATGAGCTTGCGGGCGACGAGCGGGTTCTGGGTGTCGAGCTTGGGGAGCGTTCCCCTGTTCATCCAGGTCATGGCCGTCCCGTCGGCCTTGAGGATGTAGTGCCTTCGTCGCTCCTCCGGGTCGCGATGCCACGGGTGATCGTTGCCGGTGTGATTGAGCACGCCGTCGAGGACCAGGAGCATCCCGTGATCGCGCAGGGCCGCGGACAGCGAGACAAGGTCGCGCCTCGTCCCGAGGAGCGGATCGATGGAAAGGTAATCGGTCGTGTCGTAGCGGTGCGTGCTGCCCGCCTCGAAGATCGGCGTGAGGTAGACGACGGTCACACCGAGGTCGGCGAGGTAGGGGAGGGACTGCCGGATCCCCTCGAGTGTTCCTCCATACCAGGTTCTCTGGCCCGACGGGTGGCCGCAGAGCACGGCGGGATCGTCGGAGACCGAGCGCCCCTTGGGGACGCGGGGCAGGGGTTCGGAGCGCCGCCAGCGGTCGGGAAAGACCTGGTAGACGATCTCGCGGCCGGGGCGGAAGGGCCGCCAGGGGTGCCTCGGCTTCGCCATGAGCCCTCGATCAGCCGAGCGCGTAATAGAGGCGGACGAGGAGGCGGCCCGCACCGGAGTCCAGGAGGAGGTCGCGGAGTCGGCGAAGCCCGGCCAGGTCGATCCAGCGCTCCGCCGGGGCGAGCACGCAGACATTTTCCGTCGCGGGTCGCTGCGACGCGAGGATGGCCGCGAGCGGCGAGTAGGCCGTGAAGGGGTTGTCCGAGTAGGCGCGCGCGACCTCCGATGTGAAGCTCGAGTCCTGCGCCACGATGTAGATGTAGTAGGTGTCTCCGAAGGAGAGAAGCGGCGTGAGGTCCACGGCCTCCTGGCCGTCGTTCGAGAGCGACGAGGCGAGCAGCGTGCCGTCGTAGCCCCTCGAGTCGCGATCGGCGTAGACGCTGACGACGGCCGAGGAGGTCTCGTTCTGGACGGCGGTCCACTTGACGTTGACCCAGTCCTTCGCCGTCGAGGTCAGGCTCACGACGTTGACCTCGAGCGCCGAGGGGAAGACGACGCGCTGGGTGCCGGAGAAACGCAGGGCGTCGATCGAGCCGCGGATCGACTTGGCGCCTCCCAGGGAGGTGGGAGTTCCCAGGTAGACGGTATCGGAGGGGGGCGGGCCGCCGGCGACGTTCCGCGAGGCCTCCGATTCGCCGTTGACGTAGAGGATCATGCCCCGGGGGCCGTAGGTGAGGGCGACGTGGTACCACTGGCCCGGGTTGAGGCGCGACCTCGAGGCGACGGTTCCCGATTCCGCCAGCGTGTATTGGAGACGGCTGTCGGAGAGGAGGACGAGTTCTAAGCTGCCCTGGGCGGCGGCGCCCGCGCCCTTTTGCGTCACGATGTACCGGGTCTCCGACGACTGGGTGCCCGAGTATTGGAAATAGAACTCGATCGTGCCGGTGTCCCGGGAAACCGCGTTCGCGTATCCGGCGTAGACGTCGTCGCCGGTGAGGGCGAGGCAGCGCCGGTTCCGCCGTCCGCCCGCCGCGGTCGTGGCGGTGCGCACGTCGCCGGGTGAGGCCGAGAGGAAGGTGTCGCAGCGCACGGACGCGGTATCGTTGGCGAAGGGATAGAGCGTGGCGAGGAGCGAAGAGGAGAGCAGGTTGTTGAGGTCGAGCCGCCCCCACCCGGTTCCGTCGTCGTAGCCGGCGGGTCCGAGATCCTTCGCGGTGGCGACGAGCAGCGCGAGGAAGTTCGCGGGCGTGTATTCCGGGCGCAGGGCCTTGAGGATCGAGATCGCGCCGGAGACGAGCGGCGCGGCGAAGGAGGTGCCGCTCGAGGTCGCGGTCGTGGCGCCCGCCGAGAGCGTCACGACGTTCTCGCCGGGCGCGACGATGTCGACGCCGGTGAGCGCCGAGGGGGCACCGTAGGAGGAGGCGGAGTAGCGGGTGTCGCTCGAGTTCGAACCTCCGACACCCATCGCGAACCAGGAGTTCGCGGGGAAGGCGACGGGCGTGGCGGAGGCGCCGGAGTTGCCGGCCGCCGCGACGACCGGAATGTTGGCGTTGTAGGCGTAGAGCAGGGCGTTCTCGCCGACGTCGATCGTCGTCGTGGTGTCGGTGCCCAGGGAGAGGTTGATCACCGAGGCCCGGTGATCGACGGCCTTGCGGATCCCCGAGGCGATGGTCGTCCACGCGCCGTTTCCGTCCTCGCCGAGAGCCCGGATGAAGAGGACGCGGGCGTTCCAGTCGATGCCGGCCACGTCCGTGCCGTTGTTCGTGATCGCGGCGGCGGCGCCCGCCACCTGGGTCGCGTGCCCCGTGCCGGTGAGCCCTTCCGAGGGATCCGCGTCGTCGTAGATCACGTCGATTCCCGGCGCGAAGACGACGCGCGCGGCGAGGTCGGCGTGCTGGGAGTCGCCGCCCGTGTCGACGACTGCGATCGTCTCCGAGGTCGCCCCCTTCGCGATGTCCCAGGCCTCGGTGCAGCGCATGATCGCGAGGTGATACTGGGACGAGAAGGAGGGATCGTTGGGAACGGTCGCGAAGGTCCGGCCGATGAAATTCACCTGGGCCGAGATGACGTCGCCCCGCCGCACGAGTTCGGCCACGGCCTGGTCGGACGTGAGCCCGGAGCGGACCTTCAGGACGCGGTAGCCGCCGTCGAGGGTCGCGAGCGTCGTGTAGCCGGAGGCGTTGAGCGCGGCGATGACCGAGGCGTCCTTCGGGAGGACGACGACCTGGTCGGCGCTGTAGGTGGCCGGCGGAGCGCTCTCGGCGCGCCAGGCGACGGCTGCGAAGAGCGCGAGGGCGAGGAGGACGAGCGAGGCGCGGAGGCGGAGACGGCTCATGGCGCGACGAGGATCGAGTTCTCGTTGCCCGAGGGATCGCGCTCGATCGAGCGGTTCGTCGGGTCCGTGATCCAGCGGTTGCCGCCGTCGAAGACGATCTTGTAGATGTAGCGCTTTCCGTGCTCGAGGTAGACGTCGTCCGAGAGGTGGTCGTACTGCGGAAGGTTCACGTTCTCGCGGTAGGGGACCGTGACCTCCCAGATCCCGTCCGGCCTCTGCTTGTAGGGGATGTTGAAGCGGTCGCCCTTGCGGATGCGGCCGTTGTCGTTGGGGCCCCAGTGGTTGAAGTCGCCGGCGAGGTGGACCTCGGAGGCGGAGATCTCGTCGATGGTGAAGACGTAGCCCGTGCCGTCGCCGATCAGCTTGGGCGCCTCGAGACGCTCGCGGACGATGGACTTGCAGGAGGCGAGCAGGAGAATGGCCACGGCGAAGAGTCGCAGGGCGCGGGTCAAGGCCGCGTCAGAACCGCGCATCGACATTGAACTCCACTCGCCTCTCGTCGCCGAGGATCCGTTCCGCCTCGATCACCTGGTCCAGCGTCCTCGTGATCGCCCCCCCGCCGTAGGCGGGCGGTCCGCGCCGCGCGCGGGCCAGGGCGCTCCGGAGGAAGAAGAGCTGTCCCTCCTCGATGTCCTCGTCGTTGCGGAAATTGACGCCGTAGCCGAAATTGAGGCTGACGTACTTGGACACGGCGTAGTTCACCCGGCCTCCCAGCTCGTAGAACCGCTTCGTCTGGTTCGGTTCGCGCGTGAGCGTCGCGTCGTTCGGCAGGGCGTAGGTCTTGTACCGGCCTGAGAGGGAGAGCTGGATGCGGCGCGTCAGGTCGAAGCCGAGGATGCCGCGCAATTCCGTCGACTGAAGCGTTTTCGCGAGCAGGGTGTAGTCGCGGTAGCGGTGGCTGCCCTCGAGGCTCCAGCGCCCGATCCGGAAGAAGAGGTCCTGCTTGAATTGCATCATGTCGCTCGCCCCGAAGACCGAGACGTCCGCGAAGTCGTAGTTGTCGAAGTCGGCGGCGAGGATGGCGTTCGGGAAGTCCGATACCGTCCGCCGGACCGCCTCGATGCCGTATTTGAATCGCTCGGAGAGATAGCGTCCCCGGAGCGTCAGGGTGTTCTTGGAGGGCGAGACGTTGACGAGGTTGCGGTTGCGGTCGAGGGTGAGGGCGGTGCCGTCGTCGAGACGGTAGGAGATCTCCAGTCCCAGCCGGTCCATGGGGAAGTAGACCGCGCCGAAGACGCCCGAGAGGTCGCGCTCGCGCCCACCGATCAGGTACTCGCCCGCGTTGAAGTAGCTCCACGAGAAGTAGTTCGAGGTCCCGTTCGGTCTCAGCCCGTCGCCGTTCTCGTAGGCGAGGAAGGCATACTGCTTGCGCCGGCCGACCAGCTCGCCGAAGACGTGACGCGTGTCGGATCCGACGCGCAGGTCCACGCCCCACCACTGGTCGTAGTTGGATCCGTTCGGAGTGAGATGGTAGAGCGAGTCGTAGCTGTAGTGGTCGGAGGTGCCGGGCGAGGTGAAGTAGCCGCCGGAAGTGTCGACGAAGGCCGTGGTCTGGACCACGTCGCCGCCCGCCCAGTTCCGCTCCGCGATGAGCCCGCGGGGCTTGCCGCTGTAGACATACGAGGTTCCGACGCGCAGGAAGCGCCCGTTCCACTGGGCGCGCGCCCCCCAGAGGTCCTCCTGGCCGATGATGTGGTCCGAGCCGAGCGCCTGGAACTTCCACTTGCCGATGTTCAGTTCGCCATAGAGTCCCTGCCATCCGCTGAAGGCGGAACCGGTGTAGTTGTCGTCGGTGTTGCGCCGGACGTCGTCGAATTGCCGCCCGAAGCGATGAGTGCTCGGCCGTTCCTCGGTCGTGAAATAGACGGCGTCGTCGAGGGTGTCGCGGAAGGGATCGAGGAGGCGCATGGGGTCGTTGAAGTCGGCGATGCGCCGGCGCCGGAAGATGGAGGCCCGGCCCCAACCCTCGTCCAGGGTCACCTCGCCCTCGCTGAAGTTCGTCTCGAAGCGTCCCTCGTGCTGGTTGACGTCCGCTTCCATGTAGCCGGTGATGTTGTCTCCGACGGTGAAGAGCATGCGCGGAATGAGGTTGTATTCGAGAGGGGCGAAGCGGGTCCGCCCGGTATCGGTCTTCTCGCCCGTCGGAACCGTCCTCAGGACCGCCTGGCCGTAGAAGCGACCGGAGAAGTAGATGCGCGAGTTGTAGGGCGTGTTGAAGCTGGGCTGGTCGGGCA
>CAZWVM010000117.1:0-11388 GCA_964637705.1 uncultured bacterium
TCGGTCTCGCCTGCTGCGCCATCGAGATGATGGCCACCTTCGACGCCCGCTTCGATCTCGCGCGCTTCGGCTCGGAGGTCATGCGCGCCTCGCCCCGCCAGGCCGATCTCATGATCGTCTCCGGCACCGTCAACAAGAAGATGGCCCATGTCATCAAGAGGCTCTACGACCAGATGGCCGCCCCCAAGTGGGTCATCGCCATGGGCGTCTGCGCCTCCACCGGCGGCATGTACCGCGTCTACAACGTCGTGCAGGGCGTCGACCGCGTCATCCCCGTCGACGTCTACGTCGGCGGATGCCCGCCGCGCCCCGACGCGCTGATCGACGGCGTCATGGAGCTCCAGAAGATGATCCGCGGCGAGATCCCGCGCCCCCGTCCCTCGTGCGTCATCGAACAGAAGACCGCGGCGGGCGAATACTTCACGCCAGGAGTCCCGGTATGAGAATCCACGCCGCCCTTCTTCTGTCCCTCGCGCTCCTCGCGACAGCTCTCCCCTTGTCCGCGGCCGAGCGCCCCGTCGACTGGATCGTCGCCATCGTCGACGCCGAGATCATCACCTTCACGCAGTTCGTCGAGGAGATGAGGATCGAGGCCGCCCGCTCCGGCCAGCCCCTCGAGAACCTCGCGCCCGAGCAGAAGAACATGCTCGCCGATCGCGTCATGGAGAAGCTCGTCATGGACGCGCTCCTCATGCAGGAGGCGCGCCGCCGTGGCATCTCCGTCACGCCCGCCGAGATCGAGGAGGAGGCCGCCCAGGCGCTCGAGAGGCTCCGCTCCCAGTTCGTCGATCAGAACACCTACGAGCGCGCCCTCGCCGCCGAGTTCACCACGCCCGAAAAGATCCGCGAGCGCTACCGCTCCCAAGCCGAGGCCCAGATTCTTCGGACCAAGCTCATCGACCAGGAGATCCGCCGGAAGATCCGCATCACCGACAGCGAGGTCATCGAGGCCTACCAGGTGCGCGGGGACGAGGTTCACGTCCGTCATGTCCTCGTCGGGGATACCTTGACGGCCGAGAACGTCCGCCGCCGCCTCGCCGCGGGCGAGGATTTCGACCAGGTCGGAGGCTCCGTCGCCGCCCTCGAGGTCGCCGACCTCGGCTGGAACCGGCGCGGCGGGCTCGTCGAGGCCTTCGAAAAGGCCGCCTTCGCGCTCTCCCCCGGCCAGACCTCCTCCGTCGTCCGCACCCGCTACGGCTACCACGTGATCCAGCTCCTCGAGCGCCGCAAGGCCGAATTGCCCGCCTTGACCGTCGACCTGCGCGAGAAGATCTTCTCGGAGATCTATTCCTCCCGTTTCGATTCGCTCATCGAGACGTACATGCAGAACCTGCGCGACCGGGCCTACACCGAGGTGCGTGAAGAGGCGCTGAGCACGCTTTTCTAGGAGGGGTCCGGTGCGCATCGCGGTCACGGTCGGCGACGCCGCCGGCATCGGTCCCGAGGTCGCGCTGCGGTCGCTGGCCGTCGCGAGCGCTCCCGTCATTCTCGTCGGACCCGCCAACGCCGTTCGCGAATCGGCACGGCGGCTCGGCGTCCCGCTCGAGGCCCACGAGATACTCGACACGGGCGACCTGCCGCTCGAACTTCTCTGCTCCGGCCGCAACGATGCCGCGACCGGCCGCGCCTCGCACCGCGCGGTCGAAACCGCCGTTCGACTCGTCCTCGAGGGTCGCGCCTCCGCCCTTGTCACCGCACCCATCTCCAAGGCCGCCTGGGGACTCGCCGGGATCCACGATCCGGGCCACACCGAGTTCATCGGCCGCCTCGCGGGTGGCACCCCGGTCATGGGATTCGCCGGCGTCGAGGAGAACGGCCGACCGCTCCGGCTCGCGCTCGCGACCATCCACGAACCGATCGCTCGCGTGCCTTCCCTGCTCTCCGTCGCCTCGCTGCTCGAAGTGATCCGCATCGCGCACCGCGACCTCGTCGCGCGCTTCCGCATCGCTTCGCCGCGCATCGGCGTGGCCGGTCTCAACCCGCACGCCGGCGAGAACGGGAGGATCGGAACGGAGGAACAGACGGTGATCGGTCCCGCGATCCGCGCGGCTCGCGAGGAGGGCATCGGCGCCGAGGGCCCCCTCCCGGGTGACGCGCTCTTCCTGCCGAGGATGCGAGGCCGCTTCGACCTCGTCGTCGCCCAGTATCACGACCAGGGCCTCGCTCCCTTCAAGGCCCTGACTTCCGGCTCCGGGGTCAACGTCACCCTCGGCCTCTCCGTGATCCGGACCTCCCCCGACCACGGCACGGCCTTCGATATCGCGGGCCGCTCCCAGGCCGATCCCTCCAGCATGGGCGCCGCCATACGCCTCGCGGAACAACTCGCCTCCGGCCGGGCCTGATTCCCGCCGTGAATCTCACGAGCGTCACCACGATCAAGGAACTCATGTCCCGCCATGGCCTGCGCCCCTCCCGGAACCTCGGCCAGAACTTCTTCCTCAGCGCACCGGCCCTCGAAACGATCGTCGAGGCCGCCTCCCCCGCCGGCGAGTCCTGCCTCGAGATCGGCCCCGGGCTCGGGACGCTCACCCGCGCCCTGGCCACCCGGGCCCGGACCGTCACGGCCGTCGAGATTTCCCGGCGCCTGGAGCCGCTCCTGGCCGAGACCCTCGCGGATCTCGACAATGTCCGCGTCCTTTACGAGGATTTCCTCCGGGTCGCTCTCGAGGATCCCCCGGGGGGATGGGTCGTCGCCGCCAATCTCCCCTACGTCATCACGACGCCGGCCCTCTTCCGTTTCCTCGATGGCGAGATCGCCTGGAAGCGCATCGTCGTCACCGTCCAGGCGGAACTGGCCGAGCGGCTCGTCGCGCCCCACGACACGGCGGAATACGGGGCCCTCTCGGTGGCCGCGCAGAGTGCCGCGACGATCGTGATCCTGCGTCGGCTCCCCTCCTCCTGCTTCTGGCCCCGCCCTCGCGTCGAATCGGCGATCGTTCTCATGACGCCGCGTTCTCTCCCGCGGCCTCGTTCCCTCCGCGCTCTCCTTCGCGCCGCCTTCTCGGCGCGGCGCAAGACGCTCTGGAACGCTCTCGCCGGGATTCCGGGGGGGCGAGATGCCCTCGGGGCGTCGGGACTCGACGTCAAGGCGCGGCCTGAAACTTTGTCCGTCGAGGAGTGGATGGGATTGGCCGGATCGCTTGACCGCGACCCGACGGGGGCGGTCGCGGGTCCGGAGGAACGGAGGGAAACGTGATCGAGAGGGATCAGGATTCGATCCGGGGGGGCCTCGCCGAGGGCCGAATCGGGCTCTCCCCTTGCCGCTTGGCCTGTCCCGGGTGTCCTGAAACCGTCCGGCCCGAGGCCCTGCAGGTGCGCCTGGTCGGCGTCGGACCCGACGTGGAAGCCCGTGCCCGCGCCCTGCTCCCGCGATTCGTCGAGATCGCCTCCGGCGAACTCCCGACCGATCCCGATGTGATCGCCCGTTGGAAGGAGGCCGGAATCCGTCGCCTGCTCGTTCCGGTCCTCGGCTCGGAAAATGTCCATGATCGGCGTGCCGGCGTGCCGGGAGCCTACAGGGCTGCGATCGGCACCCTCGACGCTGCCCGTCGCGCGGGACTCGAGGCCCAACTTCTCGTTCCCGCGCCCCGTGCCGGCTTTGAAGGCCTTGGCAGGACGGAATTCGAAGCCCTGCGTGCCGTCATGCGCCTGGGTTGGCAGCATAATGCCCGCGTGCGTTGGTATGAGGAACCCGCTCCACCTTGCATCGCTTCGAATCCGGAGTAGAATCGAGTGATGACGCGAGGGCCGAGCGAACCCGGGAAACCCAGGAAAACCTATGGAAAGCCCTGCCTTGTTCGCTACGTTGCGAAGGCCACCCCCGCCGAATACCAGTTGGCCTCGGGCACGGTGAACGCGCTGAAATGCAGGAGGAATCCGCCCGGGTGCCGTGGCCGCGGCCGAGGGGGATTCCTGGAGCCCCCGCCTTGGGGTTGACGGGTTCCGGGACGGCGCACGGCCTCCGGTTCGTCATGACGGATTGCCCATGAAGACGCGGATCACGTCGCAGAATGCATCGACATCCCTCAGGGGCTGGGAAGTCGCGTTGGGCGTCGAAGAAGAGAGGCCTGAATCCAGCAATCTCGTGGAATGCGTGGAGTTTCCGAGCGGGGCGAAGAGTTTCTACATCTTCGACTTGCCCTGCGGCTCCGCTCGCTTCCTCTCCGTGGCTGGCATCCTGAGGGGTTGGGTAGGCTCTTTTGGTCTGCTCTTTCCCGACCCGGATGAGGCCTTGGCACGGATTCGCATCGAGGCCGCCGCCCTTGGAGGGATCTTGCACGGCGCCAAGGCCGTCTTCTTCTCAGTCACGCCCGACGTCGGCACTGTTACCATCGCTTCAGCGGGGTTTGATGGCCTGATCGCGATCGATACGGAGAAAAATGTCGAGTTGCTTTCCTTGGATGCGAGCGACGATCTCTCTTCCGGTCCCAAGAGCCTGGTCCGTAAGCAATTGATCTCGTTGGAGGTCGGCCATTCGTTGCTCTTCACGTCAGTGAAATCGATGGAAGGATCTCGAGATCAATTGAAGCTCGAATGGGAACGTATCATAAAGAAAGCCAAAGGTTCATCTGCCTTGTCCTGCCTGATGACAACGGCGGAGGTCATGCAAGGCGAAGAGGGGAGGATGCACGTTCCCCCTCTCGTTTGGTTGAAGAGAGTATCGACCGAGTAATGCTCTCCACCTTGATTTCCAGTTCACGGGCATCCCTTTATGGGATTGAAAAGATTTGAATTAAAATATTGACATTAATTTCGATCTCATTCAAATTTACCACGGCTTCAAGTTTTCGACATCGCGGGAGAGAGACGTGTCAGAACAACAGAACAGGCGAGACGAATACCTTACGAGCAAAGAAGCCGAGGAATACCTCAAGGTATCCAGCGTAACACTTTGGAGACTTGTGAAAGAGGGCCAACTTCCTGTGTATAAGATTCATAACCGTAATCGATACAGGAAGTCGGACTTGGATGTCTTCATGGAGTCTCACCGGATCGGGCCTGCCTTGGCAGAGCCAGCGAGCGCTAGCAAGGATAGCTGATCCGGCATCTCTTCAAAGCGGGAGGGGTCGTGCGGAGCTACCGCATACGAAGGCCTTATCGCGTCGGCCGACACTTCAGCCGCATGGACCGAGTCATCGTCTTCTCGATGATTCTCACGGCGGTGCTCTTCGTCGCTCTCGATTCTCCGGCTTCCCTGACTGATCGATCCGCCTGGGCCATTTCAAATCGTTTCGCTTCCACGGATTTGTCCCTTCCCTCCTTCCTCCAGACCGTCAAGGCCACCCAGGTGGCCAGCTCCATGCTTGATCTTCCGGAGATTCGCCGCAACGGTAGCTACGCTTGGGGCGGCGCCATGATCGAAAGGGATTTCATCCGGAACATGGTCGATGAGACTCCCCCGGAGATCGTATCGCGCGCGCCCGTCTCGGCTGTGCTCCTCAGCATGCCGGACGAGGCCCGGACTCTCGAAGATCGATCCCGTGTGCGCGTGACGTCGGGCTTCGGCTACCGGCGCATGGGGGGAAGCGTTCGGCATCATGACGGCATCGACATCAGCATGCCCTACGGGGCTCCGATCTTTGCGCACCAGGACGGTGTAGTATCCTACGCCGGTTGGCGCAGCGGCTACGGCTATCTCGTGATTATCGACCATGAGGGCGGGAAGCAGACCTATTACGCGCACGCGTCCCGCCTGAGGGTCACTGTCGGAGACGTCGTGACGAAGGGGACGCCGGTCGCAAGCGCCGGCAGCACCGGCCGCGCCTTCGGCACGCATCTCCATTTCGAGATCCGGTATGACGGAGTCCCCGTCGATCCGGAAAGCGAGTTTCTCTCAAACACCGCTTCTGTCTCATCCTGACGAATCCCCCCAGCCTCCTGTGATCTCATGACCGGTCCGACAGACGAGAGAGCGGGCGTTTCGGCTGCCCCCGGCGAGTTTGTCGTCGAGGCGACCGACATCAAGTCCGCGGTCGCGGAAGCGGCGCGTCGCTTCGGCTGTATCGAGCGCCAGATTCGCTATGTCGTGTTGCAGGAGCCGAGCGCGGGATTTTTGGGATTCTGGATTCGCCCGGCCCGGATTCGCGCCTGGCGTCACGATTCCCTCCAGCGGCAGGTTGACGAGGCCCTGAAGGCCGTCAAGGACATGGACGGTCATTATCTCATCGAAATCGAGAGCGTCGACCTTCTCCTGACGGTTCACGCACCCCTGGGCGCGGCGAAGCCGGTCGCCGAGGATGTCGTGATGAAGGGCTTGAGGGAATACACCCCCGAGTTTCTCGACGAAGCCGCGGTCATCAAAACCGTTCGCGAAGGAGCAGGCAAGCCCGTCGTTGTCGGGCGCCTTGCGCGCGCCGGTGAAAAGGACGGGCGATGCGAGATCCGGGTCGCGCCGGACGCGATGAGCGCCGACATGGTGCTCTTCGCGCCGAAAAAGGGCGGCAAGCCGGTCGAACTGCGCGATGTCGAGAGGGCCCTCGTCCGTGCGGGCGTCGTCCACGGCATTCGGATGGAGATCGTGGAGAAGATGGTGCGGGAGGAGCGCTGCCACGACCCGATCCGGATCGCGGAGGGCACCCCGGCCGAGGAAGGGATCGCCGGGCGGCTCGATTTCCTCTTCCGGACCGACCGGCACGTGATTTCCCTGGCCGAGGACGAGAAGGGGAGGGTGGATTACCGGGAACTGGATCTCATCGAATCGGTCAAGAAGGGCGAACTGCTCGTGCGCCGAGAGCCGCCCCGGGCAGGAACGCCCGGGCGGGATGTTCTCGGCAAGCCCGTTCTTTCCCGTCCCGGTCCGGACGTGGAACTGCCCGCCGGTGAGAACGTTTCTTGCGCGGGCGACCAACTGATCTCGGGTCTCGACGGACATGTCACCTTCGTCGGCAACCGCGTGATGGTGACGCCCGTCTACCACGTGAAGGGCGACGTGAATTACGAGACAGGGAACATCGACTTCAACGGCACGGTCTACGTCGACGGGCTCATCGAGGATGCCTTCACGGTGAAGGCCGCGGGAAGCCTCTTCGTGAAGAAGTCGATCGGCAAGTGCCATGTCGAGGTTGGCGGCAATCTCGTCGTCATGGGAGGCATCCTCGGGCGGCAGGAGGCCACAATCTCCGTCGGCGGAGACCTGGTGGCGCTCTTCATCGAGCATGCCCGCGTGAACGTCGGCGGAAACCTCATCGTCAGCGAGCTGATCCTCCACTCCGAAGCGGCGGTGGGGGGCGAACTGCTGATGAACGGGGCGCGGGCGACGCTCGTGGGAGGAGCGGTGCGCACCGGTCGCGACGTGACGGTGCGATCGATCGGCGGTGAGGGCACGACGCGAACGCACGTGCGGGCCGGCGTGACGGTGGATCTTGCGGAGAGGCAGGCGTCGACCCGCGAGGAGGCGAAGTCCTCGGAGGAGATGATCGCGCGGATCGACGACGCGCTGCGCCAGATCCAGTCGCGCACGCCCGACGCCGACGCCGGGATCGAGGCGAAAGCCGCCCAGTTGAAGGAGCGGCGGGCGCATCTTCACGCGCGCCTGCGCGGCCTGCGCGAGACGATGAAGCACATCGAGACCGAGATCGACGAGGCCTCGGTCCGAGCGACGATCAACGTGCACGAGACGGCCATGGCGGGAACGCGCATCGAGATCGGCTGCACCTCGACGGTCCTCTCCTCCTCCATCAAGTACGTCACCTTCAAGAAGTTCGCCGGGAAGGTGAACGTCTATCCCTACAGCGGCAGGACGCCGGACAAGACCGTCTAGCCGGGGCGGCGTTGCGGGCGGTGTCAGGCACCCACATTCTCACAAATGCGGTCTGATCCGATTCGGTCGGGCTCGCAAGCTGAAAAGACTCGTGTTCAACCGCTTTTTTTGGAATAGTGGGAAAGTAATTGCCTGACACCGACCCCGGTTGTTCGGGTATCATTCCGTCGGCCATGAATCCCGTCACCGCCCGACAAGACCTCGCTCGCCGGTTCCGGCGCCATATCGAGCAGCAGCTCATGATCCAGCCGGCGGTCGAGGAGGGTGCGACTCCGGGCCATGCCGGCGCGGGGTCGGAGCGCGAGCCGGCCCTGGCTTCTCTCGTCGCTGAATACGCGGATTGCCGTCGTTGCGGGCTCTGTGAGAAGCGCAAGAGGATCGTGCCGGGGGAGGGGAGTCTCGCGCCGAAGATCCTCCTGATCGGCGAGGCGCCGGGCGCGGAGGAGGACGAGCAGGGGATCCCCTTCTGCGGGGCGTCGGGCCAGCTCCTGACGAAGATGCTCGCCGCGATCGGCGTGAAGCGCTCGGAGGTCTACATCACCAACGTCGTGAAGTGCCGTCCGCCGGGGAACCGCAATCCGGCGCCGGACGAGATCGCGGCATGCCGACCGTTCCTCGGGGGGCAGATCGCGATCCTCGAGCCGCGCCTGATCGTAACCCTCGGCAACGTCGCGACGCGCCTCATGCTCGGCCTCGAGGAGGCCTCCATCTCGCGGTTGCGCGGGCAGGTCCTTCTCTGCGAGGGCATCCGGCTCGTCCCCACTTACCACCCCGCCTATCTCCTCCGGAATCCCTCCGCGAAGCGCGAGAGCTGGGAGGACCTGAAGCTCATCAAGAGGATCCTCGAGGAAGGGGCGGCCTCGGCCGGCTGATGACCGAGCGCCGCTTCGTCTCCGTCCTCGTCCCCATTCCCGCGGGCCCGAACGAGACCTTCACGTACGAGGCGGAGGAGCCGGTCGCGATCGGTGAACGGGTCTCCGTGACCTTCGGGCGGCGCGAGGTGATCGGGATCGTGGTGGAGGAGGCCGCGTCGCGACCGGACGCGCGCGTGATCGAGGGGCGATGCGACGGGTTCCCGGTGCTGACGCGGGAGATCCTTGCGCTCACTCGTTGGATGGCGGATCGGCTCTTCGTGCCGTGGTATCGTTGCATCGAGACCGCGGTGCCATCGGGCCTGAAGATGGCCGCCGCGGGCGCCCGGCCCCGCACGCGCCGCGTGCTCGTGCCGCTCGACCGGCCGGCGCCGGTCCGCGAGGAACGGCACGAGTCCTGCCTCCGGATGGTCGCCGCGCACCCGGGCGCCTTCACGATCGCGGAGGCCGCCGCGCGGCTCGAGGTCTCGCGCGGCGTCGTCGAGAACCTCGTGAAGCGCGGATCCCTCGGTGTGACGCACGTGCCCGATCGCCGTGACCCCTTCCGCGGCTCCGAACCCCCCCCGCGCGACACGCCGCCGGACCTGACGACGGACCAGGAGAAGGCCCTGCAGCGGATCGCCGGTGCGGGCCCGGGCGGCGAGATTCTCCTGTGGGGCGTGACCGGGAGCGGGAAGACCGAGGTCTACCTGCGCGCGATCTCGTCCGCGCTCGAGAGGGGAGAGAGCGCGATCGTCCTCGTGCCCGAGATCTCGCTCACCCCGCAGACGGTCGACCGGTTCCGCGCCCGCTTCGGCGAGACCGTCGCGATCCTCCACTCCGCGCTCTCCCAGGGCGAGCGCTTCGACGAGTGGATGCGCCTGAGGCGCGGGGAGGCGCGGGTCGCCGTGGGCGCGCGCTCCGCGATCTTCGCGCCCGTCGACCGCCTCGGCGTCATCGTCGTCGACGAGGCGCACGAGTCGTCCTACAAGCAGGCCGATTCGCCGCGCTATCACGCGATCGATGTTGCGCGCCGGCGCGCGCGGCAGGCCGGCGCCGTGCTCGTCCTCGGAACCGCCACCCCGACCTGCGAGCTCGTGCACGCGGCGGGCGGCGTCCCGCCCGGCCCGGCGGCGGAAAGCCCCTCCACGCCCGGGACGGAGAACTGCGGGCCCGCGCGCCTGCCGGCCCGCGTCGCCGGGCGGCCGATGCCCGAGACGCGGATCGTGGACATGCGGCTCGAACTGGCGGAGGGCCACACCGGCATCTTCTCGCGGATGCTCCTCCGCGAGATGAGAAAGACCCTGGAACGAAAAGAGCAGGCGCTCCTCTTCCTCAACCGCCGTGGCCACGCCTCTTTCATCCTCTGCCGCGGGTGCGGCGAGGCGGTGAGATGCCCGCACTGTTCCGTCTCCCTGACCCTCCACGGCTCCGAGCGCCGCCACACGGCCCGCCCGCACGGCCGCGCCCCCGAGCTCGTGTGCCACATCTGCAATCACCGCGTGCTCCAACCCCAGGTCTGCCCGGCCTGCGGTTCGAAGAAGATCCGGTCCTTCGGCGCCGGGACGGAGCGGATCGAGGAGGAGGCGGCCCGCGTCTGTCCCGGCGCGCGCATCGCGCGCATGGACGCCGACACGACGGCGAGGAAGGGCGCGCATCGCGAGATCCTTTCCGCCTACGCCGCCGGCGACTACGACGTGCTCGTCGGCACCCAGATGATCGGCAAGGGGCTTGATCTTTCGCGCGTGACGCTCGTCGGCGTCGTCGCCGCCGACAGCGGGCTTCACCTGCCCGACTTCCGCGCGCCGGAGCGGACCTTCCAGCAGATCGTCCAGGTCGTCGGGCGCGCGGGTCGCGCCGAGCGCCCCGGTCTCGCCGTCATCCAGGCCTACGTGCCGGATCACCCGGCCGTGCGCCATGCCGCGGCGCAGGATGTCGAGGCGTTTCTCGAGAGCGAATTGAAGCGGCGCGAGATCGCCGGGATGCCTCCCTTCCGCCGCATGGCGCTCTGGACCTTCGAGTCGAAGAGCGACGAGCTGGCGCGAACCGCGGCCGAGCGCTCGGTCGAGGAGCTCGCGGTCGTTCCGGGCGAGGTATCGGGGCCGGCGCCGGCGCCCCTGGAGCGCCTTCGCGGCCGCTACCGCTGGCAGGTGCGCTGGCTCTTCCCCGCGGATTTGCCCGAGACGGAGATCGCGGCCGCCTGCGGCCGCGCCGGCACCCGCGGCGAGGGCGAACTCCGCATCGCCCTCGACATCGACCCCTCGGATGTGATGTAGGGATCGAGCCCGTCCGAGGCGCGCTCCTCCGTTTTCCCGCGCTGACCCCCCGGGCGGCAAATCGAACAACTGACCTCCTGACACCGGCCGGCCCGTCTGCTACACTCCCCCCGATGATTGGCCGGGACACGGATAAGCCCGTCCTCGTTCTCGGGGGAGAGGGTTTCGTCGGTTCGCACCTCTGCGAGCGCATCGCCAACGTCGTTCCCCTCGACGACCGCAGTTTCAACAAGCACCACTTCGACTCCACCGTCGTCATGGACATCGGCTCCCCCGACATCGACACGCTCGTCGCCAAGTCCGGCCTCGTCCTCCATGCCGCCTGCCGCGACATCCGCAACTCGATCCGGTTCCCGCTGGAGGACGCTCGCACCAATATCCTGGGGACGCTGAACGTCCTCATGGCCTGCCGCCGCCACAACGTTCCCTTCTTCTACATCTCCTCGGTCTCGGTCTGGAGCGAGGTCAGCCACTACGCGGTCTCCAAGTCCACCGGCGAGCG
>CAZWVM010000118.1:0-11348 GCA_964637705.1 uncultured bacterium
CCGCGGAAGGCGGCGAAGACCGGCCGTGAGCCGCCGCTCCCGCCACCGGCTGACCCCCGAGGAGCGGGTCGCGCGCCGGCAGGAGCAGATCGAGAAGGTCAAGCGCGGCATCTTCATCCTGCCCACGCTCATCACCCTCTGCAACTTCGGGCTCGGGTTCGTCTCGATCCTGCACTCGCTCGAGGGCCGTTATGTCACGGCGAGCTACCTGATCATCTTCGCCATGATCGCCGATCTCCTCGACGGCGCCATGGCCCGCATGACCCGCTCGGAATCGAAATTCGGGGCGGAACTCGATTCGCTCTCCGATGTCGTCTCCTTCGGCGTCGCCCCGGCGGTGCTCCTCTACGTCCGCTTCGGGCTCTCGACTCACCCCTACTGGATCTTTCCCCTCTTCTACGCGATCGCGGGTTCCCTGCGCCTCGCGCGCTACAACGTCATCGATTCGGAGACGGGCTCGAAGGACTTCCGGGGCACGCCCATACCGGCGCCGGCCGGCGTCGTGGCGGGGCTGGTCCTGGGCCTGGAGAAGTCGGGCGTCTTCCTGGACAAGCACATCGTCATCATGCTCGTCTTCCTGCTCTCCTACCTCATGGTCTCCAACGTCCGGTATCCGCACTTCCGCGCCATCATGAAGCCGGACCGGCCTCATCCGTTCCGCGCGCTCGTCATCCTTCTCCTCGTCATCGTCCTCCTCTTCACGCATTTCATCGGGACCTGGCTGACGCTCGGCGCGCTCTACTATCTCTCGGGACCCTTCATCGGCCTGAAACGCGGCCGCGCGGACGAGAACGGCGAGCCGGAGAACGGCTTCAGCGATCCCCTGGACCTCTCGTCGCCCGGGCCGACGCCGTCGGGACCGGACCGCCCCGCGCGCTGACCGGTTTCCCCGCTACGCGTTGCGCGTCGCCACCACGCCGAGCACAACGAGGATCAGGAGTCCCAGGACCCCCAGCCAGAAGAGCTCTCCCTGCATGAGAAAGAAGAGGGCCAGCAGGACGACGCCTCCGAAGAGGATCGCCAGGGCCGTGGCGAGGAGTTGCGCGTTCACGCGGCGAGCGGCTTGAGGAGCCGGTAGAGGCGGCCGGGCCAGGAGGCCCGCACCTCGTCGTACAACCGCGCGTAATCGATCTCGCCCGCGATGAGCCGAGCGAAGATGTCGTTGACCGTCCGCGAACGCACACCGAGGGTGTAGGAGAGCACCGGGTGGTCGAAGAAGATGTCCGCCATCCGCTTGGCGAAGCGGAAGCCGCGCGTGATCCGCCGCTCGATCTCCTCGGCATACCCCGCCTCCGCGAGCGCGTCCCCTCCGATCCGGGCGCGCGCGTACTGGGCCGCGTGACGGCCGGAGCGAACCGCGTAGGAGATGCCCTCGCCGGAGAGGGGATCGACGAGACCGGCGGCGTCGCCGACGAGAAAGACGCCGTCGCCCGCGATCGTCTCGGGACGCTGCCAGTAGGGAATCGGGGCGGACCGGACGGAGATCGAGACCGGGTTCCGGAGGCAGGCGTGGCGCGCGATCAGCGCGTCCAGGTGCCTTCGCACGTCGCGGAAGCGCGTCTCCACGGTGCCGACGCCGATGGAGAAGACTCCCGCCTTGGGGAAGGACCACCCGTAGCCGCGCGGCACGATCCCGAAGTCGAAGATCGCCGTCTCCTTCCAGGCCTCCATCGCCCCCGGCGCCGGGACGAGCTCCGCGTCCATCGCGACGCCCAGGTGAGGCGCGGGTCGCAGGCCGGTGGCGCGGGCGACGAGCGAGGCCGCGCCGTCGGCGCCGATCACGACCGGCGCGGAAAAGACGCCCCGGGGCGTCATGACCCGCCACAGGGCGCCCTCGCGCTCGAGGGCGCGCAACGGCGTCTCCTCCATGAGCCGTGCCCCGGCCTCGACGGCGTTGACGGCGAGCAGCCGGTCGAAGCCCGGCCGCGTCACCATCTCGACGTTCAGCCCCTTCGGCTCCAGGCTGATGGAGCGCGAACCGCGGAAGACGCAGACCGTCCTCTTCACGACGGCCTCGACGCAGGAGGAGATGTCGAAGTCGACGAGACCGCGCACGTTGCCGGAGAGACCTCCGCCGCACGCTTTCGGCCGCGGATGGCGCGCCTTCTCCAAGAGAAGCACCGAGCGGCCGGCCCGCGCGAGCTCGCGAGCCGCCGTCGCTCCACCCGGCCCGGCGCCGACGACGATCGCGTCGAAGAATTCTTCCGGGGCCCGGCTCATCGGAACCGCCCCGCCAGGGCCGCCGCGTCGTCCCTCAGCCGCCCCGTCTGCTCGTCGCGGAAACAGCCGATCGCCGCGACATACTTCGCCCCGGCCTCGAGGCAGGAGCGGTAGTTCAGGGGATTGACTCCTCCGATCGCCACGACCGGGGGCCGCGGCCGGTGCGACACGGCGACGGAGGGATCCTGCGCGTGGGCACAGATGCGGGAGAGCTCCGCGGTCCCCACGACGGGACGCGCGTCGGGCTTGGTCGCGGTGGAGAAGACGGGGCCGACGGAGAGGTAATCGGCGCCGCCGGATTCCAGCGCCTCGGCCGCCTCCTTCATCGTGTGAGTCGAGAAACCGATCACGGCGTGATCACCCAGGATCTTGCGCGCCTCCCCGGGCGGCACGTCGTCCTGGCCCACGTGCGCGCCGCAGCCGCAGAGACGGGCGATGTCGACGCGGTCGTTGATGACGAGGGAGACACCGGAGGCCTTGCACGAGGCCGCGATCTCCCGGCCCGCCTTCAGGAGTTCTCTCCCCGTTCCGCCGCGCAGCTGCAGCATCTTGATGCCGGAACGGATGAGGGCGAGCACCGCCTCGCCGCTCTCCCGGACGTCCCGGGGTTCTATGATCGGATAGACCCTAACCATCGCTCCACGTACCCCGTATCGATGTCGCCCTCCACGAACCGCGCGTCCTCGAAGAAGCGCTTGTGGAAGTCCGCCGTCGTCGGCACACCCTCGATCACCAGTTCCCCCAGCGCCCGCCTCATCCTCACGATCGCGTCGCGCCGGTCCGCGCCCTTGGCGATGAGCTTCAGGAGCAGCGAATCGTAGTGGGTCGGGACGCGGTACCCGGGATAGATATGAGTGTCGATCCGGATCCCGGGGCCGCCCGGCAGGTGCAGGGCCGTGATCACCCCGCCCTGCGGCGCGAAGTTGCGCTTGTAGTCCTCCGCGTTGATCCTCACCTCGATCGCGTGGCCGTTGAATTCGTCGCCGACCGAGTCGATGTGCATCGGCTCGCCGGCCGCGAGGCGGATCTGGAGCTTGACGAGGTCGACGTTGGTGACGAGCTCGGTGACCGGATGCTCCACCTGGATGCGCGTGTTCATCTCCAGGAAGAAGAACTCGCCGCCCGGCGCCAGGAGGAACTCCACCGTGCCGACGGTGGCGTAGGAGGCGGCGCGCGCGGCCGCGACCGCCGCGGCGCCCATCTTCGCGCGGATCGCCGGCGTCACCGCGGGCGACGGCGCCTCCTCGACGAGCTTCTGGTGGCGCCTCTGCGCCGAGCAATCGCGCTCCCCGAGGTGGATCGTCTTGCCGTGCTTGTCCGCCGCGACCTGGATCTCGACGTGCCGGCTGCTCTCGAGGTAGCGCTCGACATACACCTCGCGCGAGCCGAAGGCCGCGAAGGCCTCCGCGGCCGCCTTCGAGATCGACGGCTCGAAGTCCTCCGGCGCATGCACGATCCTCATCCCCTTGCCGCCGCCGCCCGCGGCGGCCTTGATGAGGACCGGCAGTCCCAGTTCCGCCAGCAGCTGCTCCGACGGCTTGCGGTCGCCCTCCAGGAGCGCCCCCGGCACGACCGGCACGCCCGCCTCCTGCATGAGGCGCCGCGCCTGCACCTTGTTCCCCATCGCGCGGATCGACGCGGGCGAAGGCCCGATGAAGACGAACCCGCTCTGCTCCACCAGCTCCGCGAACCGGTCGTTCTCCGCCAGGAACCCGTAGCCGGGGTGGATCGCATCCGCGCCGGTGATCTTGGCCGCGGAGAGAAGCGCCGGAATCGAGAGATACGAGTCGCGCGCCGGGGCCGGGCCGATGCAGACACTCTCGTCCGCGAGGCGCACGTGCAAAGCATCGGCGTCCACGTCCGAGTGGACCGCCACGCTCTCGATGCCGAGCTCCCGGCAGGCCCGGATGATGCGTACGGCGATCTCGCCGCGGTTGGCGACGAGGATGCGATTAAACGGCGGCATGGGTCATCTCCTTGAGCGCGTTCGTTGTCCCGTTCACGGTCAGCGTCCCTTCGCGTCGGCGAGGACGCGCAGGAGCGGCTGGCCGTACTCGACGCCCATCCCGTCCTCGACGAAGACCTCCTCGACCCGGCCCGTCGCCGGCGACGTCACGGCGTATTTCACGTCCATGACGCGCAGTTCTCCCACGAGCCCGCCCTCGCGGATCTTGTCGCCCGCGGAGATCTTCTTCAGGAAGATTCCGACCCGCGGAGCCGTCACCGTGATGTCGTTTTCGTTCAGGGTGGGCGCTTCCGCCCCGCGGCGACGCGGCGGCTTCGGCGCCCTTTCCAGGACGACGTGCGACTCCCCGTCCACCAGCTCCAGTTCCCCGAGGTCGCGCTCCTCCATCAGGTTCACCAGCGTCTCCAGCTTCTTCAGATCGATCTTCATGAGGCCACCTCGCCCTTCACGACATACTTGAGGATGAACGCGGAGACGGGGACTCCCAGGAGCAGGCCCCAGACCCCGAAGAGATGCTCCCCGACCATCAGGATGACCAGCACGGCGATCGGGTGCATATGCAGGTGATGACCGTAGATCAGGGGGTTCAGGCCGTAGGCCTCCACCGCGTGCACGATCAGGATGATCGCGACGAGCAGGAGGATTTTCACGATCCCGCCGGCCTTGAAGGCGAGGATCGCGGCGGGCAGCGTCGAGAGCACCACGCCGAGGACCGGGATGTAGGAGCAGAAGAAGACGATCGTCGACAGGAGGGCGATCGACTCCAATCCGATCGCCCAGAAGCCGATCGCCGTGAGGCCGGAGTTCACGATCGCGATCCCCGTCTGCGCCTCGAAGGCCCGCCCCAGGATGACGCAGAAGGTGCGGATGCCCGGCGCGACCTCCGCGTAGACCTCCGCGGTCCGCCCCTCGGAGAAGGTGCGCAGGGAGGCGCCGAGCTTCGGAAGATCCCAGAGAATGATGAAGGAGAAGATGATGGAGAGCGTGAAGTGGAAGGCCAGGAGAAAGAGGTTGTTCAGGAAGAGTTTCACGCCGTTGACGACCAGCGGCACGAGGGACTCGATCCCCTCTTCCATCTTCTCCAGCATCGTCACGTATAGTGGCGATTGCTTCAATTGGGCCAGGGACGCGGGGCCGATGAGAGGCAAGAGGGCCCGGTCCAGCAGGATCTCCTTTTCCGAGACGTCCGCGACGGCCGAGTCCTCGGTCGTTGCCGGAAGCGCCTCCGGGTCCACGTTCGCCTCGTGCGCCTGCTGCGATATATAGCTCTGCGCCAGCGTCCGCGCTTCGCCCCCGAGGCGAGGCACGATCACTGCGGACATCCCCAGGAGCGCGAGGAGGAAGACCGCGTAGAGAATCGTCAGGTTCAGCCGCCGGTGGGGCAGTCGCCGTCCCATGAGGTCCAGGATCGTGTGGCCGATATACGTGAGCACGAAGGTGAGGAAGAGGACCGGGAAGAGGTGCCTGAGAAACCAGACGACGGCGACGATCGAGAGCCAGATCACGGCCTGCTGGACCTTCACTCCCACCGTCTTCGTCACTCCGCTCCTCCGAATCGCAGGTCCCCCCGGGGCATCGACCTCAATCGCTCGAAGACGGCGCCCACGTCCTCCAGCGTCACCCGGTTCACTTGCTCGGGGTAGTCCTCATCATAGTCGGCTCCCCTCCCCAGAGTCGAGTACCAACCGAGATACCAGGCGCGCCGGGCGACCCGCTCGTGGTCGAGCGCGAACTCGCCCCGGACCAGCCGCTTCGCGTCCAGCAGTTCCTCCAGGGTCGGCGGCGTCAGGGCCCGGTCATAGACCTCGGAAACGCGGGCCGCGTTGGACGGGCGGGTGCCGGCGTAGAATACCAACTGCGATTCGAGGCGGCGCGACGGGAAGAAGGATCCGACCGCGTAGGCCAGCCCCTCCTCCTCCCTCACGAGCGCAAAGAGCCTCGAGGAGCTGCGCCCGCCGAGGATCGCGTTCGCGACCTTCCAGGCCGGGTAGTCGGGGTCGAGGATGGAGGGCGCGGGGTAGGTGCGCAGGACGATCGCCTGGTTCATGGGCACCGTCTCCGCCGTGTCCGCCGGGGCGAAAGCGTGAAGTTCCGGCGGCGTCGCCTCGGGGCCCGCGGGCAGGCGCCGCCCGAGATCCCCAAGCCTTGCCGCGAAGGCCGCCGTGTCGATGCCGCCCACGATCGCGACGCGCACGTTGCCGCGCACCGCGACGCGCTCGAGCCACGAGGCCAGGTCAAGGGCGCTCGCCGCGCGCAGGGACGGCTCCGTGCCCTCCGGCGGCCGGCCGTAGGGATGATCGCCGTAGCGAAGGCGGTTGAGCCGGTCGAGGGCCTGCTCGAAGGGATCGTCCGACTTGTTGCGAAGCGCGGACAACAGGTTCTCGCGCACGACGTCGATCTCGTCGAGGTTCGGACGCTCGAGAATCTCGAAGAGCGTTTCGAGCAGGAGTCCCGCCTTCTCCTTCTCGCCCGTCCCGACGATCGAGATCATGTCCTCCTGGGAGGAGACCCCGATCGAGAATCCGAGCGCGGAAAGCCGGCGCTCGAAGGCCTCGTGCGTCTGGCCCCGGGCGCCGCGGTTCATCGCTCCCGCGAGGAGCGCCGACCAGCCCGGCGAGGGTTCCACGGAGCGGCCCGCCGAGAGGAAGATCCCGATCCCGGCCAGGGGCCCGTCGGACATGCGGTGGACGAAGGGGACCGGCTCGGGTTCCCCGGCCGCCTCGCGGCCGGCCGCGACGCCCGCCGGGTCGAGGCTGACCGTGACCTCGCTCGTCGACGCGAGGAATCGGGTGACGAAGGCCGCGAGATCCGCGGGCACGAGCGCCCCGATCGCCGCCTCGTAGGCGTCGCGGTCGCCGGGCCGCGAAACCGCGAACCAGAAGCCCCGTTCGAAGGCGCGCTCCTCGCTCGACTCCATCCGCATCATCCGGTCGCGCTTCAACTGGTTCACGGCCGCCTGCAGTTCGCCGGCCGTCACACCGTCGAGGCGCAGTCGCCTGAGCGAGGCGCGCAGGGCCTTCTCGACGGCCTCGCGATTCGACGGCGGGCACTGGTAGGTGAGGGCGAAGAGCGCCGGCCCGCGCGAGGTGGGAAAGGCGACATCGACGTCGTCCGCGAGCTTCAGTTCCTCCACGATCTCGCGGCGCAGTCTCCCGATCCCGGCCCCGGCGAGGATTTGGCAGAGCACGTCGCCGGCCGCGTTCATGCGGACGTCGCGCGCCGCGGGACCCCGGAAACCGATGGCCCCGTAGGTCGAGACGGCCCGCCCGATCAGCCGCAGCGTGACGCTCTCCTGCGGGATCGCCGCCGCCAGGGGGCGAGCCGGGCGGCCCGGGGGCAGCCGCCCGAGCGTCGAGGCGATCAGGCGGCGCGCCGTCGCCGCGACGAAGTCGCCGGAGATGACGACGGCCATCCGCGCCGGCACGTAGTGCGCGCGGTAATACGCGAGCAGTTCGGGGCGCCCGACGCGCGCAAGCGTCGTCTCCGTCCCGATCACGGTGCGCCCATAGGCGTGCGGGCCGTAGGAGGCACGGAGGAGACCGTCGTAGAGGATCGAGCCGGGCTCGTCGTACTTCCGGGCGATCTCCTCCTCGATCACCTCCCGCTCCCTCTCGACCTCGGTCTCATCCAGCGTCGAGTTCACCGCGATGTCGCAGAGGATCTCGAGCGCGCGGCGCCACTCCGGCGAGGCGATCGTGACGTGGTAGTAGGTCCAGTCGCGCGACGTGGCCGCGTTCACCTCGCCGCCGTTCTTCTCGATCTCCGCATGGATCGATCCGACCGGCCGCGCCGTCGTGCCCTTGAAGAGCATGTGCTCGAGGAAATGGGTCATGCCGACGAGTTCCCCGGGTTCGTCCACGCTTCCCGTGCGGATCCAGACCTGGACCGCCGTGACCGATGCGCCGGGCCGTTCCTCGAGAATCACCGTGAGCCCGTTGGGAAGGCGCTCGACGGAGGACGCCGCGAGCGCGGGCAGGGCGGCGAGGAGAAGAAGGGCGAGAGCGGCGAGTCGGCAGACCGCGGACCGGACGCGGGATCTCACTGGTCTCCTCCCCCGCGGGCGGCTAGAGCCGCGGCGCGCCGCACTGCGCCGCGTGGCGCAGGGCATGCTCGGCGAGCGCCAGGGCCACCATCGCCTCGACCACGGGCACCGCGCGCGGCAGGACGCATGGGTCGTGGCGCCCCTTGGCCGCGAGTTTCGCCGGGGTTCCGTCGCGGCGAACCGTCTCCTGCTCCTTCGCGATCGTGGCCGTCGGCTTGAAGGCCGCGCGGACGATCACGGTCTCGCCGTTGGAGATGCCGCCCTGGACGCCGCCGGAGCGGTTCGTCCGCGTCCGGATGCGGCCGCCGCGGTTCTCGAAGGCGTCGTTGTGCTCGCTGCCGAGGAGGCGCGTGCCGGCGAATCCCGATCCGATCTCGAAGCCCTTCACCGCGGGGATGGAGAGGAGCGCCGCGGCGAGAGTGGCCTCGAGGCGGTCGAAGACCGGGTCGCCCCAGCCGGCGGGCACGTTCCGCGCCACGCACTCGACGATCCCTCCCACCGAATCGCCGGCGCGCCGCGCCTCGTCGATCGCCGCGGCCATCGCGACGGCGGCCGTCTCGTCGGGGCAGCGCACGGCGTAGGCGTCGACGGCGCCGCGCGTCACCGATTCGGTCGCCACCTCGGCCTCGATTCCACGAACCGCTTTGACGTAGCCGACGACTTCGACGGGCGCGAAGAGCCGGAGAACCTTCATGGCCACCACGCCGCCGGCGACGCGCGCGATCGTCTCCCGCGCGCTCGAGCGACCACCTCCGGCCACGGCCCGGATCCCGTATTTCGCCTCGTAGGTGAAATCGGCGTGCGAGGGACGGAAGAGATCCTTCATCTCGTCGTAGTGGCCGGGGCGCGCGTCCTCGTTCCGGACGATGACCGCGATGGGCGAGCCGAGCGTGAGACCGTCGAGGACTCCGGAGAGGATTTCGCAGGAATCGGATTCCTGGCGCTGGGTGGTCAGCGTCGACTGCCCCGGGCGGCGCCGCGCCAGTTCGCGGTCGAAGTCCTCCTTCGACAGGGGCAAGCGGGGCGGCACGCCATCGATGACGACCCCTACGGCCGGACCATGGGACTCCCCGAAGGAGGAGATGCGCAAGAGGCTGCCGAACGAGTTCCCGCTCATGGGGCGAGATTACCACAAAGGCCCCCACACGCCCACGGTTTTGCTCTTCACCGGATTCCGCCTCACTCCTCACTCCTCACTCCTCACTCCTCACTCCTCACTCCTCACACCTCACTCCTCACTCCTCACTCTTTCCGCTACACTCTCCCCATGTCCATCATCCTCGGAACCCGCGGCAGTGCCCTCGCCCTCGCCCAGAGTCGAATCATCGCCCGCCGGATCGAGCGCCTCGGAACGGGGACGAAAGTCGAGATCCGGATCGTCAAGACCCTGGGAGACCGGCTGGAACGGGGCGCGCTCACGGCATCGCGCGGGCGGGGCAAGGCCTTCTTCGTCAAGGAACTCGAGGACGCCCTCCTCGACCGCTCCATCGACCTCGCGGTCCACAGCCTCAAGGACCTGCCGCCGGACCTCCCCCGCGGGCTCGTGCTCGCCTGCGTTCCCCGCCGAGAATCGCCCGCCGACGCCTACGTATCGCGGCGGGGGCGACGCATCGAGGACGAGCGCGCGGACGCGCGGATCGGCACAGCCAGCCCGCGCCGGGTCGCCCAGCTCTCCAAGGCCTTCCCCGGTTTTCGCTTCCATCCCCTGCGCGGCAACGTCGACACGAGGCTGAGGAAGATGCGGGAGCTGAAATTCGACGGCATCATCCTGGCGTGCGCCGGCCTCAGGAGGCTCGGTCGCGCCGGCGAGAAGACGCACGCGCTCGATTACGGGACGATGCTCCCGGCCGCGGGACAGGGCGCCCTGGGGTTGGAGTGCCGCGCGGCGGACCGCGGCCTGCGCGCGCTCCTGGCCCGGCTCGAAGACGCGGACGCGCGTTGGTCGGTGGAGGCGGAGCGCCTGGTCCTCGCCGCCCTCGGCGGCGGCTGTTCCGCTCCGATCGGGGTGCTCGCCCGGCCGCGCGGACGCAAGCTGGTCATCGAGGCCTGCGCCGTCTCTCTCGACGGCACGACCTCGGTCCGGGGGAACGTCGAGGCCGGCCCCCGCGACTGGCGTCGCGCCTGCCGCTCGCTCGCGCATCGGCTGCTCAAGGCCGGCGCCAAGCGCATCCTCGAGGAGGCCCGCGCCGCCGCGGGGTGAATCCCACCACGGGGAAGACGAGAGGAGAGCCGCGCGTCACGAGGCACGCGCAATCTCCCCGCCGCCCAGGACGACCTCTCCCTCGCACAGGACGCACGCCTGGCCGGGCGTGACGTTGATCTGGGGCTCGGCGAAGAGGACGCGGGCGGTTCCGTCCGGCGCGATCATGACCTCGGCCTCGACGCCCGCGTGCTGGGAGCGCAGTCGAGCGCGGGCGCGGAATGTCCCGGACCGTTCCTCCCTCATCACCACGTTCTCGAGCCGGCAGGAGGAATCCTCGCGGCGCGGGCCCACGCGAAGGCGGCGCGCCTCCGCCTCGATGGCGACGACGAAGCGGTCCGGGTGGTCGCGCAGCCCGAGTCCCCGCCTCTGCCCGATCGTCACGCGCCCGATGCCGTCGTGGCGGCCGACCACCCTCCCCTCCTCGTCGACGATCTCGCCCGGCTCGAGCGAACCGGGTGCGAACCGGGAGAGGATGGTCGTGAAGTCACCCTCGGGCGCGAAGCAGATGTCCATCGAGTCCGCGCGCTCGCGCATCTCGAGGTTCCACTCCGCCGCCCTCCGGCGCACCTCGTCCTTGGTCAGGTCGCCGAGAGGAAAGAGAACGTGCCGGAGCGTCTCGCGCGGAACCCGGTAGAGGAAGTAGGACTGGTCGCGGGCCGAATCCCGCGCTCTCAGGAGAGTCCCGTCGGCGGATCGCGCGTAGTGCCCCGTCGCCAGCGTCTCCGCGCCCAGCGCCCGGGCCTTCTCGAGGAGCACCCCGAACTTCAGGTGCTCGTTGCACCAGGTGCAGGGATTCGGAGTGCGGCCGGAGGCGTAGAAGCGAGCGGTCGGCTCGAGCACCGCGCGCGCGAAGGGCTCCTCGAAATCGAAGACGTGGTGCGGCACGCCGAGGGCGGCACAGAGGCGGCCGGCGGCGG
>CAZWVM010000119.1:0-11215 GCA_964637705.1 uncultured bacterium
CAGGCCGCCCTGCGTCGTGATTCCGCCGATAAGCATCTGGGCGTCCAGTGTGTCGCCGCCGAGGGCGTTCGAAAGAACGTCGGTCACGAAGAAGAAGGCGCGGCTGTTTCCGTTGGGGACGTAGACGCCGCCCGAGAAGGTGACGGTTTCCGCCGTGAAGGTCCGCGGGATGTCGTAGAGCGCGTCCGCCGACGCCGAGAAGAGTTCGTTCGCGTCCGCGTCGTAATAGAGCCTGAGGTTTTGTACGTCCGCCGCACGCACGCCGCGCCAGTTGATGGCGACCCCGGTGACCGTGTCCGAGGAGCCGACCGCCGTGACCTTGAAGCGCAGGATCACCCGGTTCGTGTCGCCGGGCTCGACGTTCAGGAAGGCCTGGTCCAGGACCGTGGCGAAGAATCCCTGGACGATCACATAGACGCCCGTTTCGCTGGTTCCCGTGAGCCCCGGCGTTCCGATCGCGGAGAGGATCGTCGTCTCCACGCTCAGGTCGAAGAAGGAGAGGTCCGCCCGACCCTGCACGAGATTGCCCCGGATCTGGGTGTAGTCCCCGCCCACCGGGAATTCCTCGTTGGCCAGGTTCGTGAGCGACGGGTCGAACTGGGCGAGTTGAGTCAGATCGAAGGAGCACTTGATGCCGCCGCCGGTGTAGTCCCGGTCCACGTTGCCGTAGGTGTCGGCGGCCGTGACCGCGACCGTGGTCCGCTGGCCCGTGGCGATCGTGCCCGTCTTGGGCGAGAATCGCAGGGAGACGGCCTGCACGTCCACCGTGCGGTTGGGCGTCGAGTTCAGGGGCGTCGCGGCCTGGTTCTCCGCCGTCGACTGGATCGTGAAGGTCTCCGCGCGCGCGTCGATCACGTCCCAGTCGGTCGCCGTCGTCCCGATGTTGTAGCCGACCATCAGGAGGATCGAGTCCTGGTCGTTGACGTCGATATCGAGGAAGTTGAAGTCGCAGAATCCGCCCGCGAACGATCCGTTCGCGATCCACTCGTCCGTGCCCGAATCGATCCGGCCGTTGCCGTTCAGGTCCCTGAAGAGGAGGACGGAGGAAACGTCCGTGTCCGCCGTGTTCTGGGAGCGAACGCCGATCCGCGTCACCTTGTCGTTCGCTCCCGACTGGTTGTTGACCCGGAGCGCGAGCACCGAGACCGCGCGGGAATCGGGGCGGACCAAGCCGATCGCGGTCAGGTTCTCGGCCGTGACCGAGATCCGGTTCGCGAATTCCGCCAGGCCCGAGCACGGCGCGAGGATCGAGGTCACCGTCAGGGCCACCGTCTCCGCTTCCGTGTCCGTGAAGGTCACCTGGCCCAGGCCGCTCGTCAACCGGGCGTTCAACGACGTGACGCCCGCGCCCGCCGCCGGCGTCACGCTGGTCATGCCGGACGTGGCGGAGATCCACTGCGACGAATCGCGGTTCGCGTCGAGGATCGTGAACTGCACCTGGACGTTCCGTCCCTGGGTCGCCGACCGGACGTTCGCCAGGTTGTCGAGGTTGCCGTGGGTGTCCACGGCCCGGAGCGTCACGTTCGGAGCCGCGGCGATCGCGACGACCTGGGTGTCCGGCGACATCGTGATCCGCGAAGCCACGATCTCCACCAGTCCGTTGCCGGCGGAGTTGATCGAGGAGGAAGGAAAGTAGCTCTGCCCCACGACGCGCACGCCCAGGGCCGGGATCCTCGCGTCGAAGGTGTCCCCGTCCACAAGCGTCGTCTCCATCTCGAAGGCCACGAAGAAGGTCTCCCGGTCGCCGGCACCGACGCCGACGGTGACCTGCGGCGAGAGGATCAGCGTGACGGTTCCGGCCGAGAAGACGCCCGAGGAGACGAAGGTGTCCGAGGAAGCCGAGAGGAGGCCGTTGCGGTTGTCGTGATACAGGAGGACGCGTTTGACCTTGCCTGTCGTCCCGATGCCCTCGACGATGACCGAGTCGACCACCTGGGCGGCTCCGAGGTTGTTCTTCACCTGGAACCTCACCGCCGCGACCGGGCTCTCGCCCGGGCCGGCATACGAGGTGTCCAGCGAGAAGGCCGCGGCCTCGAGGACCGCCGTCGCGATCGTCGCGGTGCAGGAGGGGGTCGGTAGCGCGAGGGCGGCGCGCAGAACGTCCGGGTCCGTGTAGTCGTGGTTGTCGTAGATCCGGGGGCGCGTGTCCGTCGCCGTGTCGGAAACTTCGCAGAGGAGCGTTCCGCCCGTGATGCCGAGGTTCTGGATGATCGCGAAGTAGAAGGTCTCCGTGCCGCCCGCCGAGACGGTCCTGGCGTCCGGCGCGCCGATCGTGAACTCCGAGGTCTTGTCCACTCCGCCCACGTTGAGTCTCAGGTCGGACGTCGAGGGAATGACTCTCAACGGACTGCGGCCGGCGTCGGCGGCATACACGAGTTCCGCGAAGAAGGGGTCTCCGATCAGGACCTGGTCTCCCATCGCACCGTTGATGACCGCGGAATCCGCGCGCAGGAGGCGGACCGAGTTCAAGGTCCCGCGGGCCGTCGGCTGGATCAAAATCGAGTTCGTCTGGAAGGGGATGACCTCCGTGCGCAGCGAATCGTCCGCCGCCGGCACCGTGTAGCTCGTCACGTTGTCCTTCACTTCCACGGCGGTCGTGTCCGCCAGTCGAATGCGGAAGTTGAGGCTCGAGGCCGGGTTGTCCGCGATGCTCACCCAGACGCGAACCGTCACGGTCGCGTCGGAGGCGACGGTGAGCCCCGAGAGGGGGATCGAGATCGTGCTGCCGGTCGAAGGGAGGTTCGGTGTGTCCACGCCGCCGTACGTGATGACGCCGGCGGACTGGCTGATCGAGATGCCCTTCAGGACGTGGTCGGGCGTCAGGGGGAGCCCGAGGGCGTCGCGCACGGAGAGCGTCAGCTTGTCGATGCGGATCGTGTTGACCGGCGTGTCCGCGCCGCGCGAGGGGTTGCGGAAGACCAGGTCCATGACGCGGACGTCCTCCTGCCCCATCGCGACGTCCAGGGGGGTCATCGATGTGTCGGCGCCGATTTCACACGTGTCCGCCGGGCTCTGGCCGTAGATCACGATCAGGCCCGATTTTTCATCCACCACACCGTTGCCCTCTTCCACGGCGCTCAGGATCTTTGCCGAGACGTCGTCGACGACCGAGAAGACGCTCGTGCCGGTGAAGTGGAATCGGACGGAGTCGGACGGGGCCGTGGGCGAGATGTAGGCGTAGAACTCCGCGTCGCGCACGTCGCCCTGGAAGGCCGTGTAGGACGAGGGCGTGATCGTCAGGGTCTGTCCCGTCGGGAAACTCGTCACGTCCGCGAAGGTCACGCCGTCGGTGGAGTTCTTCATGACGAGTCGCGAGACGAATCTCTGCCAGCTCAGGGCGCCTCCCGTCTCCGATTCCAGGGTCAGGGCGAGCTGGGTCACGCGGTTCGCGTGCGCGCCGACGTTCGAGTTGTAGAGCCTCAGGACGATCGCCTTCACCACGTCGCCCTTCGGCAAGGATCCCCCCGCGTAGGTTTCGGATATCCCGATGCCCGCGTCGGAATCCTTCAGGGGCACGACGAGCGACTTGCCGCTCTGGGCGAAGACGCCCGTGAAGAGCGTCTCGCCCGCGAGCTGGACCTCGACGCCGAATGTATTGGAGGCGTTGTCCAGGGGCGCGTCCACGTCCGGCCGGGCACGGCCGGTGAGGTTGATGACGGAATCGCCGTAGACAACGGTGAGCTTCTGTCCGATCCCCAGGTTCACGTCCTTCACCGTGACCGTCTGACCCGCGAAGACCGAATCCCCGAAGGCGTCATCCGAGAAGATCGTCACGTGGCCGTTGGTGAACGGATCCAACTCCTGCGGCTGGCTCCAGGCGGTGGGAATCGTGAAGCGCAGGGTGTCGCCGGAGAGGGTCTGCGCCGCGGTGTAGACGATCTCGTAGCGCTGCAACGTGCCTGCGACGATCTCCGTCGCAGGCTCGATGTAGGCGTTGCCCCGGTTCTCGATCCGGTTGACCAGTCGCCGCGGCGCCAGCGTCGTCTCGTTCCCGAGCTTGTCCGTGATGACGACCCCGATCCAGTTCTGGCTGGGAGGCGGCCCGAGGAGATTGAGGTTCGAGGAGAAGTTGCCGGTCGAGGCGTTGGCCGAGAGCGTCTTCTCGTCGGTCTTCGTGCCGCCGGAGGCCGCGGTCCAGTTGGTGATTCTCACCGTCGCGTCCAGGCCCGTCGCTTCCGAGGTGACCTGTCCGCTCACGGTGTAGAAGGTGTTGGAGGTCGAATCGCCGGACACGCCCGGGGCGAGCACCGTGTAGACGGGAGCCGTCTTGTCGATGACGAACGGCTTGAACTCGTCGGCCAGGTCGAAATCCGTCTGGTCGGGATTGGGGTCGATGAAGGGGGCGTCGCCGCCGTCGTCGTCGTAGGCGTTCTCGACCTTCAACTGGGCCTCGCCGTCGGCCATCGCCGATGTGATGTTCGCCGTGCCGCGCCAGGTTCCCCCCGAGAAGGAGATCTTCGTCACGTTGGTGAAGGCGCCGCCGGAGGGGCGGAACTGCACCGTCATCGTGTCCGGAACCGCCGTCGTCACCATGCCCTTGTTGAAATTCACCTGCACTGTGCAGACGCCGGTCCCGGCGTAGTAGACGCCCGAGACGGCGGTGGTGGTGTCGCCGGTGAGAGAGGCCGAGATGACGAGCGGAGTGTCCTGGGCGCGGGCGATCGTCAGGTCCGCGGTCTTCACGTCCTGCCAGGAAAGCGTCATCTGGTGGATCCGGTCGTTCGACTGGTCGCAGACCCAGATCTTCTGCTCGTAGCGACCTGACAGGGGATTGAAGGTGTAATTCCCGGTTCCGTCGGCCCAAACCGCCTCGCGGGGCCCGAAGAAGTTCAGAGCCCCGGAACCGCGAACGATGCTCGACTCCATCAGCGTGCTCGCGCCGATCGTGGAATCGGGGTGAGCGGCGTTCCACTTGCGGAAAAGGTAACTGCCCGGCGTGCCCGTCACGCCGTCGTTCATCGAGTAGATCTCGCCGAACCTGTCGACGAGAGCGGTCGCCACGTTGTTGCCGGAGGGGTTGGTGTTCACGATCTCCTGGGGACTGATCGCCACCATGATGGCTCCGCCCGCGAGACTCGTGCGGAAGACCTCCATGCGGTCGTTCGTCTGGTAGAAGAAGAGGGCCTCGGGATAGAAGATCCTGTTGACCCGATCGTAGAAGGGCGCGATCTGGGCGTTGGTGAGGTCATTCGAGGGGCTCCCTTCGGCCGGGTCCGCCCCGCCGCCCGCCGAGGCCGTGCCGAGGTGTCCGAGGAGCGTGCCGTCGGTCGATAGCCTCAGGCACCTCACGTCGTTGTCGTTCGTCACGCCGTAGATGGAACCGGCGCCGTAGGTGGCCTGGATCACGGGTTGGTTGAGAGCCGCGGACCAGCCCAGCGAGGTGAGGGTGGCGATGACGCCCACGGGAGAGCCGTCCGGGTTGAACTTCTTCAGGGTGATGACCGTCGGCGCCGTCAGGTTGTTGTGGTCGAAAACATAGATGAAGCCGGCCGAGTCCATGGCAATGGCGCGGGGAATGTTGAAGCCGTAGGAGTCCGAGAGGTCCGGGGTCGCGTCGATGCCCTGGATGTACTTGCCGTTCTCCGTCCCCGTCATCGGGTCGAAGATGCCGTCGGAGGTGAATCGCTTGATCGCGCGCGACCCGCGATTGACGACGACGAAGTAGCCGCCGCGGGGATCCGACGCCATGCCCTCCGGCGTCACGATCGAATAGACGTCGTCCTCGATCGAGCGGATGTAGGTGACCGAGTCGCCGGCCGCGTTCTCGGAGTAGACGTGAATCTGGTTGTTACCCTGCGACGCCACGATGATGAAGGTCTCGTTTGTCGCCGCCTTCTGCCAGACCGCGATGCCCATGGCCGAGTTGATGCGCCCGTCGTTCTGGGTGTAGACGACGCCGCCCGCCAGCGGCGAGATCTTAAGAAAGGCGTTGCCGCGGGCCACGTAGATGCCGTTGCATCGGCCCGATCCGTTCTCCGTGATCGCGATGCCCCTCAGGGTCGTCGCCGCGCCCAGGTCCACGAGCTGCGTCGCGTTCGCGGGATAGTTGGGGATGAAGCGATCGACCTGGTCGCTCGCGTATTCCGCCAGGTAGATCCAGGAATCCCCCGACGGGACAGGGGCCACATCGAGGCAGTCGACGCCCATGTCGACCGTGGACCCCATGTACTCGGCAAAGGTGTCCCGGTCGCGGAAGCGGACGAATCCTTCGAAACTTCCGCCGCCGCCGCCGCCCATGTTCAGCATGTTGGATCCACAGGCGACATAGACGTCACCGTTCCGGTCGATCCCGAGACCTCCCCACTCGTCGTCGGATTGAGGGCAGGCGACCGTGTCGGCCCAGAAGAGGTTCACCCAGTTTTCGGAGGCGGTCGAGTATTTCGCGATCCGGCAGTCCGCCGCGCCGTTGACGCGGTTGTCCGAGACGAAGACCTCGTTTCTGTCGTTCGCCACGATGCCATACGCCTGCAGCGTGTTCGCCAGCCCGAAGCCCGCGGGTCGCGCCACCGACCGCAGGAGTGTCGGCGGCTGGAGGTTCGGGTCGTTCATCGAGACCTGGCAGAAGATGAATGAGCCGGAGCAGTTGGTCCAGGAGAGTGTTCCCGCCGAGTCGACGAAGAGATCGCCGGGCCGGTTGATCGTGTCGCCGCCGCCCGAGTAGATCCGCGTGAGCGCCGCGCTCGTCCCCAGGATGTTCTCCTTGTAGACCCGGATCTGGTTCGCGACGCGCGCCGCCACGACGATGAACGTCTCGCCCGTCGAGGCCTTCTGCCAAACGGCGATGCCGTGCGTCGGCGAGCAGGCTACGTCAGACATCGTGTAGAGGACGGTGCCGGCGGGGTTCAGTTTCCGAAACGTCGTGTCGCCGCGCGTCAGGTAGATGGCGCGTCCGTCGGGCGTCACCGCGATGCTCCGCATGTCCGTCCGGGTTCCGAAGTCGACGAGGTTGTTGACGTTCGTCACGTGGGTGTAACCGTAGCGCCGGATGACGTCGTTCGAGTAGTTCGTCATGTAGACGTTGTCGAGGCCCGTCGAGATGGGCGCGGCATCGTAGAAATCGCTCCCCAAATCGACCGTGACCGAGTCCACCGTGGCCGTGTTCCCGTTGTCGCGGAAGCGCATCAGATACTCGCCGCCGCCGCCCGCGCCGCCGCCCATGCCCGAGACGTTCGTGCCCGTCGCGACGTAGACCGAGTCGTTCGCGTCGATTCCGAGCCCCGCGAACTCGTCCTCGGCCACCGCCGATGTCGCGTTCGTGGCCCAGTCCAGATTCACCCAGGTCTCCGTCGTGGTGCTGTATTTCCCGATCCGGCACCCCGCCACGCCGCCGTTCACGTTGTCCGAGACGAAAACGTCATTGGTGGAGTTCATCGCGATGCCGTACGCCCGGTTGGTGTTCACCTGGCCGAAGCTGTCCGGGAAGACAACGAGGCGCACGAAGACCGGTTCCGAGGTCTTCGGGTCGCCGAGAGAGACCTGGCAGAAGGAGAGAAGTCCCGAGGTGTTGGTCCAGGACAAGACGCCTCCCGAGGAGACGTGCAGGTCGCCCGGTCGGTTCACCGTCACGCCCGTCCCCTTGATCGTCGCCGTGATCGCGGGACTGCGGAAGGAAGAATAGGCGCGAAGCGTGTAGGATCCGTAAGGGAGCGTGTCGTTGACGTTGTTCTCGCCCTGACCGTTCCAACGAAAGGCAGGATACGTCGGGTTCGAATCGATCTCGTAGGAGTAGAAGCGCCTCTTCAGCTCACCCCCGGCGTCGTAGATCTCGAGCCGGAACCCGCCGTGACTGTCCGGGCTCTCCGCGCCGCAGGAATCTCCTGACAGGGTCAAGGTTATATAGACTCCCGAGTCCGTTCCCGCCGCGGTCAGATCGTTATCGAAGGTGTTGTCGGGGGAAAAATTGATGGCGGTGATCGACCGATCCGAGGGGGCGGCGGATACCGATGCCGCCGTTACTGATAGAACGACGACGACCAAGGCAAAATGAGGACAGACACGTAGGATAATCGCGGGTATTCTTATAAGCATCTCGCCGAATCAAGTATAGATCAAACGTTCTATGAAAGCTTGAAAAAATTGCAGATGCGCCCGATTGTGTATGGAATAACACATAAGACGGAAACGGCTCGTGATGTAACTCTAGAGAAGGTAGTAGAGCCGGACGAACAGCCGCCCCAGCCTTGTCGAAAGCAGGTAGTCTCTCGTGATTCTCAGCCCTTGGAGGATCTCTCCGCGGAAACCCATCCCCTGCAGTAGACAACCCGGCTTCTCGGTGACGCTGACAATGGCCGGGCCTGCGACCGATGCCATGCCCAGTCCCCCGGGGAGATCCTTCGTGATCCCGGCACAGCGCACGACAATGCCTCCGGCGTCCCCGGCCGAGACGGTCACCATGACCGTTCGATCCTCGATCCAGACCGCACCCCACGTGTCCGCGTAGTAAAGGCCGAAACTACCCGAACCGGGCGACGTGTCGAAACCAAGAGATCGGAAAAGAGCGGCCGTGGCCGAGGAAAGGCGGTATTCGATCGTGAAGGCATAGGTCTCGTGGATCGAAGAGGTGCTTCGCGTGTCGCCGATCATCCGTCCGCTTCCCTCGAGAAACTCGGCCAGGAAGGCGGTGCGTGAGAAGGCCTGGATTCCGGTCGCCGTGGAAGGTATGCCGCCCGGCAATCCCATGACCCTCAGGCTCGAGGTGTCGGATCGGACGGAAAGCATGACGCCGCCCGTCGGACCCCTCGACCAGATGTGCATGACGGCGGTGTCCGAAGGATCAAGCAGGCGGAACTGGAGCGCGTGCCCCGCGCCCGTGCCGGTCGCGTTGGCCGATCCGGAGGGTGAATCGGACGTCGTGCCGCCGTTGAGGAGGACCAGGGAGTAGCTTTCCGAACCCGTGACGGGAACGACGGCGACCGCGGAGGTCTCGAGTGGATCCTGGATTGCGCCGAAGGCTTCGGATGCGGTCAGCTGGAAGGGGAAGGGATGATAGAAGAAGGCCGAATCCGTGCCGGCGCGCGCGATCGCATAGAGATAGACCGTGGAGTCTCCGAGCGCTCCGTTGAGAAGAAAAGAACCCGATTCAGGCAGGCCGGCGGCCAGGAGCGTTCCATCGAAACCCGTCGCATCCGTGTCCGCATAGAGACTCACGATGCGAGTCCGGCTGTCGCTCGCGTAGGCCCGGGCCACGACCACGAAGGGACGGGCCAGGTCGACGCCGCCGGCACGGGAAAGGGGAGAGTCGATCCGGACATCGAGAGCCGAGGGGAAAGCGACGGGGGAGCGCGCGACCGAAGAGAGTCGAAAGCGGTCGATTCGGCCCCGGGCGGCCAACGCCTTCAGAGGATCCGTGTTGCGGCTTCCCAGCTGAAACGGTTCGGTCAGGACGGACGTGTCGAAGGTCTCCGTGCCGATCGCCACGCCGTTGATATAGAGGCGCATTCCTCCGCTCTCCCATGTGGCCGCGAGGTGGTACCACTGCGTGGGATAGAGAGGCGGAGAGTCGTCCTGGAGCGGGTAATCGATCTCGGCATACTGCGCGGGCGATTTCGAGATCGACCAGCTCAGGTTGCCGTTTTCCTTCACCGCCAGCGCGGGATATCCGCCGCCCGGGGGCGTGTTCGCTCGCTCGTCCGTGCTGAAGAGGACGGCGTAGCCCTGGGCCGGGGTGAAGAGAAATGTATCGGGGCGGTAATACATCTCCACCGTTCCCTGCGTCCGCAGGTTCTCGGCGTTCAGCCACCAGGTGTCGCTGTAGAGCGCGTAGGCCTTGGTATCCGAGAGCATGAGAGCCTGGCCGCCGAGATATCCGGTCGAGAAGGAGGCCGAGGCGGCGCGGGACTGGGCTTGGGAGGTTCCTTCGAAGTCGTCGAAGAGGAGGGTCCATGCGTCGGAGGAGTAGTAGATCGAGGATTCCGGCGCCGCGCTGTGGACAGGCATGAGCACGGGGAGAAACGCAAGGGCGAGCAGGAGGCGAAGCGGAATGAGACCCCGGTGACGATGAAACATGGCTCTAGGCTATCGAATAAATCGACGCGAGGCACGAAGAACTCGCTCCGAACCTGCCCCGAGGTCAAGGCGGGTCTTCCCGACATGGATTCACGGGATTTTGAAGGGTGAATAGAAAACTTCCCAAACTCGATTTTCTTCTGAATTGATCCTGTTTATCCTGTCCATCCTTGTCGAATGGTTTCGGTCGCCCGCCCGGGGCCCGGACGCTAACGCACCACCGCCGCCTTCTTCACCGCTCTCCCGCCGGGACCGTCGAAGACGAGGAGGTAGATCCCGCTGGCGACCGGGCGGCCCGAGGCGTTCGCGAGGTTCCACGAGACCGTCCCGCGCCCCGTGTTGATGATCGAGGTGATGCGCAGGGCCGGGTTTGTCGTCGTGTTGGTGAGCGCGTTCACCGTCGCGTCCTGCAGGAGTTCTCCTCCGAGCGTGTAGATCCGGATCCGCACGTCCCCGCCCGGGAAGTTCGTCAGCTTCAACCCGTATCGCTCGTCCGTGGCCGCGAGCCCCGACGTCGCCCCGTCCCCACGCCACGGGTTCGGATACGGCACGATCTCCTGCACCTGCCCGTTGAAGGCCAGCGCCCGCGCGTCCATGGGGAGCCCCACCGCATACTGCGAGAAGTGGTCGGTCCGGAACTGGATCTTGTTCGAGGCCGGGAACCGCACCGTCGGATACTCGACCCAGTAGGAGCCGTTCCAGTAGAAGGCCGAGACCGCCGCCTCCGTCCGGTCCGGGATCCCGTCTCCGTCCGAGTCGAATCCCAGCAGGTCCGTCTCCGTGAAGTCCGCCCGCTGGTAGTGGAGGATGACGATCACCGAGTCGTCGAAGTAGACCGGCGCCGTCGGCGTGTCCGGGTTGAAGAAGAGCTTCGCCACGCCCGAGATGATCACCGAGTCCGTCGTCGGCGCCGCCGGCGTGTCCGGTCGCCCCACGGCAAGCGTCAATCCGCCCCCGCGGCTCGCTCCCGCAGGCACCACCACCGTCACGACGCCCGATTCGAAGAGCACTCCCCCGCCCACCGTCACGTTCGCCTGGTTCTCCACCGTCATCGACCGGTTCTCGTAGTAGTGGGCGCCGGTGGAGCGCGTGTAGCCGATGTACTGCCCGTTCACCGACATCTCCCCGATCACTTCCTGCACCGGCCGCGGCTCGCGGTTGATCTCGATCGGCCCATACGGCGCCGTCTCGTTCGCGGCGTCGTAGTAGA
>CAZWVM010000120.1:0-10992 GCA_964637705.1 uncultured bacterium
GTCCCGAGATTGATCACCCGGGGATCGACGGCAGCCACTCCGTAACCGGCCTGCTTCAGGACGGCCGTGACGCCGTCGACCGAGGGCCAACAGGATTCGGCGCCCGCCGTGTATGCCGATGCCTGCATTCTCATGGATTTGATGGTGCTTCCGGTGTTGCGCGTTCCCAGGTAGATCTTGCCGGTCACGGGTTGCATCACCGTGTCGCTGGATATGACGGACTCCTGGGTGGTCTGCCCGTCGATCGTCTCGATCTCGATGATTTCGCGGCGAATACCGGGTGAACCGGCCCTGAGTTCGACCTCGCTTCCGGTCCTCATGCGACTGTTCGGCAGGACGACCGTCCGGAACGGAATCATGATCTCGCGTTCGACGGTCTGGCGGGTTACGCGCTTCACCGTGATGACTTCGCCCTCGGTCAGAGCCGCCATAGCCGGCGGCATGATGATATCGTTGTTGTCGAACTCGATATCCGCTGATTTCAGAGCATCACCAACGAAGTTCCGATTGGTGGTCATGTGGATCGCCTTGCCGTCGGCAATGATCGTGATGCTCTTCTGGTCACCGGAATCCTTGAAGGCCGAGAGAAGGGCGCCGAGGAATACCGGAAGGAAAAAAGCAACGGCTATAACCTTGAAATTCTTTCGGTTATGCAAGTGCTTCACCTCGAATTTTGTTGCCGGCGATGCTGATTTCCGCCGGTTTGCAGATCGCTACGATTCCCTTCGAAGCTTCACAAAGCCCGACAGGGGAGGAATGTTTGTAGTCGAGGGAGGCTTTCAGGTCAACGAAAAAAGCCGCCGCGTGTTCGCGGTTATCAACATACCCAGTTCCATGGGGCTCGCCTCCCGAACGCGGGAGAGTTCCTCGAGAATCTTCAACAGGTAGGAGGGTTCATTTCGCTTACCCCTGTATGGAGTGGGCGCGAGGTAAGGTGCGTCGGTTTCAAGAAGTATCCGGTCGGCGGGGACGAGACGGGCCACGTCACGCAGTGCCTGCCCCTGTTTGAAGGTCATGATACCGTTGAAACCGAGGAACCATCCCGCTTCGATGACTCGATCCGCGTCCGCTCTCGTTCCCGTGAAGCAATGGAAGACGCCGGAGAGTCCTGACCCCTCAACCCGGTCGAGGGCGTCGCCGAAGGCGGTGACGCCGCCGGGGAGCGGCGTCTTCGCCTCCCGGACATGAACGATCAGCGGGCGCTTGAAACGGGAGGCGAAGTCGAGGTGCATTTCGAAGAAGTGCAGCTGTCTTTCACGGGTCTCGGGGTGGTAGAAGTAGTCGAGCCCGGTCTCCCCGAGGGCCACGATATCCGGGAAGGAGAGGAGCAGCGACTCGAACTCTTCGCTGACGGTGGCCGGAAGGTCGGCGACGTTGTGGGGGTGGACGCCGAGCACAAGGCGCACCTTTGGGGTCCGCCAGGGCGCCTGCCAGAGGCGGCGGAAGGAGGCCGGCGTCGTGGCGGGGACGACCCATTCCGACACCCCGGCCTCCTCGGACCGGCGAATGACCTCGGCCCGGTCGGCGTCAAACTCCTCCATGTCGATGTGGGCGTGGGAGTCGATGAGGGAGATCACGGGCATCCGGCGATCGGTCGCTTCACGCGCAGAGCGCCGCCAGCTTCTCGATCATGGCGGGGGTGCCGACGACGATGAGGACGTCGCCGGCCTTCAGTTCCCGCTCGACGTCGACGTTGTAGGCGCATTGCCCCTCGCGGTCCCGAAGCGCGATGACGTTGAGGCCGGTCTTCTGGCGGATCCCGGCCTGGCTGAGCTTGGTGCCGATGAGCGGGGAGGTCTCGGGCAGTTCGATCTCGCTGAAGCGGTGATTGTCGGCGCTGCGCATCATGCGGTCGAGGAAGGAGGTGACGTGGGGGCGGATCATCTCGGAGGCGAGCCGCAGGCCGCCGGTGAAAGTCGGGGTCACGACGCGCTCGGCGCCGGCCGCCTTCAACTTCGCCTCGGCGGCGAGGGACTTGGCCCGGGCGACGATCTTGAGGTTCGGGTTCATGACCCGCGCGGTGATGGTGAGGAGCACGTTGTCACGGTCGTCGGAGAGGCAGGCGATGAGCCCGCGGGCGCGCTCGATGCCCGCCTGCCTCAGGATCTCCTCCTCCCAGGCGTTGCCCCTCAGGATGAGGGCGCCGGGGTGCCTCTGGGCGACGCGCTCGCAGGACTCCTCGCTGTCGTCGATCGCGATGAAGCCCTGGCTCACGGTGATCAACTCGGCGAGCGTCGATGAACCGGTGTCGCCGAGCCCGCAGAGGATGATGTGGTTCTCGAGTGCGTTGGCGGATTTCAAGGTGCGTCTCCTTTCGACGATCCTGTGGAGGTGCCCCTCGACGAAGAACGAGGTGGCCTCCGAAACGACATAGAGGACGATCCCCATGCCGACGAAGAGCAGCACGATGGTGTAGACCTCGGCCAGGATGAACTTGTTGTCGTAGATGCCGAGGATGTCGCCGTAGCCGACGGTGGTCAGGGAGATGGCCGTCATGAAGGCGCAGTCCATCAGGCTCCAGGCCTTCGGGATGATCTGCATGCTTTCGCCGTAGAACCCGAGCACGTAGAAGCCGATGGTGCCTGCGACGTAACTGAGCACGAGGAGCACCAGGGGGATGATCATCCGGCGGGAAGACATGAGGGGAGTCTAGGAAGGCAAAGGGGAAAAGGCAAAATGTAAGTGAGGAGTGAGGAGTGAGGAGTGAGGTGTGAGGTGTGGGGAGTGAGGTGTGGGGAGTGAGGTGTGAGGAGCAATGAGGGAGGGGCGCGTCAGCCGCCGAAGACGTACCTCTGCTGCATGATGATGTTGCGAAGGGCGATGTTGGTGTCGCGGAGCTTCCCGGCGGTGATTCCGGCGAGGTTCTGCATGACGCGGTAGCCGAGGGAGGGATCGGCGTCCATCGCCCGCTTCAGGCCGTCACGGCCTATGACCAGCAGTTCGAGGTTCTCGAGCGCGCGGGTGCGGGCGCTGCGGCGGTGCCCGCCGACGAGGCAGAGCTCGCCGAAGACCTCGTAGTCCTTCACCTGGTGGATCTGCTCCGTCGTCATGTCCTGGCGGATCCTCAGCTCGATCGCCACCCGGCCCTCCGGCACGATGAAGATCTCCTGCCCCTCGACCCCCTCCTCGAAGATGACTTCGCCGGTCTTGTAGGGGCGCTTCTGACAGAGCGGGGCGATGAGCGCGAGGGCGGAGGCGTCCAGCCCGGAGAAGAGGTCGGTCTTGGCGAGAATCGCGGAGATTTCCATGCGGAAAGTCTAGGGGCGTTCGGGAAGAGGTGTCAATGAACGAAGCGATAATGTCAGGACGCGGCGGTAGGCGGAGGGGAGCGGGTGGAGGTGGATACGCGACGCGGGAACGAACCGGTGTCCGGGGGGGGTTTGGCGGGGCGGCGAGAGAAGGCGGAAGGCGAAGGGGTGAAGCGTCTCCTCGAACCGCGTGTAACGATGGATCACGGGGCCCAGGGACCGGGGAGGGGAGAGGCGGGCGCCGAGGAGCCGGGCGAGAGAGCGGCGCAGCGCGGGCGCGCCCGTGCCTTCGATACCGGGCAGTCCCCAGAGGCCCGAAGCGATCGTTCCCAATCCCCTCTTCTCGAGGAGGACGCGGTCGCGGTCGATGACGATCGCGACGGCGCGGGAGCGCTTCTCGATGCGCAGCGTTTTCCGCGCCGGGATCCGGGCGGCGAGACCGAGCCGGCGCGCCCGGCAGGCGGCGGCGACGGGGCAGGAGGGGCAGTCCGGCGCGCCCGGCCGGCAGACCGTGGCCCCGAGCTCCATCAGGGCCTCGTTGAAGGCGCCGGGCGCGCGGCGGGAGATCGAGGCCGCGAGCCAGGCGCGGGCTTTCGCCTCCGCGGCCCCCGTCCAGCGGCGCAGCGCGAGCAGGCGCGAGACGACGCGCTTCACGTTGCCGTCGAGCACGGGGAGGGGGCGGCCGAAGGCGATCGAGAGGATGGCGGAGGCCGTGTAGTCGCCGATGCCGGGGAGCGCCCGAAGCGCGTCATAATCGGAGGGGATCGCGCCGCCGTGCCGGTCGACGATGATGCGGGCGGACGCGAGGAGCGCGCGCGCCCGGTGATAGTAGCCCAGGCCTTCCCAGAGCCTCAGCACGTCCGACTCGCGCGCCCGGGCGAGGGCGGCGACGTCCGGGTAGCGCTCCATCCAGCGCTCGAAGTAAGGGACGACCGTCTTCACGACGGTCTGTTGGAGCATGACCTCCGAGATCCAGGTCGAGTAGGGGGACGCGCGGCGGCGCCAGGGGAGGTCGCGCTTCCGCCGGCGGAACCAGGCGAGGAGCGGGGTGGCGAAGGTGGTCTCTCGGCGGCTCATGCCTTCCATGATATAATGGCGAGGCCGGGAAAGGGAGGAGGCCATGAGAGTCGCCGTCTTCAGCACCAAACCGTACGACGAGGAGCACCTCGGCCGGGCCGCGGCGGGGGCGGGGCACGAGCTGACGTTTTTCGAGCCGAGGCTGACGCGGGAGACCGCGGGGCTGGCCGCGGGCTACCCGGCCGTCTGCGCCTTCGTCAACGACCAGCTCGACGCCTCGGTGCTCGGGCAGCTCGCCGACGGCGGCACGCGACTCGTCGCCCTGCGTTCCGCCGGCTACAACAACGTCGACCTGGCGGCCGCGAAGAGGGAAGGGCTGACGGTGATGCGCGTGCCGGCGTATTCACCTCACGCCGTGGCCGAGCACGCGGTCGCGCTCATCCTGGCCCTCAACCGCAAGATCCACCGCGCCCACGCCCGGGTGCGCGAGGGCAACTTCGCGCTCGACGGGCTTCTCGGCTTCGACCTGAACGGCCGCCTCGTCGGCATCGTCGGCACGGGAAAGATCGGGGCCGTCGTCGCCCGCATCCTCCACGGCTTCGGCTGCTGCCTCCTCGCTTCCGACCCGCGGCCGAACCCGGAGGTCGAGGTCTTGGGCGCCCGGTACGTGCCCCTCCCGGAGCTCCTCGAGCGCGCCGACATCGTGACGCTGCACTGCCCGCTCACCCCGGAGGCCCATCACATGATGAACGACGAGGCCTTCGCGCGGATGAAGCGCGGCGTCATGCTCATCAACACCTCCCGCGGCGCCTTGATCGACGCGTCCGCCGCGATCCGGGCTCTCAAATCCGGCCGGCTCGGTTTTCTCGGACTGGACGTGTACGAGGAGGAATCGGAGCTCTTCTTCGAGGACCAGTCGGACCGCGTGATCCAGGACGACGTCTTCTCCCGGCTGCTCACGTTTCCCAACGTGATCATCACCGGGCACCAGGCCTTCTTCACTCGAGAGGCCCTGGAGGCGATCGCCCGGACGACGATGGAGAACGTGACGGCGTTCGAGCGGGGCGTGCCGAGCCTGAACGCGGTGGGGTGAATCCTCTTTCGTGAAAACGACCACGCAAGGGCGTGGAAAACCCTCCTCGCGGTTTCGGGAATCGCTTGAAGCGCGCCGCTCCGTCACGTAGAGTGGCCGGGCCTGCGGCGCGCGCGGCGGGCGAATTCCTTATCGAGGTGACACCTTGTCCAGCGAAGCGACTCCCCAGGCCGAGATTCCGCTCCTCAAGACCCTTCCCGGCGACGACGTCCGCCAGATCATGTGGCGGCTCGCCGACCGCTTCGACCTGCAGATGCTGGTCCAGTCCACACGGTCCGTCGCGCGCGGGATCGTGGCCCGGCTGGTGGCCGAGGGAAACCGCAACACGCACGACTGGACGCCGCGGAAGGCCGAGATGCTTGCGGCCTTCGACGAATCGGGCGTCACGGCCGCGTTCATGGATCCCGAGTTCGGGGGCTACATCGAGGGGCCGAAGAATTTCCCGATGGCGCTCGTCGCCTTCGAACTCTCCTGGGTCGATGCGGGCGCCGCCACCGCGTCGCTGGCCAACAACCTCGCGCTCGCCCCGATCCACGAGAAGGGCACTCACGAGCAGAAGGCGAGATACATGCACGCCTGCGTGCCGCCGGCCCCGGGCGAGAACCGCAAGGTCTGGCGCGGCTCCTTCGTGCTGACGGAGCCGCTGCCCTACGTCGGCGCCGACACCGGCATGGTTTCCGGCCGGATCTCCGTCGCGGAGTGGAAGGACGGCGAGGAGCCGATGCTCCAGGTCGAGAAGCGCGGGCGCTTCATCACGAACATGGGATACGCGGACTTCGTGACGGCGGCCGTCGAGACGGGTGACCCGCGGATCAAGACGAGCTGCATGGTGATCCTCGAGTCCGGCGACCCCGGCAAGTACGACCGCGGGACGCCCACCAAGAAGATGGTGCACCAGCTCTCCTCCACCAGCGACCCGGTCTTCAGCCAGCGCGTTCCCGCCTCCCGCATCATCGGCGGTTACACGGTCCAGGACGGCGTGATCGTCCCGAACTTCAGCCACGGCGAGGTGATCGAGGCGGTCTTCGCGCGGACGCGCATCACCGCCGGCGTCATGACCGTCGCGAAGCTCCTCTCGGTCATCGAACCCGTGATCCGCTACCAGCGCGGGCGCTTCCGCGGGGCGGCCTCCATCGCGCCCGGCTCCCCGCGCTTCGACCTCGGCCTGCAGCAGCGCGAGGACTCGACGCACCGCCTCGCCGACATCTGGGCCTCCGGCGAGGCGGGGACGTCCCTGGCCTTCGCCACGGCGCGGGTCTTCGACGACTTCGACCCCGTGGAGCGGCGGAAGGACGAGCACTTCAAGGCCCAGGGCATCAAGGGGCGCGCCGAGATGAAGGCCCTCGCCAAGGTCCGCCCGCTCGCCCTGGAATACGTGAAGCTGATGGCGAAGCCGGAAGCGGAGCGTGACGCCGCGCGCGTCGCCGAGCTCGAGGGCGACCTGCTCGTCCAGTACCTGGCAAAGGAGGCGGTCGCCAACGTCGTCTGCCCCGCCTGCAAGCTCTGGAACACCGGCGTCGGCACGAACATGATGCGCGAGGCCGTTTCGCTCATGGGCGGCTACGGCATCACCGAGGACTGCCCGGGCTTCGTCGGCCAGAAGTGGATGGACGCCCAGCTCGAGGCGACCTACGAGGGGCCCGAGGCCGTGCAAAGGCGCCAGCTCTCCGTGACGATGACGAACGAGGTCTTCCAGGAGTGGTTCCGCACCTGGATCGCCGAGATGCGCCGCATCGCCGCCCGCCGCCCCGGCTCCGGCGCCTGCACGCTCGCCTCGGCCATGGAACTCTGGCTCTGGACCTACGATTACCTGCAGAAGGGCAAGGACGCCGACGGCAAGGCCCTCTACAACACGAACCGCCAGGGTGTCGTCTTTCCCCTCGCGGACGCCCTCTCCTGGCTTCTCGCCTCGCGCTACCAGATCCTCGACACGATCGAGCTGGAGGAGAAGGGCCGGGACGTGCCGACGCTGGAGGAGGGCTACGCGAGCTTCGTGCGCTTCTTCTACGACCTCTGCCACGTCCAGGCCGCCCGCTCCGCGGGCGAGGTCGGCCGGATCTGCGCCGAGCTCGTTCACGGCTACCAGCGGCATCCCTCCTGGGACGATGCCATCGCCTACCGCGCCGAGGACCTGAAGGCCCTTGAGAGCGTGGCGCCGGGCATGTGCTGCGGGACCGACGACGTCGTGGACGAATCGGGATGTCACCCGGACAAGGCGGGCCCGTGCGTGCGCCAGGAGGAACTCGCGGGCTTCGACCGCCTGCGCTCGAAGCTCGACGGCTGCCTGACGGGATCGCGCCTCGCGAAGGACCGCGCGTCCCAGTCGATCGCCTCGGTGATGATCCCCGAGGCGCTGGACTACCCGCTTTGACCGTCGAGGATCGAGAGGAACGATGAGCGCCGAGGTGACGGTCGAGCGGCAATCGGTCGACGTCGATGTCGTCTGCGTCGGGTTCGGCCCGGCCACGGGCGGGTTCCTGACGACCCTCACCCGCGCGATGACCGACGAGAGCGGACAGGCGGTTCTCGAGAGCCGCGTCTCGCCCGGGATGCCCCTGCAGGTGATGTGCTACGAGCGCGCGGACGATCCGGGTTTCGGCGTCTCCGGCGTCGTGACTCGGGGGCGCGGGATCCGCGCCAGTTTCCCCGACCTCGACCTCTCGCAGATCCCGCTCGCCCACGAGGTGACGCACGAGGAACTTCTCTACCTCCTCGATCCGCACGGCGCCAGCCGCCGTCCCGCGATCCTGAAAGCCAAGGACGTTCTCCTCAAGCACCTCGGGACCGACTACGGGTATCGCATGCCGTGGATCCCTCCGTTCCTCGCCAAGGAACCGGGGATGGTTCTTTCCATCGGGCAGTTCAACCAGTGGGTCGCGTCGCAGATCATGATGACCGGGCTGGTCCAGGTCTGGCCCGGCACCCCGGTCGCGGAGGCCTTGATCGAAGGAAAGAGCGTCAAGGGCGTGAGGCTCGCGGACCAGGGCGTCGAGCGGAGCGGCGCGCCGACCGCCGCCTTCATGCCCGGCATGGACGTGAAGGCCGCTCTCACCGTCGTCGGCGACGGGCCGGTCGGGGCGGTCGGCCGCCAGATCGACCGCGTCATCGGCATGCCCGCGGGCCATCACCAGCACGAGTGGGCTGTCGGCATGAAGATGGTCGTCGACCTGCCGGAGCACGCGGGCCTCGCGCCGGGCACGGTGCTCCACACCTTCGGCTACCCCGAGCCCGAGATTTTCGGGTTCCTCTACGTCTATCCCGGCAACGTCGCCTCGCTCGGGATCTTCGTGCCGACCTTCTTCGAGAACCCGGTGCGCACGAGCTACCGCTACCTGCAGCACTGGATGAGGCACCCGCGGATCTGGAAGCACTTGAACGGCGGCACGATGCGCTCGTGGGGCGCCAAGACGCTCGGCGAGAGCGGACTGCAGGGCGAGCCCCACCTCTGCGGCGACGGCTACGCGCGGATCGGCGAGGGGAGCGGCTCGACCAACGTTCTCGCGGGCTCCGGCGTGGACGAGGCCTGGACGACAGGGGTCCTCCTGGCCGAGGGCTTCATCGAGCTCTGGAAGGCCGGCGCGGAGATGTCGCGGGAGAACCTGGAGAAGGCCTACGTCGCGCGGCGGCGGGCGAGCTGGGTGGAGAAGGAGGCGCGGGTCGCCGCGCGCGCGCGCGACGGCTTCCGCCTCGGCTTCGTCCCCGGCTTCATGGGCATGGGCCTGACCGGCATGACCGGGGGGCTCGTGAACATGCCGGGCCCGGACAAGCGGCCCCACGAGCGCCTCGCGAGGCTCGAGGACTACTACCGAGGCGTGATCCCCCCGGAGGAGCTGGCCTCGATCCGCGAGAACGCGGCGCGCGCGGGCGTGGCCTTGAACGAAGCCGTGATGAAGCGCGCGGGCTGGCCGGAGATTCCCTACGACGGCAGGCTCCTCGTCTCGCACCAGGACGCCCTGATCATGGGCGGGAAGGTGCAGGCCGCCGAGGGATTCGCGGATCACGTCGCCTTCCCATACCCGCGGATCTGCGAGTCGTGCGAGACGAAGCTCTGCATCGAGATCTGTTCCGGGCAGGCGATTCTCCCGGGCGAGGGCGGGGTGCCTCGCTTCGACCGCGAGAAGTGCGTGCACTGCGGCGCCTGCTTCTGGTCCTGCTCGAAGCCGCACCCGGAGGACCCGGAGCGGACGGCCCTGGAGTTCAGGGCGGGCTCCGGCGGCCTGCACTCGGCGGAGAACTGATTTCGAGTGAGGAGTGAGGAGTTAGGAGTTAGGAGTGAGAATCGTCTTGGTTTTGCTCCTGACTCCTGACTCCTCACTCCTAACTCCTCACTCCTAACTCCTCACTCCTAACTCCCCACTCCTAACTCCTGACTCCTCACTCCTCACTCCTCACTGGTCACCGTTTGATCCGACTTCTCTAGCCAAGGCTCCGTGTATCTGATACCGTTGGTGGCCTATTTTTTTATGACAGCGCGCGTGCCCCATATCCGCAACGTGGCGATCATCGCCCACGTCGACCACGGCAAGACGACCCTGGTCGACGCCCTTCTCCGCCAGTCCGGCGCGCTCTCGCGCGGCGAGGAGGACACCCATTGCGTCATGGACTCGATGGACCTCGAGCGCGAGCGCGGGATCACGATCGCGGCGAAGAACTGCACGATCCAGTGGGAAGGGCTCACCATCAACATCGTCGACACGCCGGGGCACGCGGATTTCGGCGGCGAGGTCGAGCGGATCCTCTCGATGGTGGACGGCGCGCTCCTCCTCGTCGACGCCGCCGAGGGGCCGCTGCCTCAGACGCGGTTCGTGCTGAGGAAGGCCCTGGAGGCGGGGCTGGAACTCGTGGTGGTCATCAACAAGATCGACCGGCAGGACGCGCGGCCGCAGGAGGTCCACGACGAGGTCTTCTCGCTCTTCATCGACTGCGACGCCCAGGACCATCACCTCGAGTCGCCCTGCGTCTATGCCGTGGCGCGGGAGGGGAGAGCCTCGCGCGCCCCCTCGGATCCGGGCACGGACATGCGGCCGATCTTCGAGGCGATCCGCGACCACATCCCCGGTCCGCCGGTGGACGCCGGCGAACCGCTCTCCCTGATCGTCGCGAACCTCGACTATTCCGACTACGTCGGACGGCTCGGCATCGGCCGGATGAAGTCGGGCGAGCTGAAGGCGGGACAGGCCGTGCGTGTCGCGGCGGACGGGCGCATGTACGACGGGCGCGTCCTGAGGCTCTACGGCTACGAGGGGATGAAGCGGGTCGAGATGGAATCGGCGGGACCGGGGCAGATCCTGGCGGTGGCGGGGCTGGAGGAGATCACCATCGGGGACACGATCACGGATCCCGATCGCCCCCGCATCCAGCCGCGGATCACGGTCGAGGAGCCGACGGTCACGATGCTCTTCGCGCCGAATACCTCGCCGATGGCGGGACGCGAGGGCAAGTTCGTCACGGGACGGCAGATCCGCGAGCGGCTCTGGAAGGAGTCCCAACGGAACGTCTCGATCCGCATCACCGACTCCGGCGACGGCCCGGACCGGTTCCTGGTCGCGGGCCGGGGCGAACTGCAGCTCGGTGTCCTCATCGAGATGATGCGGCGCGAGGGGTTCGAGCTGGAGGTCGGGCGTCCCCACGTCA
>CAZWVM010000121.1:0-10881 GCA_964637705.1 uncultured bacterium
GCGACGACCGGCTCGATCATCCTCATCGACAAGGCCACCTCCTCGCTCTCCATCGAGGCCGCGCGCGGATTCGCGGACCGGACGGTGAAGGCGACGCGCCTGAAGGTGGGGCGCGGCATCACGGGCTGGGTCGCGGCCAAGGGCCGCACCTGCCGCGTCGACGACGTCCGATTGGACCGTCGCTACATCAGCCTGAAGAAGGAAATCCGCTCGGAACTCGCGGCGCCGCTCGTCCTGGACGGAGAGGTCATCGGCGTCATCAACGTCGACTCGACGCGGATCGCGGCCTTCTCCGAGGACGACGAAAAGGCGATCGAGACGCTCGCCACGCTCTCCTCGCGCGTCATCGCCGACGCCTTGATCCACGATCGCCTGAAGAAGAGATCCCGCCAGCTCGAGGCGCTCGTCCGCATCGGCGGGGAGCTGACGTCGCTCGTCTCCCCCGAGGGAATCCTCCACGAGGTCACGGCGGCCGCCGCCGACCTGGCCGCGGCGCGGCTCGTGACAGTCCGCCTGCTCGACGACGCCGGGAAGAACCTCGTTCTGGCCGCCCGTCACGGGGGTTCCGCCCAATACGAGAAGCTCCCGCCGGTCCCCGTCGTGGGCTCCGCGCTCGGCGGCGTCGCCACGTCACGGATCCCCCTGATCATCGAGAACATCGAGAAGGACACGAGCTACAAGTTCAAGGACGTCGCACGCGAGGAGGGGCTCGCCTCGATGCTCGCCGTCCCGCTCCACACCGCCGAGCGCTCGCTCGGGGTCCTGGTCATCTACCGCGACCGGCCGGGCGACTTCGAGGAGGACGCGGTGACGATGAGCGTCGGCCTGGCCGGCCTGGCGGCGGCGGCCCTGGAGAACGCCCGGCTCTTCAAGAACGTGATCGAGAGCGACAAGAGGGCGCGGCGGGTGGAGATGAAGAACGCGGCGCGGGAGATGGGCGCGGAACTGGCGCACCAGATCCGCAACCCCCTCACCGTCGTGCGCCTGCTCGTCGCCTCCGAGGGCAAAAGCGGGGATACGACCGCGATGAACGCCTCCGACCGGGAGGTCGCGCTGAGGGAGCTCAAGCGCGTCGACGAACTGATCGCCCGGCTTCTCGGCAACGCCGCGCGCGAGCAGGAGCGCTTCGAGTCGATCGACCTGGACCGGCTGGTGGAGGAGGTCACGGTCATCGCGAAGGTGAGGGCCGCGGGACGCAATGTCCGGATCCAGCGCCACGAAGGGCTCGGCACGATCCGCGGCGACCGCGCGGAAATCTGGCAGGTGCTCTCCTACATCCTCGACAACGCGGTGCAGGCCGCCGCCCGCGTCGTCTCCGTCCGCGGCCACGAGGATCCGAAGTCGGCCGGGGCCGTCGAGATCCTCATCGAGGACGACGGGCCGGGCGTCCCCGAGGGCGTCAACGTCTTCGAGCCTCTCGTCACCACCAAGCCCGACGGCGTCGGAATCGGGCTCTTCTCCGCGCGCCGGATCGTGCTGGAGCATGGAGGAGAAATCGGTCACAGCCGCTCCCGCCGCCTCGGCGGCGCCTGCTTCCGGGTGCTCCTGCCCCGGGAATCCCACGGGAGGATCTCATGAAGAACGCAACGGTCCTGGCCATCGACGACGAGGAGGGCGTCCACTACTCCTTCAAGCGTCTCTTCCCCGAGGATCTCACCCTGCTCTCGGCCCTCAACGGCCGTGACGGCGTCGCGCTCGCCCGCGAGCACCGTCCCGACGTGGCTCTCGTGGACATGAAACTGCCGGACACGAGCGGGGTGGAGCTGATCGGAGAGATCAAGCGCGTCTCCCCCCGCACTTCCATCATCATCATGACCGCCTACGCGACGGGCAAGACGACGATGGAGGCCATGGCCAAGGGCGCCTTCGACTTCGTCACCAAGCCCTTCGACCTGCCGCTCCTGCTCGGGCGCATCCAGGAGGCCGTTTCGCTCGCCCGCTTCAAGCGCGGAACGCTCCTGCCCGGCGGCGAGGACGAGGGCGAATCCGCCGACGCCGACGCCCTCGTCGGAATGTCCCCCGCCATGAGCGGCGTCTACAAGATGATCGGCCGGCTCGCGCCGACCGACGAAACCGTCCTCATCGCCGGCGAAAGCGGCACGGGCAAGGAACTCGTCGCCCGCGCCCTCGTCAAGCTCTCGCGGCGCGCCGCCGGCCCCTACCTCGCCATCAACTGCGCCGCCTTTCCCGAGTCGCTCCTGGAGGCAGAACTCTTCGGTTACGAGAAAGGGGCCTTCACCGGGGCGGCGGAGCGCCGGCACGGCAAGTTCGAGGCCTGTCACGGCGGCACGATCCTCCTGGACGAGATCGGCGACATGCCCCTCCCGCTGCAAGCCAAGCTCCTGCGCGTCCTGCAGGAGAAGGAGATCACACGCCTCGGCTCGACCTCGCCCGTGAAACTCGACGTCCGCATCATCGCCGCCACCCACAAAGACCTGCTCGCCGAGAGCCGCGTCGGCCGCTTCCGCACCGATCTCTATTACCGCCTCACCCCGGCCACGATCCCGATTCCCCCCCTGAGGGAGAGGAAGGAGGACATCCCGGAACTCGTGAAGCACTTCGTCAAACGGATCTGCGCGGAGCACCGGAGGCCGGGAGGCAAGGTCCCGAAGATCGCCCCCGAGGTCATGACGCGGCTCACCAACCACGCCTGGCCGGGCAACGTCCGGGAACTCGAGAACGTCCTGAGGCAGGCCCTGCTTTCGACCTCCGGCGACACCGTCCGATCCCTGGAACTCCATGCCTCGCCCGCCGCCACGGGCGACACCCTGAAGGCCGCCTTCGAGATGCTGGCCGACGGCGGGGACGGGATCCTCATGAGGCTGGAACTGGACTTCTGCCGGTTCGCGCTCGAGCGCACCAACGGCAACCTCACCGCCGCCGCACGGCTCCTCGGGCTCTCGAGGAACACCTTGAAGAAGAGGATCTGAGAGGGCGCCTCCGGGGCGGGTGCAGGCCCGGGTGATCGCCGCGGGCGGCGCGTTCCGGCGCCGTGGCGTGCCCGTTTCGCCGGGTCGTTAAAACGATTTAAACCCGCTCGTTTACCGCTTTCGGAAGCATCCTTCCCTGTTGACAAGACCCGCGAATCCTGAGAGATTGCGTTCGAGAGCTTTCACGTCGTAACTCGGACAATTGGAGTGCGCATGAACCGACAACTCAGGACCGTCATCCCGTTTCTCCTGCCCTTCACGACCGTCTTCGCCCTCTTCCTTCTCTACCCCGCCGTCTACTCGGTCTACATGTCCTTCCTCAAGTCCACGATCTACTCCGACTTGACCCGGATCTTCTCCGACATGACCTGGTGCGGACTGGACAACTACCGCCGCCTCCTCGACGACACGAATTTCGCATGGTCGCTGGTCATGACCCTCTACTACGCGGTCCTCGTGATCCCGATGAACATCGGGCTCTCCCTCTTCCTCGCGACGCTCCTCTCGAATCGCCTGCCCGGCGCCAAGTTCTTCCGCGCCGCCTTCTATCTCCCCAACGTCCTCGATCTCTTCGTCATCTCCGTCATCTGGGTTTCGATCTACGCCCCGAACTACGGAGTCATCGACCAGCTGACGAACCTGCTCGGACTCAAGGCCTACCTGGGGGAATCCGGCAAACTCTTCGCGAACGGGATCCTGGCGGACCCGTGGTGGGCGATGCCGGCGATCGCCGTCGCGGTCGTTCTCAAGGGATCGGGCTTCGGCATGATCCTCTACCTGGCGGCCATCCAGAACATCCCCGGCGACGTCTACGAGGCGGCCGACATCGACGGCGCGAACGCGTGGCAGAAGTTCACCCGGATCACCGTGCCCCTCGTGAAGCCCGTCACCCTGCTCCTGGTCGTGACCGGCATCCTCGGATCGCTCATGGCCTTCTCGGAGATCTACGCCATGACGGGCGGGCGGCCCTACGAGACGCTTCCGGACTCCCTGCCGTTCTTCGGCGGCACGACGCAGGGCACGACGTCGCTCTCCGGCTTCTACCTCTTCCAGAAGTTCTACATCGCCCAGGAATACGGCTACGCGGCGGCGCTCTCCGTCGCGCTCCTCGTGATCTCGCTCCCCCTCTCGGTCATCTCCTTCTTCGCCTTCCAGAGCGAAGGGCCGGGCCTCTTCGACCTCCCGAAGCTCCTGTTGAAGAAGTTGCGCGGCCGGGCGGCGGGTGGAAGCGTGGCGGCGACCGCCGGAAAGGCGGCCTGAGATGGCTCGTTCGATCCGCACCACCGTGATGCTGCTCTTCCTCGTTCTCGGCACCATCTTCGTCCTCTTCCCCTTCTTCTGGATGACCGCGACCGCCCTGAAGGTGGAAGGTAAGGGTTTGACCTTCGAGTTCATCCCGAAGCGCGTGGTGGTCGAGGGGCCGTTCAAGCTCGCCGCGAACGCGGCGCCCGAGGCGTCGGTCAAGGCCGACAGGACCGCCCTCGGGCCCGACAGTTCGGTTCTCTTCGCCTGGAACGCCCCCGAGGCGGAAGCCGTCGAGATCTCCGTGACGGCCGCGGGCTCGGCCGCGCAGCCGGTCCCCGTCGCGCGGGACGCGGCGGGCGTCTGGGCGGCGACCCAGGCCCTTCCGGCGGGGGCCTACGAGTATTCGGTGACGGTAAGGCAGGGTTGGAAGGCCGCCTTCCGGAGCCTGTACACCCGTGAGAATTTCCGCAAGATCGCCCTGAACCCGAACTATCCCTTCCTCAAGTACCTCCGCAATTCCTTCCTCGTCTCCTTCTCGACGGCCTTTCTCACGGTCCTGCTCTGCTCGCTCGCCGCGTACGCCTTCGCGAAGAAGGAATTCCCGGGAAAGCAGGTTCTCTTCTGGACCTTCATGGCCGCCATGATGATCCCGGGCATGATGTTCATGGTGCCCCAGTTCGCGCTCGTCACGCGCTTCGGCTGGATCAACTCCCTGGCGGGCCTGGTCATCCCCCACCTCGCCAACGTCTTCGGCGTCTTCATGCTGAGGCAGATGATGATGGGCATTCCCGATTCGCTCTTCGAGGCGGCGCGGATGGACGGGGCGAGCGAGGCCACGGTCTTCACCAAGATCGTGGTGCCACTCATCATGCCGTCCCTGGCCATCCTCTTCCTCCTCACCTTCGTCGGCCAATGGAACAACTTCCTCTGGCAGCTTCTCGTCAACACCCCCGAGAGCGACCTCATCACGCTCCCCGTGGGCCTCTCGATGTTCCGGGGGCAGTACAGCGCGCAAGTGGAGCAGATGATGGCGGCCTCCTGCTTCTCGATCATGCCCATCGTCATCCTCTTTCTCTTCACCAATCGTTACCTGATCGAGGGGTTGACGGCCGGAGGAGTGAAGGAATGAAGAGGGAACGCGGAATGCGAAACGTGAATCGGAAATCGAGAACCGGCCATGGGGCCTCCTTCGGTCTCTTCCTTCTGATCTTCGCCCTTTGCCTGTTACCCCTTGCCCTGTCGCTCTCCTCCTGCTCCGGCAGGACGTCGGGTGATGGCGCCGGCGACATCACGATCTGGGAGACCTACTCGAACGAGGAGCACGAGGTCTTCGTCAAGATCGTCGCGGACTTCGAACGGGAGTACGCCGCCCGGAACGGGCGGCCGGTCCGCGTCAAGGTCGAAAGGCTTCCCTTCGACGCGCACATCCAGAAGCTCAAGTTCGCGGCGATCACGGGCACCGCTCCCGACATCGCGCGCGTCGACGCGGGCGAACTCATCGACCTCGTGTATGGCCAGTGCATCATGGACCTGCGTACCATCGATCCCGGCGTCGATTCCTACCTCGCGCCCTTCACGCCGCCGGCCCGCGAGACGGTGAGAATCCCCCTCAGGCAGCCCGATGGATCGGTCCAGACCGGGATCTACGGCATTCCCGACCAGATCACCGGCGTCGCCGTCTACTACAACCGCAAGTTCTTCCGCTCCCGCGGGATCCCCTTCCCGCCGGCGAGCCTGAAGGAAATGGCGGCGGCGAATCCCCGCTGGGATTTCGATCGTTTCCGCGCCCTGGCGCTCCAGCTCACCGACACGTCACAGGCACAGCCCGTCTACGGGATCGCCCTCAATTCCTCGCTCTGGTTCTCCCTGCCCATCTTCAACGCGTACGGGGCGGAGTTCATCGAGGTCGCGCCGGACAAGACCTTCCGTTGCACGCTCGGGTCCGAATCCGGGGTCGCGGCGCTCACCGCGCTCTCGAGAATCGTCTGGTCGGGGGCCGAGGCCGGGGCGTGGCAGCCCGGCGCCGTGGGCTCCGACCAGGGGTTCATGAACAACAACTACGCCATGATCATCTCCGGCCCGTGGAACCTGAAGCAGTTCGAGCAGGCCGGGGTCGATTTCGGCGTGGGGCTCCTGCCCGAAGGCCCTAACGTCCGCGAGATCCCCACGCCTGAAGGGCCGGTCCGCGTCGGCACCTCCACCAACGTCGGCGGCACCGACATGGCGATCCTCAAGACCAGCCGCAATCCGCAGCTCTGCTACGAATTCCTCCGCTACCTCACGTCCCCGGAGGTCCACGCCCGGTGGTGCAACGAAATGGGACAGATTCCCGTCAACACGGACGCGGAGCGCCTCGTGAGGTTCGACGAGAACCCGAACCTCAAGGTCTTCATGGAGCAGATCCGCACCGCGGTGCCGCGGCCGAAGATCCCCCGCTACGGCGTTCTCGAGGGCCAGATCATGATCCCGCAGATCGACCGGGCCTTCCGTTCGAAGAACGAGGAAGGCGTGCGGGCGGCCCTGGCCACCGCCGTCTCCGACATCGACCGGCTGATCCTCAACGACGTCAACATCGCGAGGTAAGTCCGACGGCATGGCGCCCCTGAGAGCCGGCTCTTGAAGCCGGGGTCTAACTCGAGGGGACTCGTCGCCGCCGCGGCCCTCCCGGTCGCTCTCCTCCTCCTTCTCTCCTCCTCCCCCTCGCGGGCCGGCAACATGCGCGTCGAGGGCAACTTCGACCTCTCCGGCGAGATCCGGCGCGACGCCGACAAGGAGTACAACGACCGCCCGCTCGGTTACGACCGCGCCTTCACGCGCAACATGGCCCGGCCGGCGTACAACATGGAGCTGTGGGATCCCCGCGTGGAGTTGCGCGCCTACGCCTGGCCGGTGGCGCCCATCGAGATCTACGCCAAGGTTCTCCACAACTTCCGCGACCTCACCGACTTCTGGGTGAGCGAGGCCCACACCAAGCTCCGCTGGACCCGCGACGGCGGCGACCAGGAGAGCGGGCTGGAATCCTATTTCTTCTACCGCCAGGGACGGCTCTCCCTCGGCGATCCCATCATGTACATCACCTACGACCAGTTCGGCTCGGGCGTCGCGACGAGCTGGTGGCTCGGGCGCGGGCGATTCACCCTGCCGAAGGGGCGCTGGTCGGGCGAAGTCAACCTGCAGAACTTCACGGGCGAAGGCAACAACGCCTTCGGCGAGGACAACGACGGGTATTCCCTGAAGCTCCGCCACGAGTATCGCTTCAACATGGACTGGAACATCGCCAACGAGTTCTACGCCGCCGAGAAGGTCTTCTCCGACCAGTCGCCGGGCGTGCGCCGGAGCCACAACCGGATCCTTGGCACGGCCTTCCAGATGACGTGGAAGTCCACCAACCTGTCCCTGCAATACAACCTCGCCAACTCCCAGTACATCGACTGGCGCACCTCCGACAACGACGCCTTCGGCGCCGATCTCCGCAACCTCGTCCTCTTCGACCGCCCCTGGGCGGGCCGCTGGGGCGTCAACGCCACCTTCCTCAAATTCGGGCGCAACTACGTGAACTACCTCGGCCGCGGCGCCGAATGGATGACCTTCGGCGAGCAGATCCAGAACGGCTCCTACTCGAACGTCGGCGACAACGTGGCGCGCGACGTCTACACCGAGCTCTTCTGGGACGTGCCGCGCTACGAGATCAACACGGCCTTCCGGCACCAGGACAAGTACGCGATGCGCACCTTCCGCCACAACATCCTCTCGCGGCGCAACGAGATCGACGTCAACGCCAAGCTCGTCAACAACATCTCCCTGCGCCTCATGTATAACCGAACCCTCTACGCGCTCGAGCGCGATCTGCTCGACTTCGACCAGAACCGCTTCATCCGGGACCGCCGTCTCGTACACTCGCAGGCCTACGGCTCGCTCAAGTACAACCGCCCCTGGGGATCCCTCATGGTCGACGGCCACGTCTTCCGCCGCCGCTCCGTCACCTTCCAGATGGCGGGGGTCGAGGCCAGCTACACGATCAACAAGAAGCTCAAGCTGCTCGGCCGCAACGTCTGGCTCTTCATCGAGCGGCCGGACATGAACTGGACCATCACGAACATCCCGTCGGACCTGAACGCCAGCCGTCCCTCGACAAGCGTCGTCGATCCCTTCTTCTCGCGCAATTCGATGTTCCTTCAACTCCAGTATCGCCCGAGCGACAACTCCCAGATCTGGCTCGAATACGGCCAGGGCTGGCACACCGACGACAACCTTTCTCTCGACGGCAACGTGCTCGACGCGACACGGCGCACCGACCCGCGCCTGTACATGAAGATGGAGATGTGGTTCTGATGGATCGGCGGAACCGCGGGAGGCACGGGAAGCGATTCCCGAATCACAGGGGCCGGAGCGCCGCTTCATGGAGCGGGACCGCGCCCGAACGAGGTGTCCTATGAGTCCCAGGCGACAGGCGACAGGAGCCGCGACGAGCGGCCGTCTTTCCGCGTTCTGCGCGCCGGGCGACCGCGCGCGCCTCGCGGCGGGGGCCATGATCCTCGCCGCCCTCCTCGTCACCCTCGGGCTCCCCTCCTCCGGCGCGGAATCCTCCTCCGCGACCTTCACCTTCACCGCGCCCCAGGCCTCGCGTGTCGAGATCATGGGCTCCTGGAACGGCTGGGCCGCCCCGACCGCGCTCGCGAAGGGCGCCGGCGGAACCTGGAGCGCACGCCTGCCCCTCGCCCCGGGCTCCTACCAGTACAAGTTCGTGATCGACGGCGCCGAGTGGGTTCTCGATCCCGCCAACCCGCGCAAGATCGAGGACGGCCTGGGCGGATTCAACTCGGTCGTCGATGTCGCGGCGTCGGCCGCCCCGCAAGCGGCGAGCGCCGCGGCCGCACGGGCGGGCAGCACCGTCTTCACGGTGGAGGCGCCGGGCGCGCGCACGGTCGAGATCACCGGCTCGTGGGACAACTGGTCCGTGCCCGTCGCGGGCATCCGTTCCGCCGGCGGGAGGTGGGCGGTCTCCATTCCGCTCGTGCCGGGCTCCTACGATTACGTGGTGGTGACCGACGGCGAGTGGAACGAACTGCAGAAAGTCACGGTGGGCGGGGGGCGGGCGACGGCCCCGTCGGCGTCGGCCGCGGCGCCGCCCTCGGTGGCGCCCGCTCCGGCGACATCGGCACCTCCCGCCGCCGCGGTTCCCGCGCGCCGCGGAACGCTCTTCTCGGTCGAAGCGCCGGGCGCGCGCGCGGTGGACGTGATGGGATCCTGGAACAACTGGTCGGCTCCCACCCTGCTCGTGAAGGGCGCCGACGGGCTCTGGACCGCCACCATAGACCTGCCCAACGGCACCTATGAGTACAAGTTCCGGCAGGACGGCGACTGGGACAAGTTGAACACCGACAACCGCAAGATCACGGTTCCTTCCGCGTCCGCCGCACCCCCCGCGACGTCCACCCCTTCCGCTCCGGCGGCCTCCGCCTCCGCAACGAGTGGTCGCACGGTTGCGGCCGGAGGCGACATCCCGGTCGTCTTCCGTTTCCGCTCGCCGTCCGCGCGCACGGTGCACGTCGCCGGCGAGTTCAATGCCTGGCTCAACAACGACAACGGCCGGGTCACGGGCAACGAGCCCTGGCTCATGCAGAACGACGGCACCGGCCTCTGGACGATCACCGCGCTCATGAAGGCCGGCCGCTACAAGTTCAAGTACGTCGTCAACGGTACGGACTGGCAGAAGGATCCGTCGATGCCGGAGTCGAACGACGACAACTCGCTCCTCGACGTCACGCCCGGCGGCGCCGCCGCGACGCCCGCGCCCGCGCCGTCCGCCTCGACGACGGCTCCTACCTCCGAACGGGGCGCGGTCTTCACCGTGGAGGCCCCGGGCGCCGGCAAGGTCGACATCATGGGCTCGTGGAATTCCTGGTCGGCGCCCACCGACATGGTGAAAGGCGCCGACGGACGCTGGACCGCGACGATGCAACTGGCGCCCGGGGCCTACGAATACAAGTTCCGGCAGGACGGCGACTGGGACAAGTTGAACACCGACAACCGCAAGGCGACCGTCGGCGCGGACGGTCGCATCGTCGCCGGGGCCGGCGCCTCGTCGCCGCCCCCGGCCGGGGGCGCCGCCGCCGTGACCGACGCCGCGCCCGTTCCCGCCGGCACTGATTTCACGCAGACGGCCGCCGTCGTCCTTCCCGACGAGCGCGTCCTGTTCGGATTCGCCGACCCCTTCGCCAACAGCGTCTCCATCGGCGGCGACTTCAACGGCTGGGACCCCGGCAAGACCAAACTCATCCGCAACGCCGAGGGCGCCTGGGTCGGCGTCATGACGCTCAAGGAAGGGCGCTACGGCTGGAAGTTCGTCGTGGACGGCCAGTGGGAGAGCGGCGACAACCGCAAGCTCACGATCGTCCGGGGACGCGCGGGACGCCTCGAGGTCCTGCCCGACCAGCCCAGCTTCAACACGCCCTACAACTCGCGCATCTACTTCTCCGGCCGCTTCTACGGCCAGGCGGTCCTGAGGACGGTTCCGTCGGGCGAGAAGACCGACACCGGGCGCACCCGGTTCGCGCCGCTCGAGTACAACCTCATCCCCCGCATGCTCTTCACCGTCGGCGACAACATCACGGGCTACATGGAAGCGGACGTCAACCAGCACGAGGGGCGGTTCGAGACGAACTTCAGCGAGGGCGAGGTGACCCTGGACGAGGGTTGGGGCCGG
>CAZWVM010000122.1:0-10786 GCA_964637705.1 uncultured bacterium
ACTTCTACGTCGAGTTCCTCAAGGACATGGCGACGGCGGACCAGCACATGCCGAACCTCAAGGCCGGCGTCCCGACGAAGTACAAGTGCCCCGCCTGCTCGGCCCCCATGAACCTCCGCTACGGCAGGATGGGGCGTTTCCTCGCCTGCTCCTCCTACCCCGACTGCAACGCCACCTTCGAGGTCACGGAGGACAAGGACGGAAATCTCGTCAAGGTCGAGCGCCCGAAGTTCGAGACGCCCTGCCCCAAGTGCGGCGGCGAGATGCTCTTCAAGAGGTCCCGATTCGGGGCCTTCCTGGCCTGCGCGAAGTACCCGGAGTGCCGGGGCAGCGTGCCGCTCGTCAAGACCGGGGAAAACTCCTACGAGCCCGAGCCGGTCATCGAGGTGAAGCGCCCCTGCCCGACCTGCGGCGGGAAGATGGAGGTGAAGCGATCCCTCTTCGGACGTTTCTTCGCCTGTGAGAAATACCCCGACTGCAAGGGGTCCCTCCCCTTCTTCATCGACGTGCCCTGTCCCCGCGAGGGCTGCACGGGGGAACTGCGCGAGCGACAGTCGAAGAAGGGCCCCTACTACACCTGCAACGCCTATCCCGAGTGCAAGTTCCGGGCGAACGTGCTGCCCGTCCGCCACGCCTGCCCGTCCTGCTCCGCGCCCTCGATGCTCACCGACAAGAACGGCGGCCTGAGGTGCGCGCGGCCGGGATGCGAGGGCCGGGTCGAGCCCGCGGACGATTCCGGACCGGACGCCGACTGATTTCCCCTCCCCCCCTCGCCCGTCTCACCGTCGTCGGGGGCGGCCTCGCGGGCTGCGAGGCCGCCTGGCAGGCCGCGCGGCGCGGCGTCGAAGTCACGCTCCACGAAATGAGGCCCGTCGTCGGAACACCCGCCCACTGCACGGATCTCCTCGCCGAGCTCGTCTGCTCCAACTCCTTCCGCGCCTCGGCGCCGACCGCCGCCGCCGGCGCGCTGAAACGAGAGCTCGAACTCCTCGACTCGCTCGTCATTCGCGTCGCGCGGGAATCCGCCGTCCCCTCCGGCCGCTCGCTGGGCGTGGATCGCGAGCTCTTCGCGCGGCGCATCACGGAGGCCGTCTCGAGCCACCCGCGCATCCGCGTCGTGCGCGGGGAAGTCACCGCGCTTCCGGAGCCGCCGGCGATCGTCGCCAGCGGCCCCCTGACGTCGGCGCCGCTCGCCCGGGACCTGCGCGCGCGGATCGGCGTCGACCATCTCCACTTCTTCGACGCCATCGCCCCCATCGTCGACGCGGAGACGCTCGCCCCGGGAGGATTCTTCAGCGCCTCCCGCTACGGGGAGGGCGAGGACTACCTGAACGTGCCGCTCACCGAGGAGCAGTATCTCGCGCTCGTCGGGAGCCTCGCGGAAGCGGAGAGCCGTTGCCACGTCGGCGAGGACCGGTCCTATTTCGAGGGATGCCTCCCGATCGAGGTCATGGCGCGGCGCGGAACGGAGACCGCGCGCTTCGGGCCCCTGAAGCCGGTCGGGCTCACCGACCCCGCGACCGGCCGCCGCCCCCACGCCGTGATCCAGCTCCGGCGGGAGGATCTCTCCGGCCGCCTCTACAACCTCGTCGGTTTCCAGACCCAGCTCTCCATCCCCGACCAGGAGCGAATCCTCCGCGCGATCCCGGCCTTTCGGGACGCCGTCTTCGTTCGGCACGGCGCGGCCCACCGCAACACCTTCGTGAACGGCCCCGCGGTGCTCGCCTCGGATCTCTCGCTCAGGACGGTCCCGGGCCTGAGGCTCGCGGGACAGGTGGCGGGGGTCGAGGGCTACATCGAATCGACGGCCTGCGGGCTCCTGGCCGCCCTCTTCGCGCTCCACAAGGACCTCCCGCCGCCTCCCCCGACGACGATCTGCGGCGGATTGCTGAAGTACATCACTTCGTCCGGCGCGGCGCCCTTCCAGCCCATGAAGGCCAACTGGGGCCTGGTGGACGAGATCCCGGGCCGCAAGGACGGGAAGAAGGAGCGCCTCGCCGAGCGGAGTTTCCAGGACCTCCAAATTTGGACGAAGCTCCTCGTCTCCTGACGCCTCCCTCCCCGTTCCCCTCATCCCACCGCCCCGGGATGTCGATGAGGTGAAGCGATGGACCGCGCACTCGGCAACTGCATCGCCCGTTTTCTCGACCACCTCGCCCGCAATCGGTCCGCGAGCCGCCATACCGTGATCTCCTACGGAGCGGACCTCGCCGAGGCTGCGCGCGGCTGGGGCGCGGACCGCGACGTCGGCACGATCACGCGCGCCGACGTGCGCGCCCATCTCGCGGCTCTCGCCAATCGGGGACTCTCTCCCCGTTCCGCCGGGCGCCACCTCGCCTCGCTGCGATCCTTCTTCCGCCACACCATCCGCGAGGGGCTCATGGCCGCCAACCCCGCGCGGGGCGTCATCACGCCCCGCACGAGCCGCGACCTGCCGCGCTTCCTGAGCGAGGACGAGATGGCGCGGCTCCTCGACGGGACGTTCCGCGACGACGAGATGGGCCGGCGCGATCGCGCCGTTCTCGAGCTCTTCTATTCCACCGGAGCGCGCATCTCGGAGATCGCCGCGCTCGGCGTGGCCGACATCGACCTCGGGGGTGAGACGGTGAGGCTTCTCGGCAAGGGCAACAAGGAACGGGTGGCGCCGGTCGGCGGCTCGGCGGGCGCGGCGCTCGAACGGTGGCTCGAGGCGCGCGGGCGGCTCGCGGCCGCCGGCGAGAAGGCCCTTTTCGTGAACGCGCGCGACGGGCGGCGGCTCTCGGTCCGCGGCCTGAGGCTCGTCATCACCGGCCACCTCGGCCGCGTCACCTCCTCGGCCCGGAACCCGCACGCCCTGCGCCACAGCTTCGCGACGCACCTCCTGGACCGCGGCGCGGATCTCCGGAGCGTGCAGGAGCTTCTCGGCCACTCCTCGCTCTCCACCACCCAGCGCTACACGCACGTCTCCGTCAGGCGCCTCAAGGATCTTCACCGCCAGGCCCATCCCAGGGCCTGACCACGCTCCATTTTCCATTTGCCATTTGCCCGCTTTCATTTTCGAATCGACCGTGAGATGAGATGAAGATCCTGCTCGTGACCGGGCGCCCCGGGCGCCGCCACAAGAAGACCCTCGAGGCCTTCGGCCGCCACCTCGAACACGCGGGGTGGCGGATGGAGACGAGGGAACTCCCGTCCTTCCTCGCCGCCGCGGCGCGGGAGATCGACGCCGACGACATCGGGATCGCGGGCGGCGACGGCACCGTGAAGGCCTGCCTCGCCTCGCTCGGCGATAGGCCGCTCCTGGTCGTCCCCGCCGGGACCGGGAACGACCTCGCCCGCAGCCTCAACATCTTCTCCATCACCGATGCGGTGCGCGCCCTGCGCTGCGGGCAGAGGACCCGGATCGACCTGTTGAAGGCCCGGCACGACGGGGGCGAGGAGACGGGGGCGAACGGGGCCGGGATCGGGATGGACGGCCGGGTCGCGGCGCGCAAGGCGAGAGGCTGGTCCTACACCGCCGCGGCCGCGGCCGCCTTTCTCGAGAAACCGCGCGTGCGGGCCCGCGTCGAGATCGACGGCATGGCGCTCGGAGAGACCGAGTTCTTCTCGCTCGTCGTCGCCAACGGCGAGTGGTTCGGCGGCGGCTACCGGCTCGCCCCCCGGGCGCGGCTCGACGACGGACAGCTCGATCTCGTCGCGATTCGACCGGTCGGCCCCCTCAAGGCCCTCTCGTCGCTCCATCGCGCGCGCCGCGGCGAGCATCTCTCCGACCCGGCCGTCCTCGCGCGCCAGGGCCGCCGGATCGTCGTGGAGTCGTCCGAGCCGATGCCCTGGCACCTCGACGGCGAGCCGCGCCTCTCGCGGCGGATCGAGTTCGAGGTCCTTCCCCGCGCGGTGCAGGCCTACGTGCTGAGGCCCTCCTAGCGCGCCAGGAGCGGCGAGAGCCGCTCCGCCACGGCGCGGGCCGCCGCGTCGTGGCCCGACGCGTTCCAATGGCCGTCCCACTCCAGGTATGTCGGGCCGGTGTCCCGCTCGAAGCGACGCAGGATCGGAGAGAGATCCAGGACCTCGAGCCCCGCCTCCCTCATCCGTTCCGCGGACCAACGCGTCGGCGCGTCGAGATCGGCCGCCTCGGGACGGGCGAAGAACCGAAGCATCTCGCCAATGCGGCGGCCGTCGACCGACTCGGCCGGGGGGATGAGCACGACGAGATCCGGCCGGAGCGGTGCGAGCCGGGCGCGGATCACCGCGGCCGTCGGCTCGAGCCAGCCGGTTCGAAAGGCCTCGTCGGGCTCGTAGAACCGCACGACGTCGCGAAGTCGTTGGATCCGGCCCGCGGCGACGAGGGAGTCCGGCGCCGGCGCGTGAAGCCACGACTCCGGGACGGGCGTCGCGGCCAGGTCCGGGAGCCCGCCCCCGGCCTCCTCTTCCGCTTCCCTCCGCGCCGCATCGAGATGGCGCAGGAGGAGATAGAGACGCGAATGCCTCCTGAAGAAGCCCGAAGGCCGCAACTCGCGCCGGCCATACGGCCAGATGTCATTGCCGGCGTAGAAGCACCAGACGACGAGATCCGCATCGGCCAGCGGGCGCAGCGACTCCCACAGCGAGGCCTCTTCCGGTGGGTTCTGCCTGTCGACGCCGAGGTTCAAGACCTGCACGTCGTGTCCGAGCCCGGCGAGAATCGCCTCGAGGCGCGACGCCATGATCGACTCCTCCGGCAGGACGGCGCCGGCCATGAAGGAGTCTCCGATGAGGGCGATGCGCCGCCGCGCCTTGGCGCCCCACGGCGCACCGCGCAATCCCAGCTCGTTCGTGCGAAAGCGGATCGAGTCCCCGTCCGGTCCGCGAAGCCACGTGTCGATCCCGGGGCGGAAGGTCCAGGACTGGATCTCGGGACGGTTCAGGTACAATTCGTCCGCGCCGGTGAAGATCGCCAGGGGACGCATCCGCAGGAAGGTCTCGGCGGCGAGGACGGCCACGCCGAGCGAGACGACGAGGATCGCGAAGCGGAAGAGACGTCTCACCGGTTCGGAACCGGCAGCGCGCGGAGGCCGCGACGGGCCTCCACCGGGCGCTCCGCCCGGGCCCGCTCCAGGTTCTCGCCCGCGCTCGCGCGGTTCTGCTCCGCGTGGTGCAGGTGGTAGACGATCAGCGACCCGCGCGCCTCGGCGCGCATCACGCCGGCGCGGAAGAGCCGGGCGACGATGTCGCGGTCCTCGTGCCCCCAGCCGCGGAACTCCTCGTCGAACCCGTTCACGCGCCACAGGTCCTCGGCGCGGAAGAGCATGTTGCAGCCCCGGACGCCCTTCAGGCGGCGATGAGCGAGGATCGGCCAGGGATGGGAAAATGCGTTGGCGACGTTGGAAAGATGGCGGCGGTGGCGAAGGATCCAGGCGGGGGAGAAGAGGCCCTCCGCCGAGGCCAGGCGCGCGGAGATCTCCGCGTCGAGAATCACGCGGTGTCCCTGGAAGTAGATCGGCCGCGCCCCGGCGCGGGCGACGAGCCGCTTCGCGTCCCCCGCGAAGCGCGGCGAAGGAATGCAGTCGCCGTCCAGGATCGAGAGGGCGGAGCCGGACGCCGCGGCGATGGCGCGGTTGCGGCTCGCGGCGAGGCGAAACCCGTCGTCCTCCTGCCAGGAATGCAGGAGGGCCAGGGAGGAGCGAAACCGCGCCACCACCTCCGCCGTCTCCGGCCCGCTCCCGTCGTCCGCGACGATCACCTGGAAATCGCGGTCCTCCTGGAGCGCCAGGCCCTCGAGAACGAGCCCGAGGTAGCGCGGCGCGTTGTAGGTGCAGACGACGACGGTGAGAGTCATCTCACGCCTGGCTGCGAGACCCGCGGCGGAGACGCGGCCGCACCCGCCTTCCACCCGCCACGGTCCCTCAGTCCTTCTTCCCCACGAGGAAGTCGCCCATGACGAGGTGACGGAGACCGCAGGCGACGAACATCGCGATCGCCTCCTCGGGCCGGCAGATCATCGGCTCTCCGCGCCGGTTGAGCGACGTGTTGATGACGGCCGGCACGCCCGTCAGCTCGAAGAACTTCCTCAACACGCGGTAGTAGCGCGGGTTGGCCTCGCGGTCGACGACCTGGGGGCGGATCGAGCCGTCGACATGGACCGCCTCCGCGATACGAGCGCGGTAGGGTTCCGCGGCCTGGAAGGCGAGGATCATGTACGGCGCCGGGTGGCTCGAACCGATCACCTGCTCCGCGACGTCCGGCAGGACGGAGGGACAGAAGGGGCGCCACTTCTCGCGGAACTTGATCTGGAGGTTGATCTCGTCGGCCATGCCGGGAATCGAGGGATTCGCCAGGATCGAGCGGTTGCCCAGGGCGCGCGGTCCGAACTCCATGCGCCCCTGGAACCAGGCGACGATCCTTCCCTCCGCGAGCATCTGGGCCACGCGATCCTCGATCGGGAAGACCCTCTCGAAGGGCAGCCCGCTCGAGCGGATCGCCGCCTCGATCTCGGTGGCGTTGAAGTCGGGCCCGAGGTAGAGATGCTTCATCGGCCGCACCTTCTCGCCCGCCGCGGCCGCGGCGAAGGTCGCGGCGCCCAGGGACGTGCCCGCGTCGTTCGCCACGGGCTGGACGAAGATCTCCGAGACGAGCGGGTGATCGAGGAGCACCTGGTTCATCTTGACGTTCAGCGCGCAGCCGCCGGCCACGCAGAGGCGCCCGCCCGAGCGCCGGAGGACGTCGGCGAGGTGGTGTTCCACGAGATGAACGGCCACGCGCTCCAGTTGCTCCTGCGCCGCGGCCGCGACGTGGATGTAGGGCTCCAGCGCCTCGTCGCCCTCCCGCGCCGGACCGAGCCTCTCGAGAAGCCTCCGGTCGCAATTCAGCCCCTTCGCGCGTCGCCACCACGGCGCCCAGAAGAGGCCGTCCTCGACACGGTAGGATCCGCCGCCCCAGGAGAGGGCGAAACCCATGTCGACCTTCCGCGCGTCGCCGTACGGGGCCATGCCCATCACCTTGAACTCGCCGTCGTTGGCCTGGAATCCCAGGTACTCCGTGATCCCGGCGAAGTAGTTCCCGAGCGAATCCGGCTCGACGAAGGCGTGGATCTCGCGGATCGAGCCGTCGGGCAGACCCTCCGCCAAGAGGGACGCCGTGTATTCCCCGGCCCCGTCGAGGGAGAGGATCGCGGCCGAGGGGAAACCCGAGAGGTGGAAGGCGCTCGAGGCGTGCGCGAGATGGTGGTCCACCTCCTCGATCCTGGTCCGCCCGGGATCGAAACCGGATTCCTCCAGGGTGCGCCGCAGGAAGGCCCTCTTCTTCCGGATCTTCCGGCCGTGCTCGGTGTAGGCGCGGATCGCGCGCACCGGGTTGTGGCTCCAGACGCGCCGGGCATACTCGGGCCGTCGCCGCGCCTGGGTGGCGGCGGAGAAGGGAAAGGCCACGATGTCGATGTCGCGGGGGGCGAGCCCGGCCGTCTCGAGGCAGTAGCGGGCCGCCATCGAGGGAGGGATCGAGTGGGCGTGCTTGACGCGCCGGAACCGCTCCTCCTCCGCCGCCGCCACGATCTCGCCGTCCACCAGGAGAGCCGCCGAGGGGTCGTGCCCGAAGGCGCCCCCGAGTCCCAGGATTTTCATCGTTCTCTCTTCCTTTCTTCACGGGGAACACCGAGCGCAAACCCGGCGAGGAACCAGGCGGCCAGGGACGGCTGCGTGGCAAAGAAGGTCTTGTCGGAGAGGGCCGCGACGAGCAGGGCGACGAGATTCGCGTAGGCGACGAGGGCCCACGCCTGGCCGTCACGGGCCCGCGCATGAAGCGTCTTCAGGACGAGACCGAAGGCGAACCAGAGCACGGCGAATCCCGCCAGGCCCGCGGCGTGAAGCACCATCAGGTAACCGCTGTGCGGATTCGTCTCGTTCGTGAGGAACTCGACGTAGCGCGGGGCCGCCCGCGTCGGGTCGCTGACGAACTTGTCGAACCCGTAACCGAAGAGAGGACGCTCGGTCCACTGGCCGATCACCTGGCCCCAGACCGCGAGGCGCTTCTGGATCGAGGACTGCCCCTCGAGGTTCCAGACGCCCCAGCGCCCGATCCCCAGGATCTGGGCCGTCACGACGAAGATGAGCAACGCGACCACGGCGAAGCGACGGAGCAGTCGGCGGTCGAACCGTCGGAAGGCGGCGATGACCGCCATCCCGGTCAACCAGGCCACGAGCGTTCCCCTCACGTTGATGAGCGCCATGGCCACGGCCATGAGGATCCAGCCCGACGCGCCGAGCCCGCCCAGGGGGACCGCCATGAAGAGGAAGAGGGAGGCGGGGATCATGAGGAGTCCCGCGTGGTAGGGGGAGGTGTGGAAACCGTAGCGCCCCGTGACGGCCGGGTCGCCCGTCACCCATTGCCCGAGAAAGATCACGGCCGAGAGCGTGAACCCCGCGACGAGGAGGACCCGCAGCGCCCGGCTTTGCCGCTCCTCGATCCGCGCCGCGAGAGAGGCGGCGGCGGGCGCGCAGAGGATCATCCACGTCCGTCGCAGGGCGTCGAGGAACCCGACGGCCCCGTCGTGACCGATCGCGATGGTTCCGAGCGCGAGGATGTAGACGGCGGCCACCGTCCAGAGGAGCTTCTCTTCGCGCGAACGCGCCCCGGGCATGAGGAGGGCCGAAACGACCAGCAGGGCGGCGACGACCTGCACGAGTGCGAGCGAGACGAGAAGCGAGACGACGAAGAGCGCGAGGAGCAGGAACGCGGTCGAGGCCGCCCGGGTCGGTGGCGTCGCCAAGCGTCAGTCCCCGAGCAGGCCGCGGCGACGGATCTCGCCGGCCACGGCCGCGGCCGCCGCCCGGTGACCGGCCGGAGACCAGTGCCCGTCGTAGGGGTAGAAGAGGCGCGCGGGGCGCTCGTCCGACCGGAAGGTCTCCAGCAGGCTGAAGTAGGGCACGGAATCCGCCGCCGTCGCGGCCTCGAGATACTCGAAACGGCGGGGCGGAACGACCCCGTGGGGGAAATCAGCCGTCGCGCGGCCCGGTTCCCACGCCTCCGTGTCGGTCTCGACCCCGGCCGGATACATGACGACGAGGAGCGGAATGCCGCGCTCGTCGAGGATTTCGCGCATCGTTTGCAAAGCCTCGCGCGTCGGCTTCCAGTAGGCTTCGTACCGGGCCGCGGGAATCTCCGTCTCGCTCCTCAGCGGCGCCCAGACGTCGTCGCTCTCGCTCCAGTAGCCGTAATCCCACTCCGAGGCGGGAAAGGTCTTGGTGAGCCAGCGGTCGATGTAGCGATACATCCAGGAGCGACGCGCGAGGAGATTGTGGAGTCCCTGCGGGAGGTCCATGAGGCGCCGGCCCGGCCGGATATGATCCGGGCGCCCCTGCTCGTCGCGCACAAGCCGATGCTGGTAGAAGGAGTCGCCGGCCGGGTCGGTGGCGTCGACGGCGACGAGAACGACGTCGGGAGAAAGGGCCAGGCCGCGGTGGCGGAGCCAGGCCAATTCGGTCAAGGGCGACCAGGAGGCGACGCCCGCGGCGACGACCTCGACCGTCCTCCCCTCCCGGGTCAACTCGGACTCGAGGAGGTCCGTGAAGATCTCGCCCCGCTGGCAGCCCCAGCCTTCCATGAAGGAGTCGCCGAGCACGAGCAGTCGCCGCGTGCCCGGCGCCTTCTCCGCGGCCACATCGTCGTCGCGCATCCCGACGTTGTTCATAGTGAGAACGACATCGAACTCCTGCGTCCGCATCCGGCCCTTTCCGTAGGGATAGTGCGAGTGATCGGCCACGGCGTCGCGGCAGAGGTAGGCGCCCTTGGCCGTGGCGGGAAAAAGCCAGACGAAGCGCAGGAGGATCTCCAGGAGGATGAGCGTGAAGACGAGGCTGAAGGAGATGCGCAGGGCGAGTTTCATGAGGCGGAAAGGATAAGGGAAACGGCGCCATTTCGCCAGAAGGTCGGGGGATTAAAGATAAAGGGCCGCCCCCCGCGAGGGGGGCGGCCCAGTCCCGTGTTTCTAGATTAGAAGGAGCCGACGAGCGACAGCGCGAAGACGTTGTTGGCCGCCTTGTTGCTGATGAGGGTGCTCGGAACCGCCGTGCTGTTCAGGACCTTCTCCTGGTTGATGTCGTACTCGGCCTTGAAGACAACGTTGTCCGCCAGGCGATACTGACCGGCGAAGTTGACCGTCTGCACATCCGACACCGTCGTGAACTGCTCGAACTCCGCGGAGCTGTAGCGAACGCCCAGGGAGATCTTGCTGTTGAGGTCATACACGCCCTCGGCATAGTAGCCGGAGAACTTGCGCTCAAGCGGCGTGCCGGGGAGGATGACCTGGTTCTCTTCCGTCGAGACGAGGTACTCGCCCTTGAGGGTGAGAGCGCCCCAGACGTAGGAAGCGTCCACGCCAATGATCTGGCGGGAAGCGTCGCCGTTGGTGCCGGTCGCGTACGGAGCAGTGACGAACTTGTCGTACGAGCCGGAAACGCCAACCTCGAGGCCCTCGATCGGCACAACGCCGATGCGGCCGGAGATCGCGAAGTTATTGTTGTTGTCGTTCGTCTGAGTCAAAGCAACGCCGTTGTTGTTGCCCGGAACCAGCGGAACAAGACCCTGGCTCGCGCCATTGAGGCCACCCGCAGCACCCGCGCTACGAAGGTCGCCGTTAGTGAGAGCGAGCGCGTAGTTGACCGGCGAGAAGGAACCGTAGATCGCCACGCCGTCCATGGAGCCGACGGTGAAGGGCGACAGGAGCGACAGGTTGATGAACTTGGTCTGGTTGGACTCGGAGACGCGCTGCTCAATGCCGATGACCGACGGAATGCGGCCGGCGCGGACGTTGAGGTCGAACGGACCCGGGTTCGCG
>CAZWVM010000123.1:0-10745 GCA_964637705.1 uncultured bacterium
GTCCGGTGCAGCCTGGGCGCGCGACGCGACGGCCACGCCACCTAGTTCCTGTATACGCTGCCACGCGGCCGTGATCTCCGCGCGGCCGCGCGCCGCGGCCGCGATCTTCTCAATATGGTTCTCGAAATCAGTGCCGCGCGGCACCGAGACCGTGAGACGGCCGATCTCGGCGAGCGCATCGAGGCGGCCGGCCGCGTCCGCTGCCGCTGCGTTCGCCCACGTCGTCGGGTCGATGAAGCCGTCCTCGTCGCGCGCGGCCGCGGCTGCGGCGAATAGCGCGCCGTGCCGCGAGTCGTAGAAGTCGCCGGCCGCGAGCGCCGCCAGCGCGGCTGCGGCCGCGGCCGCGTCAACCGCCATCGCGCCGAGCACCAGCCGCTCGCTGTCCACCGCCGCCGGCATGTTGATCTCGTTCATTGCGTCGTCCTCATAATTTCACGCTACCGCGTCGTTTTTTACCGTATCCGCCCCGAATTCACGCTATCGCGGCCTCATCTAAGGCTATGCGAGCGAAATTTACGCACTCGCGGCCGCGTCCTCGTCATCCTCGCGCGCGACCGCGCGCCGGACGCGCTCGTCCTGCTTCACGACCCACTCGCGCGCGGCGCCGAGGCGCGAGTAGAAGCAACCGCGGCCGGTCGCGAAACTCACCGTGCCGCCGTCGCGGCCGCGCGCCGTCACGATGATCTGGACCGACGTCGCATGCTCCATCAACTCCGCGGCCGCGCGCTCCGCGATCCGCTCGACGGCCGCGCGCGCGTCGTTCACAACTGCGATGCCACATCGGGGCGTGTCATAGGCGCGGCCGCGCGCTTCTCATCCCGATCTTCTTCGGCCATTGCTCCACGGGCTTTCGCCGTGGCATCGCACTCGCGCGCCGCGACGCATCCGCGGCACCGCGCCTCGAGGTCCTCCACCTTCGCGCGGCTATTCTCGAGCAGCCACGGCACGTCGCCGCTCACGACGGCCAGGTCCTTGAATAGCCAGTGCGCCAGATTGAACGGCAGCTCGTCGCGCGTCAGTGCGTAGAGCCGCTCGGCGTACTCGCGGTCGCGCACGATCCGCTCCCAGGGCCCGATCATCCGGTGATTTTGCCCGCGCCGCCGCATCAACCAGTCGCGGACGCGCCGCTCGACCGCCGCGGCCGCGCGCACGATCCAGGGCAGCGACCTCACTGCGGCAGCCTCGGCATGAACCAGCGGATGACGCGGCCTGCGAACCCCAGGACCGCCTCGGCGATCCACCTCGCGATCCGCGCCGTCATCGCCGAAGCCACCAGATCCAGACGATCTCGCCGATGATGCCGACGATCAGCGGCCACCACCACTTAATCGTGAATAGCGCGAGAACAAAAAAGATCTCGCCGAGTCCAATCTGCCCGTGCCCGCACTCGCGGCAGCGCATCCTGATTACATCCATCTTCCGCTTCCTCCGAATACAACCATCGCTCCGATCGTTGCCAACAGCAGGACGAACACCGCGACCGGCACGCCAGCGAGCCATAGCAGCCACGTCGGTATCGTGAACGCTATCGTCATGCTCCACCTCCCCGCGCCCGCGCCGCGAGCGCCGCATACTCCGGGTGCCGCGCGGCGCAGCCGCACGGCACGATGATACCCTTCAGATCCTTCGTCTGCCGCAGCACCCGCTGATAGCCGCGGCCGTGACATCGCGCGCAGTGCGGCCGCGCGAGCCGCACGACCGCGGCCACGAACTCGTCGACCGTCAGCGCGGGCGCCGTATCCGCCTTCTCAATCTCCGACGCCTCCGGCGCGACATAAAGGTCAAGCTTCGGCGGCGGATGATCCTGGAACCCCTCGACCTGCATGTACCCGATGCGGGCTACGTTCTCTGGGCTCGTGTCCGGAGTCGTCACGCCGTCGTGCTCGTAGCCGGGGCACCGAACGTTGCACGTTAACTCCGTGCACGAATCAGGAACTCGGCACGGCTTCTTGCAGCTGCGCTCGCCCCAGCTCATTGCGCCAACGCCAGGTCGCTCGACGCGGCCGCGCTCCAGGCGCGCGCGTGTCGGCGCTCGAGCAGCGCGTCAAGCGACTCCGCCTCGACGATCAGCCGGATCCAGTGGATCCGCTCGGTGTCGCCGAGCGCCGGCCGCAACCGCTGCACGCGCGCGACCTCGGCGATCTCGCCGAGACGCCGCCGCAGCTCGGGCACGTTCTCGGCCGGTAGCACCGGCCGCGGCGGCACCGCGGCCGCGGCCGGTGCGGCCTTCTTCTTCCTCTTCGTCTTCTTCACTTCCTGCTCTCCTTCCGTTCCGCCGCCCGCGCATGCTTCGGGCAGCACGGCACATCGTTGATCGCCACGCGCGCGCGCTGCATACACCCCGGCGCGCGACAGTAGATGTATTCGCGCCGGATCTTCTGCGCACTCACTTCTTCGCTCCCTTCTTCGCGCGCGGCCGCGCCGAGGCCTTCTCCGGATCCGCTGCGGCCTTCTGCGCGGCCGACGGCGCCGGAAACTTCTCCGCGGCCGCGGCCGGCGCCAGGTCCTTGTACGCGACCGCGCGCGCCTTCTTCATCAGCTCATCCTTGAGCCAGCTCTTCCGCTTCGCCTCGATCTCGAGCGCGGCCGCGCGCGCCTTGTCCTTCGCGCCCGCCCGCGCGGCCGCGTTCTCGTCCACCGACGGCGCCGCGCGCCGCAATACGATCACCTGCGTGACCGCGCCCGCGGTCGCGCCGCTGCGCCAGTATGCCGGCCGCGCCCCGCGCTCGCCGCGCTTCGCGTCCCGCACCTCGTGCGCGCGGTACACGCCGTTCGCGGCGCGCTCGCCGATCACGACCAGATCCGCGCCGTGCTCGCGCCGCGCGGCCGCCTCGCCCGCGTCCAGGTGCTCGGCCGTCTTTTTCGCCCAGCATTCCGGGTTCAGGCACCGGTCGCCGCGCTTCGCTTTCTTTCCATCATCGTCGAGGTCCTCGAAGAGTTCCGGCTGTCGCGACGACCGCGCGCAGCACGTCGAGCAGGCGCCGCCGAAGAGCGCGGGATTATCGAGCTTCCACGGCGCGGCCGCGAGCTCGCGCGTCTCGTCGCGCACGCGGCCGCGCAGCTCCGCTACCGTCGTCTGCGAGATCTCCTGGTATGTCCAGTCGTCCGGCTCGAGGCGCGCCAGATCCTCGCCGCCCGTCACCTGCTCGAAGATCCGCAACTGCGCGGCCTCGGGCATCCGCGCGATCGCCTCGAGGTGCCGCGCGCTCCAGCGCGCGACCGGCGTCCGCGCATCCTCGAACGCCGTGCGCCACGGCGCCGCGAGCCTCACGAGCGACGCCCTCTGCGCGACCCACGTCGCGCCCTTCCCCAGGTGCGCTGCCACGTCGGCCGCGCTCCAGCCGCCGTCCAGGAGCGCGGCCACGCCGCGCGACTCTTCGAGCGGCGTGAGGTCCTCGCGCTGCAGGTTCTCGGTCACGCAGATCTCGCGCGCGGCCGCGTCGTCGAGCGTCCGCACGATCGCGGCGATCGTCGCGATCCGCGCCGCGCGGCACGCGCGCCAGCGCCGCTCGCCGCAGACGATCTCGTAGTCGACCTTTTTGCCCTTCACGTCCGGGTGCGGCCGCACCGTGATCGGTTGCAGCAGGCCGACCGCCGCGATCGAAGCGGCAAGCTCCTTGACCGCGGCGTCGCCGTCGCGCACCTGGCGCGGATTGAACGGCGAGGGCGCGCACCGCGCGACCTCGACCTCCGTGACCGCGAGCTTGTTCTTCGTCATGCCTTCTTCTCCTTCTTCTCCTGGATGATCCTCTCGACGTCCGCGGCCGCGCAGTAGGTGCGACCGGCGACCTTCTCCATCCGCAGCCGCTGCACGTCGCGCCAGTGGTACAGCGCCTGGACGCTGCAACCGAGCCGGTTCGCGGCCTCGAGCGCCGTCACCATTCCGTCAGGAACCCGATCGGCCGGCGCGGCCGCGCGCCGCTTTCTTGTGGGGGGGGTCTTGACCTTCGGCGCCGCGCGGCGCGTTGTCTTCTTCACGGCCGCGCGGACCTTCTTGGGCCGTGCGCCGGTCGCGCGCGCCGCCGGCGGCGCGTCGACGATCTCGCCGACCGCCAGGAAGGCCTTCTTGTCCGGCGTCAGCCAATACATGCACCCGTTATACTCGAGCTGCACGACGTTCATGATCCGCGCGGCCGTGGCCGCGCCCTCTTTCTTCATCGTCTCCTCCTCCTGGTCGCGGCCGCGGGTGTTTCGTGAGGCTTATGCGGGCCCGCCGCGGCATCTCGCCGCGTACCATGCCGCGCGGCCGCGCCCGTTACTTGCCCTTCGGCTTCTTGCACTTCCTCGCCACGCCGATCACCTCCTTACGCGACGTGCGTGCCCTCGACGCCGCGCGCCTCGCGCGCGGCCGTGCGCTCGTCAAGGCACCGCAGCGCGGCCTCGAGGTATTCGATCGCGGCCGCATTCGCGTCGCACGCGAACTCTCCGCCGCGGATTGTCTGATAGAAGCGGATGCGGTCGACCGCGGCCTCGATCACGCCCTCGACGAATGCGCCGTTCGGCTGCAGCCGCGCGCATGTTACGTGGCACGTCTGACCGGGTATGCAATCGCGATGATGAGGTCCGAGCGGACCGTCCTGCCACTGGATCCAGAAGCCTTTGCCGTCAGTCATTCCTCCGGCCGGCATTCCATTACCGTCGACTTCGTGTCGAGATTTGATTTCCTGCCTCATCCGTCTCTCCTTCCGGCCGCCGCGCGGCCGCGTCTGAAATGTTGCTGTTCGTGTGCGGCCACGGCCGCGAGCACGCGCGCCAGCGTCTCCCGAACGCCGCCGCGCGGCACGGCCGCGCATCCGCGATGCGGTCGCCGTGCGAGCGTGGCATCGCCGCGGCCGTGAACGATCCGCCCGTCGCGCGTGACGCCGAGCTCGCCCGGCGCGAGCGCGCGCAGCGGCGGCTCGCACTCGATCTCGCGGCCGCGCGCCGCCACGACGACAACCGGCTCGAGGCACCGCGCGCATGGCCGGCACGCGACCGCGGCATCGCGCGCCCTCATGATAATGGGGGCCCGCTTTTGGCCGGAGCGGGCGCAACCGGGACGTGTGCAAAAAAGCCCCGGACCTTCCGGGGCAGCATGGCAAAGAAGGTCATCGGGTGGGCTCCTGCGTGGCGCCTTGCGCGTTAATGTCCGCGCGCGGCGCCATGATCTCCGAGAGCGGCCGTTGCGCGCGCAATTCGCGCGCCCTGGCGAGCAGTCTTTCGGTCTCGTCGTGTGTGCGCTCCGCCACGCGCCGCCGCAGCTCCTCGGCCTGGTCGCGGCCGCGCGGCGGCTCCGCGGTCATCGCCATGTCGATCGCGCGGATCTCGATCGGCGGCCGCGACCCCGTCGGCGCCAGGTAGGCGAGCAGCATCGCGCCGCACCGCGGCGCCACCGGCAGCTCGGTGCCCCAGGCGACGCGGTACGCGCGGCCGCTGCACGCACCGCGCGCGATCGTGATCGTCATCAGTTTCTCGGGCCATTTTTGCTCGCCGAGCTCAATCCAATACCAGCCCGGCCGCAGCGCGGCCGCGGGCTCGCGATCGTGGCACGCGCGGCAGAGCGGCTCATCATTGCCAATCTCGTCCTCGCCGCCCTCGACGCGCGGCGTGATGTGATGATTCTCCTCCGCGGCCGCGCCGCACCGCACGCAGACCGCGCCCGGCGCGAGCCGCATCACGATCGGATGCCGGCCGCGCTCCGCTCGATACGGCCGCCCGAAGAACTGCCGCGACGCGCGGTCGAGCGCCTCGGGCCCCAGGAGGCCGTGAATCTGCCCGGCCGGCCACGCGGTCTCGAGCTCGGCCGCGCCTTCGGCGTCGATCGTGGCCGCGCCGTCGACGATCATGTCGCGCAGCTCGCTCGGCGCGATCGCGTCGCGCTCGGCCGCACCGTCGACGCCCGCGGCCAGGTGCGCAAGGATCGCCAGGTCGCGCGCGACGCCGCGGTAACAGCGGCGCGCGAAGGTACCGACGTCGCTGCCGACCTCGATCTCGATGCACTGAGAGTTGCCGCGCGATCGCGCGATGATCCCGTCCCGAAACTCGATCGTCGTCTCAGGCACGGGCGCGCCTCTTCGATCCGAACCAATCGCGGACGCTGGCGCGACGCGGTATGTCAAGCGCGTCCATAATCGCGCGACACGTCCACGGCTCAGGAATGTGCCCGTAGACCTCGATCTGGCTGATAAGCGCGTGCGAGCAACCGGCCTTTTCAGCGAGTTCCGTTTGCCTCATTTCCATTTCGAGGCGTCGCTGTTTTATTAACCCACCTTGATTTTTGCGCGATCGCGCGCGTAGAGTCTTTCTGGCGACCAATCTCCTCGCTCCCTTCTGAGCGATTCGATCGTCATTCCGGCATGATGTGGGGAAGCGGAATTCTAAGGCTTGTCAAGTGGACCGAGCAGGACTCGAACCTGCGGCCCGCTGGTTAAGAGCCAGCTGCTCTACCAACTGAGCTATCGGTCCAACAGAAGGGGGATGATAGCTGAGGAGGGATGGAGCGACAAGGGAAATGTGCGCACGTGTGCGCGAAATGCCTGCGCGTTCGAAGGAAGAGCCGGGTGCGAGGCGTCGGAAGTCTAACCCGAATCCCGGCTCGTCTTTCTCCTCACTCCTTACTCTTCACTCCTCACTTCGAAAAAGGATCAAGCGCATCGTGGCGGGCGACGCGCACGCTCCCGGCGACGGCCCTCGTCACGAGTTCTTTCGCTCGTTGCACGGCCCCGGCCATCTGAAACCCCTGCGCCAGCGCGGCGGCGAGAGCGGCGGAATAGGTGCAGCCCGTGCCGTGGGTCGAGACGTGGCGAACATAGGGCGCGGTGAGGAGCAGTTCCTCGCGACCGTCCCAGAAGATGTCCACGGCCTCCCTCATTCCCTTCAGGTGTCCGCCCTTGACGAGCGCGGCGCAACCGAAGCGGCGACGGATCTCCCGCGCCGCCCTCCGCATCTCCTGGGGGTCCGCCGGTTTCCACCCGATGAGGATCTCCGTCTCGTCGAGGTTCGGGGTGACGACGTCGGCGAGCGGCAGGAGATTCTTCACGAGCGAGCGGAGCGCTTCGGGCTTCAGGAGCCGTGCGCCGCTCGTCGCGACCATCACGGGATCGACGACGAGGGAAAAGCCGTGGCGGCGCGCGCGTTCCCGGCCGAGCGCCTCCGCGACGGCGCGGATGACGGACGCGGAGAAGAGCATGCCGGTCTTGACCGCGGCGGGCGGAAGCTCGTTGAAAACGGCGCGAATCTGTTCGGCCACGAAGGCGGGTTTCACCGCCTCGATGCCCGTCACCCCGCGGGGGTTCTGTGCGGTGAGGCAGGTGATCGCGCTCGTGCCGTGGACGCCGAGGGCGGCGAAGGTCTTGAGGTCGGCCTGGACGCCGGCGCCCCCGCCGGAATCGGATCCGGCGACGGTGAGGGCTATGGGATGTCGAGCACGCGAACCCACCGGCGCGTCAATACTCCTCGTCCGGCATCTCGTATCCCGGCGGCAGGTAGGGATTTCGACCCGATCCGGTCGAGCCCGAGCCGGGCCGCCCACCGCGGCCTCCATACCCGCCCGCCCCGTTCATCTGCTCCGCCATCATCCGGTTCCAGTTGGCGTCCCACTCGGAGCGGATCTTGACCGTGACGAGCGTGGAATCGACGGTCGTGCGGAAATCGGGACCCACGGCCGTCACCTTGATCGTCACCATGTTCACGCGCTCGGTGAAGACACCCGAGGGCACGCGGCAGCGCGAGGTGCCCGGGGGCAGGAGGATCTTCGCCGCGACGTCGGCCGCGATCGTCGTCGCCGGCTCGTACCCGTCGCGCACGCGCTCCGGCGGCGTCGACTCCGTGCTCACCCACTTGATGATCTCCTTCACGCTCTGCCCTTCCATGACCATGCCGGTGGCGTGGAGAATGTAGCCGCGCGCGAGCGGATCGCTCTGCCAGACGAGTTCGAAACCGGCCACCGGGTCGATCGACATGATGCTCGCCGGTTCCGAGACGTTCACCGCGGCGAGGAATCCCTCGATCGGCACGGTGACGCTCCCGGTATTGAGGACATACGCGCCGCGGCCGACGCCCGGCCCGACGTTCGGCACGTCCTCTTCCCCCGTCGCCGTGCGGTCGATCCCGGCCCGCTCCATCGCGCGCTCCATCGTGCGACGCGAAGGCATCCGACCGTCCGCACCGCTGTATTGCGAAAGATCGACGTCGATCTCGTTCACGAGCGGCCCGGCGGCGGTGTTCGGGCGCCAGTATTGCTTCGTCGTCATCTGGAATCGGCCGGAAGGAGCGGGCCCGCGACCGGAGGGAATCGAGTCGGGAATGCTCACCGCCTCCGGGCGGGAGAGCCTCAGGACCAGGCGGTCGCCGGCGAGCCCGAGGTCGCCCGGCACGGAGACGTGGATCGAGCCGGCCGGCACGCGGCGATACTCCGCGGAGCCGTCGATCGAGCGCGTGGGCTTGTTCATGTCGGTCAGGCCCGGGATGGTCATGCCCGGCGGCATCCCGGGGGGCAGGGCGAACATGGGGGCCGTGGAATGAGTTGTAAGCGTCAGGTCCAGGCTTTTCGGCCCCGGTTCGACGGCCCCCGTGACGACGGCGGAAACAGCGATGAGCGCGCAGAGCGCAAGGAGTCTCTTCATGGCGGCTCCATCGTATCGGCCGGCGGGGCGCGAGGCAAATGGGGGACGCCGCCTTGATCCCCGGAAGTTGATTTGCCACCGAGGCACGTAGACAACGAGGACTTGACATGACCAGGAACCCGGTCCGGCTTGACTTCGAACTCAATAGGATCTCCATGATCTCTTGATCACAAATTGCGTTGATTCGGTTTCTGATCCTCTCGGTGTTCTCCGTGCCTCGAGCCCGCCGGAGCGGACGCTACGGCGGGCGGGTGGTGAATGAACACCATCTCCGGGGATTCAGGCGTTGGGGGACGCCGTGCCCGGGGCGGGAAATCGAATGACTTCGCCCTTTTCCTGCCGCCCCCGGGATGGCAGAATGGTGCCATGAGGAAATCGCCGCGCATGGAGAGAAAGGGCGTCACGACGCGCGACATCGCGCGTCTCGTCGGCGTCTCCACCGCGACCGTCTCGCGGGTTCTCAACGGCAAGGATCTCTCCCACTACTCCAAGACGACCTCCGAGAAGATCCTGCGCATCGCCCGCGAGAAGGGATTCACCCGCAATCCGGTGGCCCATGCCCTCAAGACCGGTCGATCCCAACGCCTGCAGGTGCTCTGCCCCAACTGGGGCGGCCTATTCTCCAGCGAATACCAGATGAAACTCTTCCAGGGCATGGCGTCGGAGGCCCAGTCGGAGGGGTACGATCTCTCCCTCACCTTCGTCGCCTTCGACCAGTGGAACTCCGGCGAGGGGATTCTCTCGGCTTTGAACCGGGGATTCTGCGACGGGCACATCATCCCGATCGCGGCCTTCGACACGACGATTCCCGCGGACATCCCGGTGGTGATCGTGGGACGAAAACCGGACTCGCGGAACAAGCATGTTCCGTATGTCGACTGCGACAACCGCGAGGGAGGCTACATCGCGACGAGGCACCTCGCGGAGCGCGGCCGGAAGGGGATCGTCCACCTCGAGGGTTTCGCGCTCTCCACGAGCGCCGCGGACCGCAAGGCGGGATACCTGAAGGCCGTGCAGGAGGCGGGCCTGAAGCCGTCCGTGAGAACCTGCGGCTACGACATGAACGACGGCTACGTGAACGCCTGCCGCCTTCTCGACGAGAAGGCGAAGTTCGACGCCGTCTTCGCCGCCAACGACCTCACCGCGATGGGCGCCCTGCGCGCCTTCACGGAACGGGGCGTGCGGGTCCCCGACGACATCGCGCTCGTCGGTTTCGACGCCCTGCCCGCGGGGCAGATCATCCATCCGCGGCTCACCACGGTGAACCAGCCGATCGTGGAGATCGGGCAATACGGGGTGCGAGTGCTCCTGGAGCGGATCCGCAACGGGCGCCCCTCGAGACAGACCACGATGCTCCCGGTTTCGCTTCTTGCCGGCGAGACGACCTGATCCGCCCCTTTGCCGCCGTCCTTTTTCCCCAGCCCCCGCGCCTCTTTTTTGAGGCTTTGAAACCCCTTACACGGGCTCCCGCAAACTTTTCTTGAGAATCCCTCTTGACGGGCCCGCCCTCGCGGTTATCATGTAAACGATTAACCTATTGAAGTTAATCGTCTACCTTTGCGGCCGGGGAGAGGGGGAGTCCAGGGGGGTTCCGGGCGCGCGAAACTCGATCCGCCATCTCAATCGAAAAGGAGCTTCACCCATGTTGCGCATACTTTCGCTCGCGGCGCTCGTCGCCGCCCTCGTCATCGTCCCGGCGCTCCCGGCTTCCGCCCAGGTCGCCACGCGCTCCGTCCCGGTCTCCCTGAATCTCGGGGCTCCGATCACCTTCTCGGTGCAGGCCAAGAACGTGAGCGACGACCAGGACGCCGCCGGCGTCGGCTTCGGCGCCATCGCAAGCGGCCAGAACTTCGCGGCCGCGGCGCAGTATGTCGAGATCAACGTCACGGCGCCCGGCGCGAGCTGGCGCGTGAAATCGTATACGAACAACGGCCCCATCGCCGGGCAGACCTTCCGCAGCGGTCTCGTCGGCGGAGCCGACAGCGTTGCGCACCGCGTCCCGACCAAGTGGTACGCGACCGACGCCCCCGTCCCCGGCGGAATGGCCTTTGACGCCGCCACCGCCGACAGCTGGGTCTGGCACAAGGATCCGGGCGACTTCGACTGGAACCCGAACATGGACTACATCAACGTCGCGAGCGG
>CAZWVM010000124.1:0-10502 GCA_964637705.1 uncultured bacterium
CGATGACGCAGAGAGGGTGACGCGGGCGCCTCGACGTCTCCGCGTAGATCCACTCCGCGAAATCCGGACGGCTCGCTTCGATCCCGGCCGTCGTCACCATCGTTCCCGTCTCGGCGATCGCGGCGATCTTCCTCCAGCGCTCCGCGACCTGGTTCATGCCGGCCCACCCGCGCGGGGGAATGAAGCGCGGCGGCGGCGCGGCCGAATCGGGCGGCGGCGCGAGCGGCGTGAGAAAGGAGGGCGGCGTGTCGGAGGAGAGGATCCGGTAGACCGCCATGTCGTCGAGAGCCCGCGGATCGCGCAGGAGGATGTCGCGCTCGTCGACGAGAATCCCCGCGCTGAGGGGAAAGGAGTCCGAGGGACCGCGGATCTCGCCGCCGTCGGGAGAGAGCTGGATGACGATCGCGTCGGAGAAGTTCGAGCCGACCGCGTACATCTCCTCGGCGCGGGTGACGAGTTCCGCGAGCCGCGCGATGTCGCGGCCGCGCCGCGCCGCCAGGATCTCCTCGTGCAGAGCCTCCTCCCGCGACGTGATCCGCCCCTCCGCCTTCAAAGCCTGGTAGGCCGCGACCACGGCCTCGTAGCGATCGTTCAGGGTGGCGGCGCGGCCGGGGGCGGCGAGGAAGAACACCGCGAGAACGAGGGCCGCGGCGCGCATCAGAAGATCACCAGGGAGCTGGTGTAGGAGGGGTGGAACAGAAACTTGCGGAACATGCCTCTCACGAGCCGTTTCTCCAGCGGGGCGTCTCGCAGCGGGCGGTGCAGGAGCAGGTTGTACTCCGCGCACTCGATACCGCGCTGGAGATCCTGGGCCGTCATCGCCTCGCGCCCCCCCGCCGCCGCCGAAGCCCGGGCGTAGAACTTCACGGCGGCGTATGCGCCCACGAGGAGATGATAGGCGTACTCGAGGTCCGGGGCAACACGGAGGAACTTGTGGTGGAGATGCGAGGCGAGGAAGCTCCGCAGCGGCGTGAGCGACGGGCGGTCGCGGCGCGGCCAGGGCACCGCCGCGACGTCCCTCAGGGCGACTTCGGCGCCGAGCGTGCGAAGGCGGATCCGCCCGGTCTTGAAGAGGACGCGCCCGAAGATCCCGAGATCCTCGACCCAGACCGAGGGCTCGATCCGACCCGTCCGGCGACTCTCCGTCAGGGTCACGAGCGCCGCCATGACGTAGCGATACAGCCCCAGCATCGGTTCGCGGCGCGCAATGGCGGCCATCACCGCGTCCAGGGCTTCGTCCTCCGCGGCGTTCGCGCGGGGCACCTCCAGGCCCGCATGACGCCTCAGGAGGATCTCGCCGGCCGCGACCGCGTCGTCGAGCGGCCAGCGCTCGTCGCATAGGAGCGTGGAGAGACGGTTCTCGAAATCGAGATAGCCCGCCCAGTCCGTGGTGGAGTTGCCCGCCACGCGCACGATCCCGGGCTCGGGTTCCGGTTCGCCGGGGCTGCCGGAGGAGAGGGCGGCGTCGAGCGCCAGTTCCTCTCCGGAAGCGCCGCGCGCGGCGTAGACGGTCGGGCACATGCGCGAGAGGTGAACGAAGGCCGTGCTCCCGACGGCGCGGGGAAAGTACGGGAACTTGCGGCAGACCGCGGGCTTGGCGGCGCTCCCGTGCTCCGCGTGCACGCGACAGCCTTCGTCCGCGAGATAGACGCACGCCCCGTCGGCGCGGCGCGCCATGAGGAAGACCTCCTCCCCTTTCAGCGTTTCCCGGCCCGCGGTCGGCTCGATCCCCGGGTAGAGCGCCCGCAGTCTCTCCGCCTCCTCGGCCGTGATCGCGATGAGCCAGTCCCCGCGGCAGCAGCGATTGCAGCGCGCGCAGGTGAAAGCCGCGTCGGGAGGAAGACGGAAGCCGATCGAAACGGCGGGAGCGGACCCGGACACGGCGCGCGTCAGGCCTCGAAGAAAACGGAGAGGAACGGACGCAGGAGATGGGCGCACGCCAGGGCGTAGAGCCCCGCCATCACGTCGTCCATGACGATGCCCCAGCCGCCCGGCAGGCCTTCGAGGCGCCGGCAGGGCCAGGGTTTCACGATGTCGAAGAGCCGGAAGCAGAGGAAGGCGATGAGCAGGTTCCACCACGTCGCGCCCAGTCCGATCGCCGCGATCGTCATGCCGAGGACCTCGTCGATCACGACGATGCCCGGGTCGTCGTCCCCCCTCTCGCGGGCGACCTCACCGGCGCTCGCGATCGCCACCGGAAGAAGGAGGGCCGAGACGACGATGCCCCACGGCGCGTTCGACGCGGCGACCCAGGCCAGGGGAAGAGCGGCGAGGCTGCCGGCCGTTCCCGGAGCGACGGGCGAGTAGCCGGCGCCCAGGAAGGTCGCCAGCATCCGGGAGACCGGCCGGGAGGACGGCTTCCCGTCAGCCACGCCGGTTCCGACGCAGGGAAAGCTCGGCGTGCACGTAGTGGATGCCCGAGATCACCGTCAGCAGGGTCGCGATGAGCGAGAGCCCGTAGACGGGCGCCAGGACGGCGATGTAACAACCGCTTTCCTTCATCGCCGCCTCCCAGGAACGGCCCACCTCCCCGGAGAAGAGGGCGGTCGCCAGGAGCGCGCAGACGATGGCGGTGATCTGGAATCCCGTCTTCCACTTGCCCCACCGGTCGGCGGCCAGGACGCGCCCGCCGACGAGGGCCGCGAGCCGGTAGACGGTGATCAGGAACTCGCGGATGACGATGAGAACCGTCATCCAGAGGGGCATGAAGGAGGGCTGGAGGATCGTCAGCGCGACGAACGCGACGATCGTCAGGAGCTTGTCCGCAATGGGGTCGGCGATGATCCCGAAGCGGGTCGTTTGCCCCGTCATGCGCGCCAGCCGCCCGTCGTAGTAGTCCGAGAAGGCGGCCATGGCGAAGATGAGGAGACCGAAGAGACGCGCCAGCTGGTCGTCGATGGCGAGGATGGGGATGAGAACGATCGAGGAGCAGGCGCGCAGGAGCGTGAGTTGGTTCGAGACCGTCATGCCGGCCGCGCCTCGAGATCGTGATCGTCGGACCCGGTGATGACGGCCGGCTGGATGCATCCCTGCCGCCCCTCGATCCGCACCGTTCCGTCCACGTCCGGCGCCTCCAGCACCGTCCGTCCTGTCGTCTCCGTATCCATCAGCACATCATAGCGTTTTCCGACCCGGAGTTTGAGCCTTTCTCGCGATATGCCCGCTTGAAGCTCCATCACGGCCGCCGCGCGCTCCTCCGCCCGCCCCGGATCCTTCATCCGGAAGGAATCGGTGCCGGGTTCGGGAGAGTAGGGTATCGCCCCGAGCCGGTCGAAGCGTACTCTCTCGAGGAACGCGAGGAGATACCGGAACGCCGCCGCGGTTTCGCCGGGATGCCCGGTGATCACGGTCGAGCGGATCGCGCACTCCGGGAACCGCGCCCGGATCTCCTCCGTGAGCCTGAGAATGCGATCCGGGTCGGCAGGCCGCTTCATCGCGCGGAGCACGCGCGGATCGGCGTGCTGGATCGGAATGTCGAAATACGGCGCCACGACGGGCGAGGAGGCGATGGCCGCGACGAGGCTCCGGGTGACGCGAGCGGGATGCAGGTAATGAAGCCGGACGCGCACCGGGCGCTCGGCCGCGCGCATCCCGCCGATCGCCTCCACGAGGCGCACGAGCGTCGTGCCGCGGTCGACGCCGAAGCTCGTCGTGTCCTGCGAGACCAGCACGACCTCCTTCACGCCGGCCTCGACCAGCGAGCGGATCTCGGCGACGACGGACCGCACGGAACGGGAGCGGAAAGGCCCCCGCAGGCGCGGGATCGTGCAGAAGGAGCAGGATCGGTCGCAGCCCTCGGCGATCTTGACGAAGGCCGTGCCGGAGGATCGGGTGAGAAGCCGGGGGCCGGCCTGCAGGGATCGGGCCGGCGGACGGAATCGGGCCTCCTCAAGGCCTTCGACGATCTCGTAGGCGCGGTGGATGTCGCCCGGACCGATGAAGACGTCGACGGCCTCGCGGAGATCCTCGGGGAGGGTCTCCTTCAGCCACGGACCGAAACAGCCCGAGACCGCGATGCGCCGGCAGCGCCCCGCCTCCTTCAGCCGCGCCGCCGCCCGCAAGGCGCCGAGCGACTCGTCGCGGGCCGGACCGATGAAGGCGCAGGTATTGACGACGAGCAGGTCCAGGGGGCGACGCCGGGCCTCGATCGACGCGGCGTCCTCGATGAGATAGCCGCCCTCGTGGAGCCGTCCCAGGATCTTCTCCCCGTCCACCGTGTTCTTGTCGCAACCGAGGGGAACGAGAACGACCGTCGGTCTCACGCGCGCGCGGCGGGGAGGCGCGGCTCCGCTTTTCACTCTTCTTCGCATGGGCGTCGTGAGGACCTGTTCGGATTCATCGGTGAACGGTGAAGAGTCAACGAAGAACGATCAACGATAATTCGCGAACTGCAGGTCGATGCCGAAATCCTGATCGCGGAGGAGCTTGATCATCTTCTGGAGATCGTCCTTGGACTTGCTCGAGACGCGAATCTGGTCGGCCTGGATCGAGGCCTGAACCTTCACCTTCTTCTCCTTGATGAACTTCACGACTTCCTTCGTCTTCTCCGTCGGGATGCCCGAGGTGATCGTCAGGGTCTTGCGCACGGTGCCCCCGAGCGCCTGCTCCGGCTTCGAGTACTGGATGTTCTTCAGGGGCACGGAGCGCTTCACGAACTTGCCCTGGAGGATGTCCACGACCGCCTTCATCTTGAACTCGTCCTCGGCGGTAATCGTGATCTTCTCCTTGTCCCGCGTGATCGTGACGGGCGAACTCTTGAAATCGAATCTCTGCCCGATCTCCTTCCGGACCTGCCCGAGCGCGTTCTCGACCTCCTGGAAATCGACGCGAGAAACGATGTCGAAGGAAAAGTCTTCAGCCATGGAAATCCCTCCGGTGGAGGCCCCGGTAACGATGGACGGCCTGCTCGTGCGCGGTAGCAGGATATATGAAGATCAAAAATCCGCGCTGTCTGAGCGGCGAAAACGCCGGGAAAGCCCCTCGATTCAGTTTGTATTCTCTGCTGCGGTTGCCGCAGGATATCCGATGGATGCCGTTTTTGCGAGCTGTTTTTACAACTACAGCAATATCAGCGTTCTAGAATGCGCGGAGTTTCCCTCGTGATGCTTTGAATTCTCGAGACCTGCTCCATGGCCCTCTCCCTCGAGGAGTAACGTCCGGCCGTGACCACGAAGAGGGGTCCGCGCGGCTGGATCTCGGCTGAAAAACCTTGGCTCTTCAGGCGTTGCATCAGGTTTTCGGCGTTGGCGCGTGAACTGAAGACACCGCATTGGAAGGTGTAGACGGTATCGCGGACGTTCGAAGCGGGTGTTGACCGGGCCGGGGTCGGCCGCGGCGCCGCCGGAGCCTCGCGAACGGGCGAGGGCTGAGGGCGTGTATCCTGTGCGATGGCCGGGGTGGAGGGTCTGGGTTGAACCGGAGCCGGTGCGGGTGTGGACGGGCGTGCCACCGAAGGAGTCTCGACGGAAGGCTCGAGATACGGATCGCGCTCCGGGTAGCCTTGTGCCAGAAGATCCTCGTAGCGCTTCGCCTCGGCGGGTTGTTCCGCGCGAAGCAGCCTCACGAGCCGCTCCAGGATCCAAACCTCGTCCTCGAATCCCCGGTGCTGTGCGAGAACGGCCTTGTAGATCTCGACCGCCTCGCGCGTGCGCCCGAGTCTCTCGTTCGCGACGGCGATGCCGACGCGCGCGGACGGCTGGAATGTGCCCTCGAGGAAATCAATGAGGTAGTCGGCGAAGGCCTGCTTCGCCTCGGTGGGTTTTCCCGCCGCAAGGAGGGCGACGCCCCTGAGGTAGCTGGCGCGCGCCGAAAAGGGGCCGGCATCGAGCGCCACGGCCTCCTTGAGGGGAAGGAGTGCGGCATCGGCTTCGCCGCTCGAGAGGAGCAATTCGGCCTCGGCGACGAGGGCCTCGGCCCGACGGGCGGGCGAGAGGGTCGCGACGCTCTTCAACTGGGCCGCCGCATTGACCGGATCCGTGTCGACCATGGCCCATGCGAATCGCGCGGCCACCAGGTCATCGCCCCTCAGTCGGGCCGCAGCGGCTTTCAATAACGCCGCGGCCTCGTCCGTTCTTCCCTCCTCGATGAGCGCATCGGCCTCGGCGATCTCGACCGGGGCCGCCTGGACGGGCACCGCGAGAATCACGATCAGGGGAACAAGAAGATCAGATAAACTCACGCGCGGTTCTCCATGCCTTTCTGAGGCGTTCCAGTCTTTCGAAGGCGCCCATGACCCCTTGCACGTAGCGCCGGGTCTCCTCCTTCTCATATCGGACGATATCCGTCTCGCCTCCATCCCTCAACCATTCCCGAATCGAGTTCGGTCCTCCGTTGTATGCCGCGATCGCCAGCCGGGTGTCGCCGAACGATTCCTGGAGCCCGCGAAAATAGAGGGTTCCGATCTCGAGGTTGAGATCGGGCCGGAAGAGTTCGGAGGTGTCTCGAAGGGCGATCCGGTTCTGCCGGGCGACCTCGCGGGCCGTCGAGGGCATGAGTTGCATCAGTCCCATCGCGCCCCGGTTCGAGACCGCGCGGGGGTCGAATCGACTCTCCACGTAGACCATGGCCATGACGAGCATCGGATCCACGCCGGCGCGGGCCGAGGCGGCGCGAATCTGGGGAGCGAATGTCCGGGCCTCGATCGCCCCCCGGAGGCGACCCGGGACGTCCTTCAAGAGAAGCGGCGCCAGTGTGACGACGAGGACCACGGCCAAGGCGAGAAGAAGGAGGCGCTTGAGACAGGAGGAAGCACGCCGGGAACGGCTCAGGCGACGACCTCCCCCTTGAGTGCAAAGGCCGAGGTACGCCCGACGAGAACCTTCAGGATGAGTCCGGGGCGTCCTCCTTCGAAGCAGACCGTGATGTTCCCGAGTTCGCGGCCGCGGCCCGGCTCCTCGACGAGAACCTCGACGATGGACCCCCTCTGCCGCTCGCGCTTCGGAGCGGCAATCTCCTCGACGAGCTTCAGGGCCTCGTGGCACCGGCGTTTCCGCTCCGCGTGAGGAACCTTCGGGCCGGGCGCGGCCGTCGCCGCGGCGGTCCCGGGCCGCTCGGAGTAGGGAAAGATGAAGGCCCCGTCGAATTCGCCGGCGCGCAGGAACGCGAGAGTCGCGGCGTGATCCTCCGGCGTCTCCCCGTCGAAGCCCGTGATGATGTCGGTCATCACCGACGTCCCGGGCCTCGAGGCGCGGATCGCGCGGACGATCTCGAGGTAGCGCTCCGCCGTGTAGCCGCGGCGCATCGCCGCGAGGATCCGGTCGGAGCCGGACTGGGCGGGAAGGTGCAGGTGCGGCATGACGCGACTGAGGCGGCCGAACCCGTCGATGAAGCGATCGTCGATGTAGGCGGGGTGCGAGGTCGCGAAGCGGATGCGCGGCATCGCTGTCTCCGTCTCGACGCGGGCGAGGAGATCGATGAGGCGTTCGGTGCCGGGACGGTCGATCCCGTAGTGGGAGATGTTCTGCCCCAGGAGCGTCACTTCGCCGTAGCCCGCGTCCGCGAGGCGCCTCACCTCCGCGACGATCTCGCCGGCCGGGCGCGATTCGGCCGGTCCCCGCCGGGACGGGACGACGCAGTAGGTGCAGGCATTGGAGCACCCTTGCATGACGGTGACGAAAGCTGAGACGCCGGGCACGTCGGGCGCGCTCACGTCGTCGGGCGGCACCGCCCACTCGTCGCCGATGTCGACGACCGGCGCCTCGCGCGATGCGCGCACCGCCTCCGCGATGCGCGCGACGCGCCGGGGACCGAGAACAACGGAGACGCCGTGGCGCGCGACCAGATCCTCGGCCGCCTCGCGCGTCGCCACGCAGCCGCACAGGGCGATGGTCAAGTCCGAGGGCGAGGATTCGCGCCGCTTGCGCAGTCGCCCCAGGAGCGAGTAGACCTTCTCCTCGGCCTTCTTCCGGATCGCGCAGGTCTCCACGACGACGAGCGACGCCTCGTCGATCTCGTCGGTCAGGACGTAGCCGGCGCGGGAAAGGAGCGCGGACATGACGCCCGATTCCTGCCGGTTCATCTGGCAGCCGTAAGTGACGATGTGGGCCTTGGGCATCATGCGGCGCCCATTATAACCCCCCCGGCGGATTCGGAATCAAAAAGGAAAACGGAACGCGAGAGACGAGTGATGTTTTCCTCTTCCCTTCACCCCGGATTCTGATAACGTCCCTTGGATCCCCGCATGCGGGAACCGGCCTGACCCGCCGGCCACCCTGCGGCTCGGGAGACAACATATCGGAGGTAAGGAACGTGGTCAGGGATAAGGACTCCGGGAAGACCGGAGCCATGACGAAGGTCAGGCGGCACGAGAAGGACACGGGCAGTCCGGAGGTCCAGATCGCCCTTCTGACCGAGCGGATCAATTCCCTCGGGACTCACTTCGACGTCCACAAGAAGGATCATCATTCGCGGCGAGGTCTCCTCAAGATGGTCGGCCGGCGGCGCAAGCTGCTCGACTACTTGAAGGAAACCGACTTCGCGCGCTATCAGACCATCCTGAAGCAATTGGACCTGAGAAAGTAAGGAGTCGTTTGCAGGGAACCGCCCCCGGGTGGGGGCGGTCGAACGAGGCGCGAGCGGCATCGTCCCGAAAAAGCGGAAAGCGCCCCCGGAAGCGGGGACATTTTTCGTTTTTTCGGGGTCCTGCCCGTCTCTCGCCTCCTGTCGATGCCGCGAAAAGCGCGGCGTCATCACGCGCCGCCCTCCCGGGCGGCTGGATAGCGGCTCGAAACGCCCTGCGGGGCTCGAGCACGCGCACAAGGAGGCATTCATGCCCATCAACAAGGTGGAACGCGTCATTGACGGCGTTTCCTATTCGATCGAGACCGGCCGCATCGCCAAGCAGGCGCACGGCTCCGTCACGGTCCAGGCCGGCGGGACCATCGTTCTCGTCACCGCCGTCGTCTCTCCGCAGCCCAAGGAGAACGCCGATTTCCTGCCGCTCACGGTCGATTACCGCGAGCAGTACTACTCCGTCGGAAAGGTGCCCGGCGGATTCTTCAAGCGCGAGTCGAAGCCGGACGAGCGCCAGACGCTCACCGCGCGCCTGATCGACCGCCCGATCCGCCCGCTCATCCCCGACGGCGTCTACAACGAGATCGTGGTCACCGCGCTCGTCATCTCCGCCGACGGCGTTCACAACCCCGACATGCTCGCCATGAACGGGGCCTCCGCGGCGCTGGCGATCTCCAAGATCCCCTTCAACGGGCCCATCGGCGGCGTCCGCGTCGGGCGCATCGGCGGCAAGTTCGTCGCCAACCCGGTCTCCAAGGACATTTCCGAGAGCAACATGAACGTGCTCGTCGCCTCCACCCGCTCCGCCATCTGCATGGTCGAGGCCGGGATGGAGATCGTCTCCGAGGACGAGGTGATCGAGGCGATCGAGTACGGCAAGAAGGTCGGCGCCGAGTTCATCGCGATGATCGACGAGTTGGTGGCGAAGGCGGGCACTCCGAAGATGGCGGTCGCCCCGCCCGAGAAGAACGAGGCCGTCGAGGCCGAGATCCGCGCCGCCTACATGGCCCGCATGCGCGAGGCTTCCGCGATCCGCGAGAAGATCGCCCGCCAGGACGCGATGGAGGCGCTCTCCGCCGAGATCGTCTCCGAGATGACCGCGAAGAACGGCGAGGAACTGGTCAAGGACTACAAGGCGGCCATCGAGTCGATGGAAGTCGAGATCGTCCGGAACGACATCATCGAGAAGGGCGTGAGGCCGGACGGCCGCAAGCTCGACGAGATCCGCGCGATCTCGATCGAGATGAGCCCCCTCCCCTGCGCCCACGGTTCCGCGATCTTCACCCGCGGCCAGACCCAGTCTCTCGGCGTCACCACGCTCGGCACCGCGCGTGACCGCCGCCGCCGCGACGACATCGAGAGCGAGGAGGAGGAGAGCTTCCTCTTCCACTACAACTTCCCGCCCTTCTCCGTCGCCGAGGCGCGGCCGATCCGCGGGACCGGCCGGCGCGAGATCGGTCACGGGGCCCTCGCGGGCCGCGCGCTCGAGCCGATCCTGCCCTCCGAGGAGGATTTCCCCTACATGATCCGCGTCGTCTCGGACATCCTCGAGTCGAACGGGTCGTCCTCCATGGCCTCCGTCTGCTCCGGTTCCCTCTCGCTCATGGACGCGGGCGTGCCGATTTCCGCGCACGCCGCCGGCATCGCCATGGGCCTCATCTCCGACGAGAAGGGCCGCACCGCCGTCCTCACCGACATCCAGGGACTCGAAGACCACTTCGGGGACATGGACTTCAAGGTCGCGGGAACGCGCGAGGGCGTCACGGCCCTGCAGATGGACATCAAGATCGAGGGGCTCACCGTCGAACTGATGAAGACGGCGCTCGCCCAGGCGAAGAAGGCGCGGCTCGAGATCCTCGCGAAGATGGAGGACGCGATCGCGCGCCCGAAGGAGACGCTGGCGGAGAACGCCCCGCGGCTCATCACCATCAAGGTGCCCGAGGACAAGATCAAGGACATCATCGGCCCCGGCGGCAAGATGATCCGCAAGA
>CAZWVM010000125.1:0-10222 GCA_964637705.1 uncultured bacterium
ACCCGGCGGATGTTCCAGTGAAGGTCATCGGCGCGCATCGCTCGCTGTCCATCAATGGGCGCCCGGTTCGGCAGTCGCAATCGTTGGACGAATTTCCTAATTACACACTTGCCGTGTAGTCGTGTATATGCGATAATCCTTCCGTGATTGAAACTTTTGCCGACCCGGCCACAGCAGATGTCTATCACGGCCGTCACTCGAGCCGAGCACGACGATTTCCGGCCGACATTCTTCGTGTTGCTCGCCGGAAACTCGATATGGTCAACGCCGCGCATAGGCTCGACGATCTGAGGGTGCCTCCAGGCAATCGACTTGAGGCGCTCTCCGGAAAGGAGCGGGGATTACACAGTATTCGCATCAACGACCAATGGCGTGTCGTTTTTCGATGGAATGACGGCCGGGTCCAAGATGTGGCTATCGTGGACTACCACCGATGAAAGGAGACGCTCATGATTCCTGAGAATCGCACACCCACTCACCCTGGGGAAATTCTTCTTGAGGAGTTTCTCAATCCCATGGGAGTGACTCAGATAAGACTGGCCCAGCATCTGGGCATTCCGATCCAGCGCATCAACGAACTGGTGCGCGGAAAGCGCGGCGTCTCCCCTGAAACCGCATGGTTGCTTTCCGCCACTTTCGGGACATCACCCGAGTTCTGGACGAATTTGCAGACGGCTTACGATCTTGCGGAGCAGCGTCCCGACAAGCGCGTTCGGCCGCTCACAAAGAAAGCTGTTTGATTTTCGCATGACTTCGATCGGGATAGGAGCCCGGCTCGCGCCGGGACTCCTCCCTCACCACCGTACATACGGGTTTCGTATACGGTGACGAAGGGCAAGGTGTCTCTCAAAACCACCTCGCCGGGGAAGATTTAATGGGCGGTACACCATACAGAGTCTATGTATCGACCGCCTTCTGCGTTCTCTCTACATTAGCTCTTGTCCATCTCGATATATCTCATCCGATCCTTGTATTGCCTCTACTACTAGCTTCACTGATACTGTTCCCTATCGCCGTCGTAAGCATTTTTGTCACCTCCTGCTATCGACTATATATTCCATTCTCGCAGGCGACTTTGGTCACGAAAATTCTCATCGGGTTGATTCTCATTGCAGTGCTTGTATATATCGCTCAACACCGCATGGGAATCGAATCCTACTTAGTGGAGATCATTGACTGACGTGGCGTGTTCCTGTCGATGCCTCGGTGATGCCGCAGAGCATCCGACCCGACCGGGGTGGCAAGGAACAAGCTTTGCGCTGCCGCCACCGCCCTTCACCTGAATTCAGGTGCCGGGAATTCCGTTGCGGCGACAACGGAACGCGGTACGATGGTCACATGAGGGGTGAGTCACCAGCCGCATTCCGCGCGCCCGTCGGCCGATCCGGAATCGCGTCTTCGTCCGGCGCAGCGGGTCGCCAAGAATTCCCGCCGGCCCCCTTCCCTCGACCCGGAAACGTGAATGCGGCCCTGTCCGCCCGGCGTACCGGCTCTCAGCCGGTCCGGTGGTCACCGGGGTCGCGGGAGACTGGGCCTCCCATGAGGAGGTGCTTCCATTCAGACTAACTGCACGGACAGGATCGTCGCCGGCGGCCTGGTCTCGGTCGGAGTGACACTGGCCTCGCACACGATAGCCCGTTCCGCGCCATGGTGGACCCGGATCCTTCTCGATATCGGCACCCTGGTCGTCTCGTTCCTCGTCTTCCTGGGCATCAACTCGATAGCGACACGGCTGGAGGAAGCCCGCCACGGCGCTCATTGCTCGATCCCCACGCTCATTCACAAGGGTTACTTCATCACCGTCGGCCTCTCCGCCCTGGCGATGGTCTTCGTCATCGCGTTCCTCTTCAGGCCATGATCGGTCGAACGGACGATCGCGGCTTGAAGGACCTCCTCGTCCTCACCGGCGAGGGCCGGCGTCGCGCGCGCGACGGCCGTTCGGCGCGCGATCTCTGGCCCTCCGGCATACCTTCGCGCGATGAGCTCGTCGCGCAGGAATCGGGCTCCTTCGAGATCGCGTTCCGGGCCAAGGGCGAGCGGTAGAGACGAAAGGAAGATACACCCGAGCCGACGAACCGGGGGTCGGCCGAGGCAGAGGTCGAAGTGTTCGTTCCGCGCGCGGAAGAGAGCGCGCTCTTACCCCTTGGCTCTCCCCTCAAAGCTTGGCATAATCGTTCCCGATGAACCGCGATTCACATCCCATCCTCCACTTCATCCTCCGGAACTACCGCAACTTCAACGCCCGGGCCACCCGCGACGCCACGCTCGCCTACTGGCGCCACGTCGAGAAGGGCGGGAAGATGTTCTGGGCCGTCGCCGGCGCCATGTCCTCGGCTCAGCTCGGCATCACCCTCGCCCCCGCGATCCGCGCCGGCCTCATCCATGGCTTCTCCGTCACCGGCGCCAACATCGAGGAGTCCCTCTTCCGCCTCGTCGCGCACAAGGGCTACAAGGACTTCCCCGACTACCGCTACTTCACCAAGGAGGACGACACCCGGATCCTCAATGAACGGATGCGGCGCGTCACCGACACCTCCATCCCCGAGGACGAGGCCTTCCGCGCCGTCGAGAAGATCATCCTGCCGATGTGGAAGTCGGCGGCCGAGACCGGCCGGAGGCGATTCTGGCACGAGTACTTCTACGAGCTCGTCCAGGCGGTCGGGCCGGAACTGCAGGAGGGCGACCCGGAGGAGTGCTGGCTCCTGGCGGCCGCGCGCGCGAACCTGCCGATCGTCGTGCCCGGCCACGAGGACTCGACCTTCGGCAACATCTTCGCCTCCTACGTCAAGACCGGCGACCTTCCCCCGTCGATCGTGAAGTCGGGCATCGAGTACATGGCCGCGTTCTACGACCAGTATGGAGTTCTCGCGGAGGGAGCCGGCGTCGGCTTCTTCCAGGTGGGCGGCGGCATCGCCGGCGACTTCCCGATCTGCGTGGTGCCGTCGATCAAGTACGACCTGAACCGCGAGGCGAAGCCCTGGGCCTACTTCTGCCAGATCTCCGATTCCGTCACCTCGTACGGCTCCTACTCCGGCGCCACCCCGAACGAGAAGATCACGTGGGACAAGCTCACGAAGGACACCCCGATGTTCGTGATCGAGAGCGACGCGACGGTCGTCGCGCCCCTCATGCTCGAGGCGCTCCTGGAGTGCCGCGCCAACCCGGCCGGCGCGAACGAGTTGATCGCGCGTCTCGCACCGGGCGCGTAGCGACCCGGGCCGCAAGCCCGCAGAGCCGCAAGCCCGCAGGGCCGCAAGCCCGAAGGGCCGCAAGCCCGAAGGGCCGCGGCCCCTCCCGCCGGCCTTCCCTACTTCGCCAGCACGCTGTTGCGGTAGCGCCGATCGGTCGTGACCTCGCGCCCGGGCGCGGGAGCGGCCATGACGGCCGATTCGCTGGAGCCCTCGTGTTCGGCCAAGATGAGATCCCGGTCGACGAAGACATCGACCTCGAACTCGACTCCGCCGAAGGTCCGTTCGAACCGCAGTTTCTCGACGCGGCGGCCGGCCGTCAGTGGCCAGTAGGCCTCGAACTCCGCCTCCTCGATCTCCACCTCGATCTCCTCGCGCACCAGGTCGCCCTCACCCTTCATCGTGAGGAAGAAGGCGTCGCCCATCCGGCGGATCCGGTAGTGATGACCGTCCGAGACGGCGAGGCCGAGGGCGACGGCGAGATTGCGGCCGTCCTCGGGTGTCAGGTACCCCTGGCGAATGGGAACGCCGCCCCGGCGCGCCTCGGCGCGCAGTTCGTCCGGGGTCCAGCCTTCCGCCCGGGCGGCCGGGGAGACGAGATCGCGGCCGTCCTCTTCGAGCAGGAACTTGCGTTCGATCTCCTTCATGCTCGTCAGGCCGCCTTGAGCTTCAGCTCGAGATCGCGGTCGAAGACCCTTTCGAGCAGTTGACCCTTGTCGTCGGTCCGGCGCAGAAGCAGGGATCGAAGGCGCGGCTTGGCGCGCCGGAGGAAGCACCGTCCGACAATCCTCTTCCGGGAGACCTTGTATTCCACCTCGTCCACCGCCTCGCGATGCCGCGCGTCGAGCGCGTCGGCGAGGCGCAGGAACGAGGACAGTTTCCTGACGGCCTTGCGCTCGGAGGACGAGAGTTTCTCGAGCGTTCCATGCTCTCCGCTCGGAAGGGCGCCGGTGTGATAGCGGGCCACGGCGCCCACGATCCGGCGTTCATGGCGCTTCAGGGGCAGTTCGTCGCTCTCGAGGATCATGCGATAGGAGGCCTTGTGGTGGGCCTCTTCCCTCTCCGATCGCCCGATGTCATGCAGGAGCGCCGCGCACTCGAGCCATGTCCTCTCGCGGCGCCCCAGGCCGTGGAGAAGTTTCAACCCGTCGAAGGTCTCGAGCGCAAGGCGGGCCACCTGCTCGTGGTGCGCGCGGTCCCCGTCGTGTCGTCTCAGGAGGCGGAGAGCGGCCTTCCTCAGCCGCTTCCTCAGGGACATCTATGCCGCGCGCTCGACAGGCGCGTCCGGGGGCGGCAGGGCAATGACGTTGGGCGGCGCCGCGACGGGCGCGGTCTCGAGCGATCGGCAGGCTTCCTGCCAGAACCCGTCGTCGCAAAGCCTCGTCCAGAGCGCCCGGAACTCCAGCAACCGCTCGGTGCGCCGGCGCCGCCGGTTCTCGCGGAAGCGATCGACGTCGGCCTCGATGCGCGAAAATCCCCGCACGTGGCCGAGGTAGCGCTCGGTCCTCTCGCGCTCGCGCCGAAGGAACCGCGGAAGGAACTCGATCCAGACGTCGGCGTCGTGGATCTCCCCGAGAAGCGACTGCATCTCCTTCACGACGCCGAGCGGCTTCTTCAGGCTCTTCCCGAAGAGCGGCTGAAAGGCCTCCATGGTGTAGCGAAGGCGCTTGGCGGCGATCCTCATGTCGTGCAGTTCCGTCTCGCGGCCGGCATCGTGGACGCAGGAGTCGAAGGCGAGGAGCCGGGCCATGCGGTCGACGACGATCGGCCGCGCCGAGTCGCGCCCGGATTCCGGGGCGGCGCCGTTGCCGATCAAGCGGGCCAGAGCGACGTCCTGCCGGAGTTCCTGCAGGACCCCTTCGCGAACACCGCCGGCCTCCAGCGCCTCGACCGCCTTGACGACGCGCGACTGCAGGCGCGACCGCTTCTGGCAGAGACGCAGGCGCAGGCGTTCGACGCCCGGGCCGCGCGGGCTGGAAAGATCCTCGAGATACGCCTTCACGGCCTCGATCTGGACGTCGAGGTCGCGGACGGCGCCGAGGCGACGGCCGGTCGACTTCAGGAGGCGGTTCCAGCGGGCGGAGGAGTCGACGGTCGAGATGCCGGAGAAGGAATCGAGGACGCTCCGGAAGCGACGTATCGCGACGCGCATCCGGTGAATGCACTCGGGATCCTCGCCTCGCTTGACGCCATCGACCTCGGCGAGCACCGACTCGGCGTGATCCGCCAGGGCTTCGCGACCGATCAGCGCAAAACCGTCCGGTTCCGGTTTCAAAACAGCGTTCGTTCCGTCCAGAAGTGTCATCCTTCCAGCTATCGGCGGGTTCGAGGGTCCTCTTGAGGCGCCCTCGCATCGCGACAAAGACACAATCTTGTTCCTTGAATACCGGGAACGTCTCTTGCTAGTCTTTTCGTTGAGTCGCACGATCAAGCGGAGGTGCAAGATGACGAGAACGAGAATGATGCTGGTGTCGCTCCTGGCGATCCTCCTCGCGATGCCGGCGAGTGTCCGCTCCGAGGTCGACATGGCCAGGGCCTTCGAGACCTCCTATGCCGCCGAGGCGGCGGGCAACATCGACGAGGCCTACCGGATCATGAACGAGGCTCTCGGCTCGACCCGTTCGGACTATGCCGGCGTCATGCGCCTGGCCTACCTCCGCGGCATCGCGGGGAAGTACGAGGAAGCGGCATCCCTCTACGGTTCCGCCGCCGTGCTCGAGCCGGGCGCCATCGAGCCCCTGCAGTATCAGCAATACCATTTCCTTCTCGCTCAAAACTGGGCAAAGCTCTCCGAGGCGGCCCAGGCCGCTCTCGCCCTCGACCCGTACAACTACACCTCGCGGACCCGCCTGGCCTACGCCGCCTACATGAGGGCGCAGTATGCGACGGCCGCCGAGGAGTACAACCGTGTGCAGCGGCTCTATCCCCTCGACCTCGACGTCATGATCATGCGCGGCTGGTCCTACGCCCTCGCCAACCGCAAGTCCCAGGCGCTCCAGATCTTCCGCAAGGCCCTGACGTTCGCGCCTTCGAACGCCTCCGCCAAGGAGGGGTTGGACTACGCCAACAGGCTGCGCTAAGGCTGTTTCCGGGGCTTTCCCGGACCTTTTCGCCCCCGGGCGAAGGGGGCCGGGATCCCGTTTTTTCCTCCAAAAGCGTTGACGGATCCGCGGGGTATGGCGAGAATGGTCACGGCATGTTGACACGTCTCTCCAGCCCCCCCGCGGGCCGCATGCAACCCTTCCGGGACGTTCGCCCGTGAACTACGAATTCTCCTACCTCGCCCCCCGCTCCCAGGACGATCTGCTCGAAATGCTGACGAGCCGGAACGGCCGCGCCCGAATCCTGGCGGGGGGCACCGACCTCCTCGTCAACATCCGCGCCGGGCTCGCGAAACCCGAGGCGGTGATCGACTTGAAGCGGGTGCCGGGCCACGACGCGGTCGAGTATGACGACGCGAAGGGACTCTCGGTCGGGCCGGCGGTGACCATCTCGCAGTTGATGGAGCACGCGGCGGTCCGTGAGAAGTATCCGGCGCTCGTCGTCGCGGCCGAGACGCTGGCGTCGCACCAGTTGCGCAACCGGGCGACGGTCATCGGCAACCTCTGCAACGCCTCGCCCTGCGCGGACATGGCGCCGCCGTTGCTGTGCCTCGGGGCCCGGGTCCACCTGCGCTCGAAAGCCGGGGCGCGCGAGATGCCCCTGGCCGAGTTCTTCACGGGCGTGAAGCGGACGCGAATCCGGCCGGACGAGTATTTCGAGCGGCTGGTGGTGCCGGCGGCGATGGCGGGGGCCAAGGCCGGTTTCCGCAAGCTCAAGCGCGTCAAGGGACACGACCTCGCGGTCGTGAGCGTCTGTCTCGTCAAGCGCAAGGGGCAGTTGCGCGTCGCGGTCGGTTCGGCCGCCCCGACCCCGGTCTTCTGCGGCGAGTTCAAGTCCTCGACGCCGGTGGCGAAGCTGGTCCGCGCCGCCTCGAAGGCCGTGAACCCCATCGACGACGTTCGCGGCTCCGCCGAGTATCGTCTCTTCATGATCGAGGCCTACCTCCGCGGACTCGTGAAAGAGGTCCGCTGATGCGTCTCGTGAGGATGACGGTGAACGGCGAGGTTTTCGAGCGGAAGATCCTCGACCACATGACGCTATTGCGCTTCCTTCGCGACGAGCTGGGCATGACCGGCACGAAGGAGGGCTGCGCGGCCGGCGAGTGCGGGGCCTGCACCGTGATCCTCAACGGCCGGACCGTGAACTCCTGCCTCGTGCTGGCGGCGGAGGCGGACGGCGCGACGGTCGAGACGGTGGAGAGCGAGGCGAAGGACGGCAGGCTCTCGAAGCTGCAGGAGGCGCTGGACAAGCACCACGGCGTGCAGTGCGGCTTCTACACCTCCGGCATGATCCTCTCGATCCGCGACCTCCTGAAGCGTCATCCGAAGCCGACGGTCGAGGAGATCAAGGAGGGCCTGGAGGGGAACTTCTGCCGGTGCACGGGGTACCAGCAGATCATCGAGGCGGTTCTCGACTACACGGGGCAGCTGAAGAAGCCCGGGGAGCTGAAAATTGTTCGATGAGATGAATCCCCGGGACCTCAAGGTCGTCGGCACGGGCAGCCGCCGCGTCGACACGATCGAGAAGCTGACGGGCCGCGCGCTCTACGCCGCGGACCTCCGCTTCCCCGGGCTCCTGCACGCGAAGGTGAAGAGGAGCCCTCACGCGAAGGCGAAGATCGTGCGCATCAACACCGCGAAGGCCGAGAAGCTCGCCGGGGTCCGCGCGGTCGTCACCGGCGCGGAACTGGACAACCGCGTCGGCCTCTACATGGTCGACAAGTTCATCCTCGCGCGCGGCGTGGTGCGGCACTACGGCGAGGCCGTGGCGGCGGTCGCGGCCGACACCCTCGAGATCGCGCAGGCGGCCGTGGACCTGATCGAGGTCGATTACGAGGTCATGAAGCCGGTCCTCGACCCCGTGAAGGCCTTCGATCGCAAGGCCCCCCTCGTCCACCCGGATCTCGGGACCTACGACTACGTCCAGGCCGTCTTCTCGCCCCAGCCCGGCACGAACGTCTGCCACCACCAGAAGCTGAGGAAGGGCGACGTGGAGAAGGGCTTCGCGGAGGCCGACTGGGTGGTGGAGCGCGAGTACACGAACCCCTCGGTCCAGCACGTCCCGATGGAGACGCACGCGGCGATCGGCCGCTGGCTGCCGGGCGACCAGGTGACACTATGGACGAGCGCTCAGTCGCCCTTCACCGTCCGCAATCTCTTCTGCCACACCTTCAAGCTCCCGCACAGGAACGTCCGGGTCATCATCCCGCACGTGGGCGGCGGCTTCGGAGGCAAGGCCGGGATCCACCTCGAACCCCTCGTCGCCTACCTCTCGAAGAAGGCCGGCGGTCGCCCCGTCCGCCTCGTGGCGACGCGCGAGGAGGAGTTCTCGATGCTGCCCTGCCGCAGCGCCCTCACCTACCGCATCAAGACGGGCGTGCGCAAGGACGGCAGGATCACGGCCCAGCACCTGACCATGTACTGGGATGCCGGGGCCTACGCCGACTACGCGGTGAACGTGACCCGGGCCTCGGGCTACTCCGCCGCCGGTCCCTACGAGGTCCCCAACGCGTGGGTCGACGCCTACACGATCTACACGAACAAGCCCTTCGGCACCGCTTATCGCGGCTTCGGTCACGTGGAGTTCTCGTGGGGCCTGGAGCGGCACATGGATCTCTGCGCGCGCACGGTGAAGCTCGACCCCTTCGAGTTCCGGCGCCGCAACACTCTCAAGCCCGGTTCGATCACGCTGACCGGCGAGGTCATCACGGCCCATTCGGGGAACGTGACGAAGTGCCTCGAGGAGGTCGCGAAGTCGATCGGATACGGAAAGCTCTCCGCCTCCGAGCGCGCGCGCCAGAAGAAGACCGGCATGAAGATCGGGAAGGCCGTGGCCTGCCTCCACAAGGCGCCCGCGATGCCGCCCTTCACCGCGACGATGGTGATCCTCAGGATGAACGAGGACGGGAGCGTGACGGCGAACTTCTCGCTGACGGAGATCGGCGCCGGCACCTACACCTCGATCGCGCAGATCATCGCGGAGCGGCTGAAGTTCCCGCTGGAGAAGGTGAAGATCTCGATCGACTGCGACACCGATCACGATCCGTACGACTGGCAGACGGTCGCCTCCAAGGGCCTGATGCTCACCGGCAACGCCGGGATCCTCGCGGCCGAGGACCTCCTCCACCGCGCCTACGAGGTGGCCGGGCAGATCCTCCGCGCCCAGCCCTGCGACCTCGACCACGACGCCGAGAAGATCTTCATCCGGCACCGGACCGAGAAGTCCATCGCCTTCCGGCAGATTGCGGTCGGCTATGCCTACCCGGACGGCAACGGGATCGGCGGGCCCTTGGTGGGCATCGGCCGCTACGTCGCCCAGGGGCTCTGCAACCTCGACAAGGAGACGGGCCAGGGCCTTCCCGCCCTGGACTGGACCTACGGCGCGCACGGGCTCGTGGTGGAGGTCTGCCCCGAGACGGGCGCCTACAACATCCTGAAGGTCGCCTCCGCCTTCGACGTCGGGCGCGCGATCAACACGGCCTGCGTCCGCGGCCAGGCGATCGGCGGGATGCTCCAGGGTCTCGGCACCGCGATGTGCGAGGGCTACATGTACGACGAGGAGGGGCATCTCCTCAATCCGAACTTCACGGACAACAAGATCCCGACGTCGTTGGACATGCCGGAGGAGATGGAATCGATCGCGGTCGAGACGCCCCAAGTCGATGGCCCCTTCGGCGCGCGCGGCGTCGGCGAGCACTCGATGATCGCGATCTGCGGTGCGCTGGGCAACGCCATCCAGAACGCCGTGGGCGCCGATCTCTCGCACATGCCGATCCGGCAGGAGGACGTCTGGCGGGCTATGAGGAAGAAGACCTCCGTCAATCACTTCATCACGCGCTGTGGATTCGGTTGCAAACGGTAGCCCCGGGGTCCTCTCGTCCATGAGCCTCTGGACGAGGACTTTTCTCTACCCGCGGGCGCTCCTCACCACGC
>CAZWVM010000126.1:0-10189 GCA_964637705.1 uncultured bacterium
TCACGCTCATCCCGCGCGGCGTGGCGTATCTCGGCGCGACCTACCAGTTGCCCGAGCGCGACCGTTATCTCAAGGAGAGGCAGGAATACCGCAACGATCTCGCGATCCTCATGGGCGGTCGCGTCGCGGAGGAACTGGTCTTCGGCGAGATCACGGGCGGGGCGGGCAACGACATCAAGCGCGCCACGGAGCTCGCGCGGAGGATGACGTGCGAGTGGGGAATGTCCGAGCGACTCGGTCCCCTGGCCTACGGCGAGCAGCACGAGCATCTCTTCCTCGGCCGCGACGTGGCGCGCCACCAGGACTACTCCGAATCGACGGCGCGGGAGATCGACGACGAGATCAAGAAGCTCGTCCTGGGCGCATACGAGACCGCCCGGTCGCTGATCGTCGCGCACCGGGACTCCCTCGACCGGATCGCCGTGGCGCTCCTGGAGCGGGAGGTGCTGGACGGAGAGGAGATCGACGCGCTGATCCGCGGCGAGGAGTTGCCGCCGCGCGAGAAGCCGACGCCTTTCGCCGTCCCGTCGTCCGCGCCTTCGGGATCGCCGTCGCCGGTGGCGCCCGGCCTCGCGCCCGCGCCGGGAGCGGCCTGATGGGAGGAGCCGTCGCCGCGGTCGCGCCGCGCTGGAGGATCGGGGAGACTCCCCACGACCTTTCGACGCGCGCTCTCGTGATGGGCGTCCTCAACGTGACGCCGGACTCCTTCTACGACGGCGGTCGCTTCCTGGATCCTGCCTGCGCCGTCCAGCGTGCGCTTGCGATGGTCGAGGAAGGCGCGGACCTCGTCGACGTCGGAGGAGAGTCGACGCGCCCGGGCGCGGACGACGTGGAGCCGTCGCGCCAGCTGGAGCGGATCGAGCCGGTCGTCGCCGCGCTCGCCGCCGCGGGCGTCGTCGTCTCGGTGGACACCCGCGATGCGGGCGTGGCGGAACGGATGCTCGACCTCGGCGCTTCGGTGATCAACGACATTTCCGGCTTGTCGGACGAGGGCATGGCCTCCCTCGCGGCGCGGCGCGGCGCCTCGCTCGTCGTCATGCACATGAAGGGGACGCCGCGCACCATGCAGTCCGATCCGCGCTACAACGACGTCGTCGAGGACGTCGCCGCGCACCTGGCGGAGCGCGTCGCGCGGGCCGAGGCGGCGGGCGTGGAGCGCGACCGGATCGCGGTCGATCCCGGGATCGGTTTCGGCAAGACGCCCTCGGACAACCTCCGCCTCCTCGCGGCGGCGGACCGGTTCCGGGGCCTCGCCGCCTGCGTGCTTCTCGGGCTCTCCCGCAAGAGCTTCCTCGGCGCCGTCGGCGCCGGCGCCGGCCCCGCGGACCGGCTCGCGGGGACGCTCGCCGTCACGGCGCTCGCCTACGAGCGCGGGGCGCGCGTCTTCCGCACGCACGATCCCGGCGAGACCGTGAAGGCGCTCGCGGCCTGCCGCGCGATGATCGCGGACGGGGGGGCGATCCGGTGAAGCTCGCCTCGCCGGCGCCCGGCAATTCGGTCGAACTGCTGGTGACGCGCGGCATGCACACCGACCACCTGCTGGCCCAGGTCGCCGATGAGACCGAGAAGGGGCTGATTCTCTCCACCTTCGAGGCTCCGGAGGGCGTGAAGATCCCGGAACCGGATGCACCCCTGAGGGTTCGGTTCCACCAGAAGGACTCGGGCTACGAGTTCGATTCCGTCGTCCTGGCCCGGAAGGAGTCCCCGGTCCGCCTCGCCTACATCGCCAAGCCCGTGACGCTCTCACGCCGTCAGCTCCGCGCCTACCTGCGCGTCGACTGCGAGATCCCGGTGACGCTCATCCGCCGGGACGATCCCCGCCGCCATCCGATCGCGGGCGTCATCACCAATCTCTCGGGCGGCGGACTTCTCATCGCCCTGACCATCACGGTGCCGCCCGACGTCACGCTGGAGCTGAAGTTCGAACTGGACGAGGGCGGGACCACGGTCTCCAACATCACCGGCCGCGTCCTCTCGATCCGCAACGGCGAGCAGGGCACGCGCGTGCACGTCATCCAGTTCGAGGGGATCGACGACGAGAGCCGTACCGCGATCATCCGCCACACCTTCAAGCTCCAGCACCGGCAGTCGCGGAAGTCGAAGGCCTCGGAGGAATGACGTGTCGCTCCTGAACGACCTGATGGAATGGCACAACCTCTTCGACATCGTCCTCGTCGCCGGCATCATCTACATCCTTCTCCTCATCTTCCGCGGCACCATCGCCCTGCAGGTCCTGAAGGGGCTCGCCTTGTTCGCCCTCGTCGTCGTTCTCGCGAATGTCTTCCGCCTCGAGACGCTCTCGTGGATCATCGACCGGCTCGCGCCCATCATCCTCATCGGCGTGATCGTCCTGTTCCAACCCGAGCTGCGCCGCGGCCTGGCGCGGATCGGGGAGCGCTCCTTCGGCTCCTTCTTCGCGATGGAGAGCGAGAGGGTGGTCGACGAGGCGGTGAAGGCGGCGACGGAGCTGTCGCGGAACCGCTTCGGCGCTCTCATGGTCTTCGAGCGCGAGACGGGGCTCGAGTCCTTCATCGAGACGGGGGTGCTCCTGAACGCCGAGGTCACGGCGGAACTGCTGCTCGCGCTCTTCTACCCCAAGGGCGCCCTCCACGACGGCGCGATCATCATCCGCGGCAACACGATCGTGGCCGCGAGCTGCCTCCTGCCCCTCGACCGCGACGAGACACTCCGCTTCGGCACGCGCCACCGCGCGGCGCTCGGGCTCTCACGGGAGACCGATGCGATCGTGGTCGTGGTCTCCGAGGAGACCGGCGACATCTCCCTGGGCGCCGCCGGCAAGCTCGTCCGGGGCATCTCCGACAAGACCCTGCGCGAGATGCTCGTCCTCTACCTCGACAGCGGCAAGCGCGGGAGGCGCGCGTGAACCGCCGTCTCGCCGAGGCCTGGGGGCTCCCCCTCGTCTCGCTCGCCCTGGCCGTCGGCCTCTGGGTGTACGTCGTGGGGCAGAAGGAACGCGAGTGGACCTACGCGGTCCCGGTCTACGTCCGCGTCGGCTCGCCCGACATCGCCGGCTGGTCCATGCCTGAGAAGGTGAACGTCCAGCTCAAAGGTCCCCAGCGCCTCCTCGACCGCATCACCGGCGAGGATCTCGTCGTGCGCATGACACTCGCGGAGAACCAGGCCGGGCAGTACACGCGCGGCGTGCAGCCTTCCATGCTTTCCGGGATCCCCCAGGGTGTCGAGATCGTGAGGATCGAACCGGCGGAAGTGAGGGTCGAGATCCGGCCGCTCCTGGAGATCCGCTATCGCGTGGCGCCGCAGTTCCGCGACGGGAGCGACAGCGCGTTTCGCCTGGGCGAGATCCTCGACGTCGAGCCCCGCTACGCCGAACTGCGCGGCGTGAGGGAGGTCCTGCAGGGCGTGACGGAGGTGAAGACGGAGCCGGTGGATGTGGCCGGTCCGGCGGGGCCGAAGACCGTGATGATGAGGCTCGTCGAGCCGGAGGGCGCGCGCGTCTTTCCCACCTCCGTCAAGGTGACCTACACGGTGGCGGCTTCCCCGGAAACGGAAGCGGCGCCGGGCGCGCGCGCCCCGGTAACGGGGGTATCGCGATGAACGGGCCTGCGCTTCTCGGCGTCAACGTCGATCACGCCGCGACCGTCCGGCAGGCGCGCCGCGAGGGCGTCCCCGACCTCGTCGCCTTCGCGCTCGCGGCGCTCGAGGCGGGCGCCGACGGGATCACGATCCACCTGCGGGAGGACCGTCGCCACATCCAGGACGAGGACTTCGAGCGCCTGGCGCCCGTGGTGCGGTTGAACCTCGAGATGGCGGTGACGGAGGAGATGGTGGCGATCGCGTGCGGGTCGCGCCGCGGACTCAAGCCCCGCTCCGTCTGCCTCGTGCCGGAGCGGCGGCAGGAAGTGACGACGGAAGGAGGGCTCGACGTCGTCAAGCACCGGCTCGCGATCACGGGCGCGGTCGAGCGCCTGCACGCCGCGGACGTCATCGTCTCGGCCTTCGTCGAGCCGGACCCGTGGCAGATCGAGGCCTCGGCGCGGGCGGGCGCGGACTTCGTGGAGCTCCACACCGGCGCCTACGCGCGCGCGTTCGCGGCCGGCGAGGGCGGGGCGGCGGCCCTCGAGGACGAGACGCGCCGTCTCGTCCTCGGGGCCCGCGCTGCCGCCCAGCTCGGGCTCGGCGTGAACGCGGGGCACGGGCTGACCGCCGGGAACGTCGGACCGGTCGCGCGCCTGCCCGAGGTCGAGGAGCTGAACATCGGCTTTTCACTCGTCGCGCGGGCTCTCTTCGCGGGGATCGGGACCGCCATTCGCGAGATGAAAACCGCGATCGCGGCCGCGGGGAGGGGCTGATGGCCGGCTACGAGGAGAAGCGTGCCGCGCTCTTCGCCGACATGGCGGCGGTCTTCGAGTTCTTCTCCTATGACACCCAGCCCACGCTCGACCGGTTCATCGAGGCCGCCCGGCACATCCAGGAATTCGACGAGCACGCCGTCGTCGTCGTATCCTCCGCCGGCGACATCCGCGTTCATCTTTCCGACGGCCTGGCCCTCCCGCGCCCGCCCGAGGAGCTCCAGCTCTCCGATTTCTATCCCGGCGAGAGCGCCTTGTACCTCGTCGACGAGGTGACGAGCGAGACCGCCAACGTCCTCTTCGAGCCCGCCGGCCCGGTCCGGTCCTACGCGATGGTGCCTCTGGTGACCCAGAACGAGGTCATCGGTCTCTTCATCCTCGGCTCGCGCCGGACCGCGGCCTTCGAGCCCGAGATGCAGGACCTCTTCTTCTCGCTCGGCTCCTACCTCGCCGTCGCCATCGAAAACATCCGCCACTACGAGCGTTCGCAGGACCGACTGAAGGTCTTGATCAGCCTCCAGGAGAGCCAGCACGCGATCGCGTCGGTGATCGAGATCGACCGGATCCTCGCGAAGATCGCGGAGGAGAGCCTCAAGACGCTCGGCGTCTCCTGCGCCGCGATCTACGTCAAGGACGAGGGCGGGGGAACCTGGGAACGCCGCGTCTTCCGTTCGCGTGTTCCGGCCGTCCCGGGTCCGGCGCGCGTCCTCCTTTCGGAACTGCCATCCCCGCTCGAGCGCGTGCTCGGCGGCGCCGAGACGGCGCTCCTGGGGGAGGCCGAGGCCGATCTCTGCGGCGCCTTCCGCTTCTCGCCCCGCTTCAGCGCGATCGTCGTCGTGCCCTTCCGCACCGGCGAGACGACGACCGGTTTCGCGCTCCTGGAGTCGACCCGCATCGACGGCGAGCGGCAATACCTGATCCAGCTCTTCGCCGGGCAGGCCCAGGTCCTCTTCTCCAACGCCATGCTCGTCAAGGGGCTCCGGGAGAAGACGACGGAACTGGAGCGTTCGCACAAGCTCGTGCGCGAATACGCCGACAGCCTGCAGAAGTCCCACGAGATGCTCGAGAACCGCGTCCGCGAGTTGACGACGCTGCACGATGTCTCCGCCGCCCTCGTCTCCAAGACCGAGATCGACGAGCTCCTCAACTACATCCTCGACCGCGCCTGCACCGTGATGCGCGCGGACAAGGGCTCGCTGCTCCTGTTGGAGGAGGACGAGCTCCACGCGCGCTGCACGCGCGGCACCACGCACGGCACGGAACTGAAGTTTCGGCTCGGCGAGGGCGTCGCGGGCCTGGTGGCCAAGACCGGCCAGCCGCGCATCGTCGAGAACGTCCGGACCGACCCGCGCTACGTCGCGATTCTGCCGGGCGTCGCCCAGCGCGAGGAGACGATGCTCGCGGTGCCGCTTTCCCTCGACGACCGCGTCATCGGAGTCCTGAACGTCGACCGCGAGCTGAAATACGGCGTCTTCACGCCGGAGGAGGAGCGGCTTCTTCTCTCGCTCGCCTCCTCCGCCGCCGAGGCGCTCGGGCGCGCCCAGCACCTCCGCGAGATGCGCGACCTCCACCTGGAGACCCTCGAGGCCTTCGCCATGGCCGTGGATACCAAGGACGCCTACACCCACGGCCATTCGCGCCGCGTCGGGCACATCGCGGTCCAGGTCGCGACGATGCTGAGATTGCCCTCGGAGGAGATCGAGGTGATCGCGCGCGCCGCGCTCCTGCACGACATCGGCAAGATCGGCATCTCCAACGCCATCCTCTTCAAGCCGGGGCGGCTCACGGAGGAGGAATACGAGATCATGAAGGCGCACGTGATCTGGGGCGAGAACATCCTCAAGCCGATCAAGCGCATGGCGGCGGAGGCGCGGCTGGTGCGTCACCACCACGAGCGCTGGGACGGCAAGGGCTATCCCGACGGGCTCTCGGGCGAGCAGATCCCGATCGGGGCGGCCATCATCTCCGTCGGCGACGCCTATGACACCATGACCTCCGATCGCCCCTACCGCCGCTCGCTGGGACGTGACGTCGCTGTCGAGGAACTCCAGAAGTGCTCCGGCACCCAGTTCAATCCCCTCGTCGTCGGAGCCTTCCTCATGGTCTCCTCGCGCAAGGAATTCACCGTCGAGACGTCGCGGCTGGACCTGAAGATGGAGATCCTGGGCGGATGAGCGGAAACGAGAGGGAATCGGGAGGACCCGCGGTTCCGCGGCCCGCGACGGAGACGCTCGACGCCGCCGGCGAGCTCGCGGTCCGGCGCGCCAAGCGCGATCGCCTTCGCGAGGCCGGGATCGATCCCTACCCGCCGCGTTTCGCCCGGACGCACGCGATCGAGGCGGCCCGGGCTCTCTTTCGCGAGCCCGCTCCCGAGGTTGCGGCGCCGCCCCAGGAGCGCGTCACCGTGGCCGGCCGCGTTCGATCGCTCCGCGACCACGGCAAGACCTGGTTCGCCACGATCGAGGACGACTCCTCGGCGGACGAGGCGAAACGCCGGATCCAGCTCTACCTCAAGAAGGACCTTCTCGGCGACGCCTTCGCCGTCGTGAAGGCGCTCGATATCGGGGACTTCGTCGGCGCCGCGGGCGAACTCTTCAAGACGCGCATGGGGGAGATCTCCGTCCAGGTCGACGTCCTGACCCTCCTCTCCAAGTCGCTCGAGCCCCTGCCCGACAAGTGGCACGGGCTCGCCGACAAGGAGGTCCGCTACCGCCGGCGCTATCTCGATCTCATCGCCAACCCGGACGTGCGCGAGGTCTTCCGGAAACGAGCGGCGATGGTCGCCGAGATCCGGGCCTTTCTCACCGGTCGGGGCTTCATCGAGGTGGAGACGCCGATGATGCAGGCGATGGCCGGCGGCGCCGCCGCGCGGCCCTTCGTCACGCACCACAACACGCTCGGCATCGACCTCTTCCTGCGCATCGCGCCCGAGCTGTACCTCAAGCGCCTGATCGTCGGCGGGTTCGAGCGCGTCTTCGAACTGAACCGGAACTTCCGCAACGAGGGCATGGACAGGAATCACAACCCCGAGTTCACCATGCTCGAGGTCTACCAGGCCTACGCCGACTACAACGGCATGATGGAGCTGGCCGAGTCGCTCGTCGCGGCCGCGGCGAGGAAGGTCGCGGGCGGGCTGGAGGTCTCCTGGGGCGACGATGACCGCGTCGTGAACCTCGCCCCGCCGTGGCCGCGCGTCCCCTTCTTCGAGGCGATCCGCGCGGGCGGCGGCCCCGCGCTCGTCCCCGGCGACGAGCCCGCGGCGCGCGCCGCGGTCAAGGCGGCCGGTCTCGAGCCGGAACCGGAGGAGGGGCCTCACGCCTCGCCGGCGGCGAATGCGCCGTCGCGGCCGGAACCGTCATACGCCGATTGCCTGAACGCGCTCTTCGACCGTTTCGCCGAGCCGAACCTCTTCGGTCCGGTCTTCGTCACGGATTACCCGACGGCGACGAGCCCGCTCGCGAAGCGCCGCCCGGACAACCCCCATCTCGTCGAACGCTTCGAGGCCTATCTCGGCGGCATGGAGATCGCCAACGCCTTCTCGGAGCTCAACGATCCGGACGACCAGGAGGCGCGCTTCCGCGCGCAGAGTCCCGTGATCGACGAGGATTATGTCTCGGCCCTGCGCGTCGGCCTGCCCCCGACCGGGGGCCTGGGCATCGGCATCGACCGCCTGGCCATGGTCCTCTGCGGAGCGCGCACGATCCGAGACGTGATCCTCTTTCCCGCGATGCGACCGGAGTGAATCGACGGTGAATGATGAGCGTGGGCTGACGAACCGGGCCGATGTCCTGGCGTCAGGGGGGGCATTCGTCGCCGAATTCACGCTTGCTGGTTTTTCAAGATGATCACGATCAAACCGCCGGGATACCCATTCATGATGAATTCATCGATGGCGACAGTACCCGAGACACATTCCATTCTCGGTGTCTCTGTGCCGCGGTGGCCGGCGACCGTGAATGCCCTGCGTCCGGTCATCCTCTCCAGATTATCGTGACCGTCGCCGCGCCGCATTCCCGCCTCTCGCTCCTCCTCCTCCTCTGCCTCCGCCATCTCCTGGGCGGGCGCTTCCCGGTCTTTCTCCGCTACCGGTGGAAGCGCTGGCTGACGGCAGCGCTCGGCTTCGCCGCGACGATCGCGGTCGCGGTCTTCATCGCGCTCCGGGGCTCCCCGGTCTGGGGCGCCGCCGCTTTCGTCGCCGGCGCGGTGATCCTCGCCGCCCTTCACCGTCTCGCGCACGGCGCCCTGCCGGAGGCCGCGCGGGGCGCCTACGCCTCCGCCGTCACCTTCGTGGCGGTCCTCGGCATCGCCATCGCGGTCATGACCCTGATCGTCATCGTCTCCGTCATGGACGGCTTCTCGCGCGACATCCAGGAGGCCCTCCTGAAGACGACGCCGGAGGTGACGGTCACGAACTTCGACCAGCCGATGGATCCGCGGACCGCCGAGGTGATCGCGGCCGTGCCCGGGGTCCGGCACGCGGACCCGTTCATCGAGAGTGACATGCTGATGAAGATCGAGGGGCTGGAGCGCCCGATCCCGGTGAAATTCCGCGGAGAGACCTCTGCCGCGAGGCGCCGCCCCGGCGGGCCGGATCTCGAGAAAGGGTCCTGGGACGCGCTCGACACGCCCGGCGCGATCGTCATCGGCGCGGAGATGGCGCGCGTCTACATGCTCCGTCCCGGCGACCGGCTCTGGTTCATCACCGACCAGGCGGCCGTGACGCCGATGGGCGTCATGGCGGGGATGCAGGAGGTGGAGGTCGCGGGCGTCTTCCGCTCGGGCTTCTACGAGGTGGACCAGGGCATGGTCTACGCGGGACTCGCGACCGCGCAGTCGCTTCTCGGGCTCGGGGACCGCGTCAACGGCGTCTCCGTCTCGGGCGACGATCCGTATGCCGCGCCCGACCTGGCCGCTCGCCTCCGCGCCGCGCTCACCGTGCCCGCGCTCGTCATGTCCTGGGCGGACACGCGGCGGAACCTGTACGAGGCGATGAGGACCGAGAAGGTCGCGATGTTCGTCATCGAGAGTCTCCTGATCCTGATCGCCTCCTTCAACATCTCCTCGACCCTGTATATGGCCGTCGGAAAGAAGACGCGGGAGATCGGGCTCCTGCGCGCCCTCGGCGTCACGCGCCGCGAGATTCTCGGTCTTTTCGCCCTCGAGGGGTTCTCGATCGGGACCGCGGGGACGCTCTTCGGCGGGCTTCTCGGTGTCGGATTCGCCCTGTACCTCAAGGTCTTTCCGGTGCACATGCCCGGCGGAGGGAGCGTCTACTACATCGACACGATCCCCGTGCACCTCTCGTGGGGGCTCGTGGCGGCGACCGCCGCCTGCTCGATCGCCATCTCCCTCGCCGCTTCGATCCTCCCCGCGCTCATGGCCGCGCGCCTGCGCCCCGCGAAGGCGTTGAGATATGAATAGGGGCGCGGCGGCTCCCCTCGCCCTCGCCGCCCGCGGCGTCCGGAAGGGCTTTCCCCTCCCCGACGGGGGACGGCTCGAGGTTCTGAAGGGCGCGTCGCTCGAGGTGAGGGAGGGGGAGTCGGTCGCGATCATGGGAGTCTCGGGCTCGGGCAAGACGACCTTCCTGCACATTCTCGCGGGCATCGACACGGCGGACGAGGGGAGCGTGGAGATCGGGGGAGGCCGACCCGGGCTCGTCTTCCAGGCCCACTACCTCCTGCCCGAGTTCGACGCCCTGGAGAACGTGGCCCTGGCCGCGCGGCTGGCCGGATCGTCCGCGGCGGCGGCCTCCCGCCGCGCGGCGGAACTCCTCGACGAGGTCGGCCTTTCCGCGCGGGCGCGTCACCTGCCGTCGGAGCTTTCGGGCGGGGAGACGGCGCGCGTCGCGCTCGCGCGGG
>CAZWVM010000127.1:0-3273 GCA_964637705.1 uncultured bacterium
CCGATCCCGCGCTCCGTGATCTGCTCGCCCACCCACATGATGAAGGCCGTGCCCGTCGCCAGGGACAGCACCGTCACGAGGAAGAAACGGACCCCGGGATCCGGAATCACGTTGTCCGCCGCGCCCTCCTGCATCATGTACCACGTCAGGCCCGAGCCCTGCAAGGCCGCGAGAGCCACGGTCAGGTAGCGGGTGTACTTCGTGATCTGCATCCGCCCCGCCTCCCCTTCCTTCGCCAGTTTCCCCAGCGAATCGGGGAAGACCACCGTGAGGAGCTGGAGGATGATGGAGGCGTTGATGTAGGGCATGATGCCCAGGGCGAAGAGGGAGAACTTCTGGAAGGCGCCGCCGGAGAACATGTCGAGCATCCCGAAGACGCCGCCGCCGCCGCCCTTGCCCCAGAAGGCCGCCAGTCCCTCCGGCGACACCCCCGGAACCGGCACGTGCGATCCGACGCGGAAGATGAGGAGCATGAGGGCGGTGAAGAGGATCCGCTTCCTCAGGTCCGGGATCTTGAAGAGATTCGTCAGCGCGTCCTGGATCACGTCACTGCTCCCTTGCGCCTTCGTGCGCGTTCCGCGTCATGTCCGTCCTCGTCCCTCAGCCGATCGTTTCCGCCGTGCCGCCGGCCTTCTCGATCGCGGCCTTCGCCGCGTCGGAAAAGGCATGGGCCTTGACCGAGAGCTTCTTCGTCAGCGTTCCCCCGGCCAGGATCTTGACCGGGAGGTTCCCGGAAGCGAGGCCGGCCTTCTTCAAGGCCGCCAGGTCCACCGTCGTGCCGTCCTCGAAGCGGTTGAGCCGCGCGAGGTTGACCGCGAGATACTCCACGCGGAACGGCGCCTTGAAGCCGTACTTCGGCAGGCGACGCGCGAGAGGCATCTGACCGCCCTCGAAGCCGGGCGAGAGCGAGGAACCGGAACGCGACCGATAGCCCTTCTCACCGCGGCCCGCGGTCTTGCCGCTGCCGGAACCGATGCCGCGACCCACGCGCTTCCGGCGGTGACGCGAGCCGGGAGCCGGGGCGATGTCGGAGATCGTCATGCGGGGTTTCATCGCGCCTTCAACTCCTCGATCGACTTGTTCCGCAGGGCCGCGACCTGCTCGATCGTTCTCATGGACTCCAGGCCCCGGATCGCGGCCCGGGCGATGTTGATCTTGGAGTCGGAACCGAGCGACTTCGAGAGGATGTTCTGGATCCCGGCGCACTCCGCGATCGCGCGGACCACGCCGCCCGCGATGACGCCCGTGCCTTCCGACGCCGGCCTCATCAGGACCCGCGCCGCCTTGAACCGGCCCGTCACCTCGTGCGGGATCGTCGTGCCGCGCCGCGGAATCGTCACCATGTGACGCTTCGCGTCGCCGATGGCCTTCTGGATCGCCGCCATCACCTCGTTCGACTTCCCGAATCCCATTCCGATCATGCCCTTGCCGTCACCGATGACGGCCAGGACCCGGATCGAGAAACGGCGTCCGCCCTTGACCACCTTGGCGACGCGCGTGATATCGAGAACCTTCTCGATGAACTCCGAGGCTTCCTTCCTCGGCTTGGGTGCCCGCATGCCCATCCTAGAACTCCAATCCGCCCTCGCGGGCCCCGTCCGCGACCGCCTTCACGCGGCCGTGATACTGCCGACCGCCGCGGTCGAAGACGATCCGGGTGATGCCCTTCGCCTTCGCCAATTCGGCGATCTTCTTGCCGGCCCACTTGGCCCGCTCGGTCTTGGTCTTTCCGTCCGCGGTGCTCGCCGCCGTGGTGACATGCACCAGGGTCCGCGCCGCCGTGTCGTCGATCAACTGCGCGTGCACGTGCTTGAGCGTGCGCGCGACCGAAAGACGCGGCCGCTCGGAAGTCCCCGCGACCCGCTTCCGGATCCGCACGCGGCGCTTGGTCTGCCGCGCCCGCTTGCCTGCCTGGTCACGGATGATCATTTGCCCGCCGCCTTCCCGGCCTTCCGCCGGACTCTCTCGTTCTCATACCGCACGCCCTTGCCCTTGTACGGCTCCGGCGGGCGGAAGTTCCTCAACTCCATCGCCACGCGGCCCACGATCTCGCAGTCCGTGCCCGAGACGATGACCTTCGTCGGCTCCGGCGTCTCCACCGTGATCCCGGCGGGCAGCGGATACTCGATCGGGTGCGAGAACCCGAGGGTCATCGAAACCGCGCTCTTCGACGCCTGGGCGCGGTAGCCCACGCCCTCGATGAGAAGCGTCCTCCGGAAGCCCTCCGTCACGCCCTTCACCATGTTCGCGATGTGGGCGCGCAGCGTGCCGTAATCCATCCCGGCCTGCTTGGAGGTTCCCAGCTTCTCGACGAGAACCTTTCCGTCCTCGATCTTGACTCCGAGGGAGGAGGGAATCGTCCGCGCGAGGGCGCCCTTCGGGCCCTTCACGCTCACCTGGCCGTCTTTCACGGCCACCGTCACGCCCGACGGGATCGCGACGGGTTGCTTGCCGATACGGGACATCTCACCAGACCTCGCAGAGGATCTCGCCGCCCAGGGTCGTCTGGCGAGCCTGGCGGTCGGTCAGGAGTCCCTGCGGCGTCGAAATGATCGCCGTCCCCAGGCCTCCCAATACCGGTTTCACTTCCGTCGCGTTCACGTACACGCGGCGGGAGGGGCGCGAAACGCGCTTCAAGGTCGAAAAGACGGGCTTGCGGCGGTTGTCGTAACGCAGGGTGATCTTCAGGACCTTCTGCGGAGCCTCCTTCACCACCTTCACGGCGGCGATGTAGCCCTCGTCGCGCAGGAGCTCGGCGAGGCGCTGGAGGAGATTCGAGCCCTTCAATTCGACGGTCTGCTGGCCCGCGCGCGAGGCGTTGCGGATCCGGGTGAGGAAATCGCCGATGGCGTCATGAGATGACATGGGTTCCTCCTCCTACCACGACGCCTTGACGACGCCGGGAAGCTCGCCCAGGTGGGCGCGCTGCCGGAAACACAGGCGGCACATGTTGAAACGCCTCATGTAGGCCCTCGACCGCCCGCAGATCGGGCAACGGTTGTGCTGCCTCACCTGGAACTTCGGCTTCCGGGCCGCCTTCACCTTGTGGCTCAGCCTCGCCATACCCTCTCCTTCCGTCGCATCCCTCGTCCTCCGTCAGTTCTTCGTCTTGCGGAACGGCATCCCCATGAGCGTCAGGAGTTGCCGGGCCTGGTCGTCCGTCGCGGCGGTCGTCACGAAGGTGATGTCCATGCCGCGCGTCTTGTCGATTGAATCGAAGTTGATCTCCGGGAAGATGATCTGCTCCCGGATGCCGACCGTGTAGTTGCCCTT
>CAZWVM010000127.1:3373-7094 GCA_964637705.1 uncultured bacterium
CGTCGCGCGCTTGATCATGTTCACGCCCTCGACGATCACGCGGCCGGCCGCGGCGTCGATCCTCAGGATCTTGCCCTGCTTGTGGCGGTGTTTCCCGGAGAGGACCGTCACGATCATCCCCTTCTTCAGCTTGCAGGCCATCACAGCACCTCGGGAGCGAGCGATATGATCTTCATGAAATTGCGGTCGCGGAGTTCGCGGGCCACCGGCCCGAAGATGCGCGTGCCGCGCGGCTCCCGCTCCGGCGTGATGATGACGACCGCGTTGTCGTCGAAGCGGATGTAGGAGCCGTCGGGGCGGCGGGTCGGTCGGACGGTCCGCACCACGACCGCGTGAACGACCTCGCTCTTCTTCACCTGCCCGTCGGGAATGGCGTTCTTGACCGTCGCGATCACGATGTCGCCGATCCCGCTGTACCGGCGGGTGGAGCCGGCCAGGGTGCGAATCACGAGGACCTCCTTGGCGCCGGAGTTGTCGGCGACAACGAGACGGGATTCCTTCTGGATCATGACCGGGCCTCCGCGCCGATCAGGCGCGCCCGCTCCACGATCTCCACGAGGCGCCACCGCTTCCTCTTCGAAAGCGGACGGCACTCCACCACGCGCACCGTGTCGCCGACGCGCGCGTCGTTCTTCTCGTCGTGGGCCATCACCCGCTTGGTTCGCCGCACCGGCTTCTTGTAGAGCCTGTCCGGCTTCGGGCTCGGGGCCTCGACCACGATGCTCTTGGACATCGCGCACGAACGAACCGTGCCGACGATCTCCTTGCGCGCTGCTCTCCCTGTCGTTGTCACTGTTTCTTCTCCCTCAAGACCGTGAGAATCCTGGCCTTGTCCTTCTTCAGGGAGCGGAACCGCGCCGGCTTCTCCAGGCGGGCCACGGCCCGCTGGAACCGCAGGTTCATCAATTCCTGCTCCTTCTCGTCCAGCATGATCTGGAGTTCCTTCTTCGTCTTGCCCCGAAGGTCGGTCGCCTTGACCTTTTCCGTCGTCGCCATGGCGTCAGCCCTCCCGCTTCACGATCTTCGTCTTCAGGGGCAGCTTGTCGCGGGCCATCTCCAGGGCCTTCATGGCCAGGGGTTCCGCCAGGCCGCCGATCTCGACGAGCACGCGGCCGGGCCTGACCACCGCCACCCAGCCCTCCGGGTTGCCCTTGCCCGAGCCCATGCGGGTCTCGGCCGGCTTCTTCGTGTAGGGCTTGTCCGGGAAGATCCGGATCCAGATGCGGCCGCCGCGCTTCGACTGGTGCGTCATCGCGATGCGCGCCGCCTCGATCTGACGGCTCATGATCCACGCCGCTTCCAGCGCCTGGATCCCGTAGTCGCCGAAATCCACCCGCGTTCCGCGGCACTCGACGCCCCCGCGCTTACCGCGCATCTGCTTCCTGTATTTAACCCGCTTCGGCATCAGCATGGACGTCTCTCCGTCATTGCTCGGTCAATTCGACCATGTCAAAGGTCTTCACGGCGTCCTGCACGCGGCCGGAGACGATCTCCTTGCCCTGCGGCAGGATCTCCTTGGTGAAGATCCAGACCTTGACGCCCAGGGCGCCGTAGGTCGTATAGACATGGTGAAGGCCGTAATCGATGTCCGCCCTCAGGGTGTGCAACGGCACGCGGCCGTCGCGCACCCATTCCACGCGGGCGATTTCCGCGCCGCCGAGGCGGCCGGAACACTGGATCTTGATTCCCTGGACGCCCGCGCGACGCGCGTCCTGGACCGCTTTCCGCATGGCGCGCCTGAAGGCGATGCGCTTCAGGAGCTGCTGCCCCACCGCCTCCGCCACCAGTTGCGCGTCGCACGCCGGGTTCTTGATCTCGTGGATCGAGATGTCCACCTCGCGCGTCGTCAGGCCCTGGAGCTTCTTGCGCAGGTCGTTGACCTCCGCGCCCTTGCGGCCGATGACGATGCCGGGCTTGGCCGTGTGGATGATGATGCGGACCCGCTGCGGATACCGCTCGATCTCCACCCGCGCCACGCTCGCGTGGGCCAGGTAGGTCTTGACGAAGTTCCTCAGCTTCACGTCCTCGTGGATGTACTGCTGGTACTTGCCCTTGGGCGCGAACCAGCGCCCCATCCACGGCTTGATGATCCCGAGCCGGAGCCCGTTCGGGTGGATCTTCTGCCCCACTTACTTCCTCCTCGCCTTCTGCTTCGGCTCGCCGTCGGAGAGGACGACCGTCACATGCGTCGTCCTCTTGCGGATGCGGCCGGAACGGCCCATCGTCATCGGGCGGAAGCGCCGCATGATCGGCCCTCCGTCGATCGTCAACTCGCTCACCACGAACCGGTCCGGGTTGATCCGGAGGTTCTTCTGCTTGTCCATCTCGATCGCGTTCGCGCGGGCCGAGCGGATCACCTCTTCCAGGATCGGAGCGCCGGCCTTCTTGGTGGCGCGAAGGATCGCCATCGCGTCCAGGACGTTCCTGCCCCTCACCAGATCCGCCACCATCCTCACGCGGCGCGTGGAGATCCTGCGGTACCGGGCTGTCGCCGTGAAATTCATCTCCCGCGCCTCCTACTTCACCTGGGCCTTGCGGTCCGTCGAGGACGACGTCTTGCCGCCGTGGACCTTGAAGGTCCTCGTCGGCGCGAACTCGCCCAGCTTGTGGCCCACCATGTTCTCCGTCACGTACACGCTCTGGAAGTTCTTGCCGTTGTGCACCCCGAACGTGAAGCCCACGAACTCCGGCGGAATCGTCGAACGCCGGGCCCAGGTCTTGATGATCGTCTTCTTCTGGGGATCCATCTGGGCGACCTTCTTCATCAGGTTCGCATCGATGAACGGCCCCTTCTTGATCGAACGCGCCACGCTACTTCCTCCGCTTCACGATGTAACGCGTGGAGACCTTCTTCCTCCGGCGCGTCTTGTAGCCCTTCGTCGGCACGCCCCACGGCGAAACCGGGTGGGGATTGCCCTGCGGGCTCTTGCCCTCGCCGCCGCCGTGCGGGTGGTCCACCGGGTTCTGCACCACGCCGCGGACCTTCGGCTTCCGCCCGCGCCAGCGCGTGCGGCCCGCCTTGCCGATGGAGAGGTTCTCATGCTCCTCGTTGCCCACCGCGCCGATCACCGCGCGGCAACGGTCGAGCACGCGCCGCAGTTCGCCCGAGGGCAACAGCAGCGTCGCGTAACCGTTTTCCCGGGCGACGTACTGAACCGCGGCGCCGGCCGAGCGCGCGATCGCGGCGCCCTGGCCCGGCGCGAGCTCGATGCAGTGGATCGTCGAGCCGATCGGGATCGAGGAGAGCGGCAGGCAGTTGCCTGTCCGGACCGGGGCGGTCGGCCCCGACATCACGGCGTCGCCCTTCTTCAGGTCCTTCGGGCAGAGCATGTAGCGGCGCTCGCCGTCGGGATAGAGAATGAGAGCGATGCGCGCGGTGCGGTTCGGGTCATACTCGATCGCCTCCACGCGGCCGGCGATCCCGTCCTTGTCACGACGGAAATCGATCTCGCGGTAGAGTCTCTTGTGTCCGCCGCCGCGGCGCCGCATCGTCACGCGGCCCACGTTGTTCCGGCCGCTCGTCCTCTGCTTGCCCCGCGTCAGCGACTTCTCGGGACGCTTGTCGTCCAGCATGGAGAAGTTCTCCACGGTCATCTGGCGACGGCCCGGCGTCACCGGCTTATAGGATTTCAGTGCCATCGTTCTCTCCGCCTCACAGCCCGTCGAAGAACGGGATCTTCTGGTCCGGGGCGAGGCGCACGACCGCGCGCTTCGTCTCCGG
>CAZWVM010000127.1:7194-10146 GCA_964637705.1 uncultured bacterium
CCGCTTCTCCTTGCGGTTCATGCCCGTCCGGTAGTCGCGCGGGTGAGGTCCGAAGACCGTGCCGCCGTGCCGCCAGATCGGAGAACGCGTCGAGCCGTGCCGCGCGCGGCCCGTGCCCTTCTGCTTCCAGGGCTTCTTTCCGCCGCCCGAAACGTCCGAACGGGTCTTGGTGTCCGCCGTTCCCTGGCGGCGCGCCGCTTCCTCCGCCCGCACCGCGTCGTGGATCAGCGATTTCACGATCCGCGCCGCGAAGAGGTGCTCGGGAAGGATCGCGCTGCCGACCACCGATCCCTTCAAATCGTAAACCTTGATCGAAGCGGTCATTGCGCCGACCTCCGGCGGATCGTCACGATCGAGCCGCGCGCTCCCGGCACGGCGCCGCGGATGAGAAGGATGTTCTTCTCGTCGTCCACGGCCGCCACGGCCAGGTTCTGGATCGTCACGCGCTTTCCGCCCATGCGCCCCGGCATCTTCATGCCCGGAAGCACCCGCGACGGGTCCGCCGACGCGCCGATGGAGCCGGGCCGACGGTGGAAATTCGAACCGTGCGTCTCGACGCCGCCGACGAAGTTGTGACGCCTCACCACGCCCTGGAACCCCTTGCCCTTGGAGACGCCGATCACGTCGACGGCCTCACCGGGCTTGAAGATCGATGCCTTGATCTCCTGGCCGATGGAATAGGAGTCCGCTTCATCGGTGCGGATCTCCTTGACCACGGCCTTCGGGTCCTGCCCCTCCGGGACCTGCCCCTTCTCGGGGCGGGTCACGCGGCGAGCCTTCCGTTCGCCGAAGCCGAGGCTCACGGCGTTGTATCCGTCGCGGGCGACGGATCGCTTGCCCACGATCACGCAAGGTCCCGCTTCGATGACGGTAACCGGGATGGCCTGCCCGTCATCGCTGTAGATCTGGGTCATCCCGACCTTGCGGCCGATCAGTTCATTAATCATCTCGTCGATCCCGTTCCTCAGAGCTTGATCTCCACGTCAACACCCGCCGGCAGGTCCAGCTTCATCAGCTGATTGACCGTCTCCGCCGTCGGATCGATGACGTCCAGGAGCCTCTTGTGCGTCTTGATCTCGAACTGCTCCCGCGACTTCTTGTCCACGTGAGGAGAGCGGTTCACCGTGAACCGCTCGATCCTCGTGGGAAGCGGAATGGGTCCGACCACCTTCGCGTTCGTCTTCTTCGCGGCATGAACGATGCTGGCCGAGGACTCGTCCAGGAGCTTCACATCATAGGCCCGCAGGCGAATCCGGATCTTGTTAGCGGACATCGTTCGCGTCCTCCGGTCTCAGTCCCATCCGTCTCCCTCTCTTCTTACTCGATGATCTTCGTGACGACGCCGGAGCCGACCGTGCGGCCGCCCTCGCGTACCGCGAACCGGAGCGATTCCTCCATCGCGATCGGCGTGATCAGTTCGGCCGAGATCTCGCAGTTGTCGCCCGGCATGATCATCTCGACGCCCGCCTTCAGAACGAGCGATCCCGTGACGTCCGTCGTGCGGAAGTAGAACTGCGGGCGATAGCCGTTGAAGAACGGCGTGTGGCGGCCGCCCTCTTCCTTCGTCAGGACGTAGACGTTCGCCTCGAACTTCTTGTGCGGCTTGGTGGAGTTGGGCTTGGCGAGAACCATGCCGCGCTCCACGTCCTCGCGGTTCACGCCTCGCAGGAGCGCGCCGATGTTGTCGCCGGCGCGGCCCTCGTCGAGGAGCTTGCGGAACATCTCGACGCCCGTCACGACCGACTTGCGCGTCTCGCGGAACCCGATGATCTCGCACTCGTCGCCGACCTTGACGATGCCCTTCTCGACGCGTCCCGTCACGACCGTGCCGCGGCCCGTGATCGTGAAGACGTCCTCGATCGGCATCAGGAAGGGCTTGTCGATCTCGCGGACCGGGTCCGGGATGTACGTGTCGAGCGCTTCCATCAGCTTCATGATCGCCGGCACGCCCAGTTCGTCCTGGTCGCCCGCGATGGCCTTGGTGGCCGAGCCGCGGATGAAGGGAACCTCGTCGCCGGGGAACTCGTACTTGGAGAGAAGCTCGCGCACCTCGAGCTCGACGAGGTCCAGGAGCTCCTTGTCCTCCATCAGGTCGCACTTGTTCAGGAAGACGACGATGTTCGGCACACCCACCTGGCGGGCCAGGAGGATGTGCTCGCGGGTCTGCGGCATCGGGCCGTCGGCGGCGGAGACGACGAGGATCGCGCCGTCCATCTGGGCGGCGCCCGTGATCATGTTCTTCACGTAGTCCGCGTGCCCGGGACAGTCCACGTGCGCGTAGTGCCGCTTGTCGCTCTGGTACTCGACGTGCGACGTCGCGATCGTGAGGATCTTCGTGTCGTCGCGGCGGCCCTGCTTCTCGGAGGCCTTCGCCACCTGGTCGTAGGAGATGTACTGCGCCAGGCCCTTCTCCGACATGACCTTCGTGATCGACGCGGTGAGCGTCGTCTTCCCGTGGTCCACGTGCCCGATCGTGCCGACGTTGACGTGCAGCTTGTTCCTCTCGAACTTCGCCTTAGCCATGACTCTTCCTCCTGTCCCTCCTTACGGATTCCTGCTTCACTGACCCTTGACCTTCGCGATGATCTCCTCGGCAATCGCCGCCGGGATCGGCGCGTAATGCGCGAACTCCATCGAGTATGTCGCGCGCCCCTGGGTGAATGACCTGAGGTCCGTGGCGTAGCCGAACATGGCCGCCAGCGGAACCTTTGCCCTGACGATGCGCGAACCCTTGCGCTCGTCCATCGCCTCGATATGCCCACGCCGCGAATTCATGTCGCCGATCACGTCGCCCATGTACTGCTCGGGCATCACGCACTCGACCGACATGATGGGTTCCAGGAGATGCGGCTTGCCGGCGTGACAGGCGTCCTTGAACGCCATCGACGCCGCGATCTTGAAGGCGATCTCCGACGAGTCCACATCGTGGTAGCTCCCGTCGAAGAGCGTCAC
>CAZWVM010000128.1:0-10098 GCA_964637705.1 uncultured bacterium
TCGGTTCGAATCCGATCGGCCGCTCCACTCATCATGCGAGAAGCGTCCAAACTGGCGACAAGTCCGATGGAAACTCATACTGGCTGAAAATACTGGAGTTATTTATTTCCGAGGGTTGACTTTTCGAGGCATTTCGTGCTTTCATGAGGGGGACGGGTGTAACATACAACGGGGGCGGGGGGCTCGACTGACACGGCTATGCAGAACGCCATGACGACAGGTTCGAAGGACGGACTTTTCAAGCGCGCGCCTCGGCTGGTGACGATGTCGGTCGGGTTCCGACTCGAGGGGTATCGTGGGGTGCGTCTCGAAGGGCACTCGACGGGACTCAACGAGAACGGCATGGCCGGCCGTGTCAACATCATCCACGGCAGCCTTCCTCCCGATCCGGCCGGCCTCGTCCTCTCCGTCACGCTCGACCTGCCGAAGGACCGCCCCTTCCGTTCCATCCGCGGCGAAATCCTTCACGTCAGCCCCTCCTGGGTGCCGGGCTTCAAGCATTTTCTCGCCGTGAGATTCCTGGAAATCATGCCCGAGGACATCAGTTTCCTCAGGCGCTTCATCGCCTGGCGCGAGGCCGATTACTTCAAGGCCGACAAGCCGGTCCGCCAGTGGTACATCTTCTCGGCCCACGAGCAGCAGGTCTTCGGACCCCTGACGGCCGAGGAAGTCCGCAAAGCCGTCGGCGTGAACGGCATCATGCCCCAGGACCACGTCTGGTATCCGCTATTGAACCGGTGGATGCCCGTGCATGCGCCGGAACTCGACGCGGAGTTCTCCTGGATCGGCGAGGAGATCACGAAGCACCTTCGCTCCTTCGGACACGCCGCGCCGTCGGTCGCTCGCTTCCGGCCCTTCGTGGTCGGCGTCGAGGAGGCGCGGCCTCTCGCGCCCTTGCCCCCGGTGTCGGAGATCAGGAACGAGCCGGCACCCGTCCCTCCCTCGCCCGCGACCGTTCGCAAGCGCAAGATCGCCTCCTTCCTGACGACGCTCGTTCTCCTGGGACTGGCGGCGGCGAGCAGCGCCGCCTTCTGGCACGGAGAACTCGACTTCACCCCCGCCGGTCAGCTTTTCCGGCAGGCGCGTGAGCAATTGGGACGCAAGGAGAGCTACCCCGCGCTCCTGACCTTCGATCGGCTTCGACGCCAGTACCCCGATCATCGCCTGGCCGCGCGGGGAGGCGAACTGATGAGGCAAATACTCGCCGAGGATCTGCTCGCGCGCGACCGGCAGATCGCGCGCGCACGGCTCGAACTCCTCGATAAGCTTCCCGAGTCGAGCCAGCGGCTGCCCGTCGTCCTCACCGCTCGCGGCGACGCGCTCTACCGCTCGGGGGACCTGCCGGGCGCGATCGAGGCCTTTCGACAAGCGGTCCAGCACACCCCGAACGACGGTGTCTACCGCTACAATCTCGGGACGGCCTACCTCAGGAACCGCGATTACCGTCTCGCCCAGGAATACCTCGCCCGCCCCGTTCCTCCCATGGGACGCAGCGCAAGCTACTACCTCAATTCCGGTCTCGCGTTCCTCGCCCTCCAGCAGAACGACGACGCGCGCGAGCGCTTCGAGGCCGCCCTGCAGTTGAGCGAGAGCCGCAAGTCGACGGACGAGACGATCCGTCTCGCCCTCGCGCGCCCCGACCGATGACCGTCCGCTCGGCCGGTTGCGCGCTCGCTGCCGCGACCCTCTTTGCCTGCGCGTGCGGACGCGCCGAACCCCTGGGAGATCTCTCCGCCACGACGCGCGCGCAACCCCTGCGGGGTTTGAACATGACCGATCCGGCGCAAGCCTACAAGGTCCTCTCGTTCGACCTGGAGAATCCTGAGATCCTGGCGCCGGAGGTCGTGAGGGTCCTCAAAATCAGTCCCGACACCGATGCGCCGCCCCGTAACATTCTCCTCCTCGACGACTTCGATCTCGACGGGTTGACGGACCGGGAAATGGCCTGCGCGGTCGGAGCGTGGGTCAGCGATCCCGGCGATCCCGTCACGCGCGCATCCCTGTCATGCGATCCCATGAGGCGTTTCGGGGGCAAGGGGTGCTCCCTGAGTCTCAACTACCGCATCGAGACGATCAAGTCGACCGCCGCCGGGTTCTGGCTCCGCTTTCGTACGGCCGAGGCCGACTGCATGGATCTCTCGGGGTATCGCTACATCGCGTTCGTGATGAGGGGCGTGGAGGGCAACCCCGGGTTCACCTCGCGCGTCATGCTGGAGATGCGCAACGCCGTCGAGGTGAGTAGCGTCCTCTTGAGCGGCATCACGAACGAGTGGAAGGAGTTCCGGGTGCCTCTCTCCCAGTTTGCCGGGATCGAGGACTGGATGCGGATGACGGAAATGCTTCTCATCGTCGAACCGAATTCGGCGACCGATCCGGAAGGAATCCTTCTCGTCGACGACGTGAAACTCGTACGGTAGGACTTTTCCCCATCGGATTCCGGTCACTCGGGCTGAGAATCAACGATTTGATTGAGATTCCACCCGTCATCCGATAGATTCCCGAAAAGAATGGCGGACGTGTGCGCATAATGATTCGAAAGGTATTGGCCGAACCTCTCGTGCCGATCGTGATCGCGCTCATTCTGCTCGCTTTCGATGCCTCTCGCGAAACCCCCTTCTTCTCCGGATTTCTGCAGTCCGGCGCATGGGCCAACGGGAACGCCTCGTCGGCCGGAACCGCCGCCCGCGACACGAGCTCCGCGCAGTCCTCCGGAGATCGGCGGGACACGGGCCTGCCCGGCGTTGAAACCGGCGCGTCGGGAATGGCCGACTCCGGGGGCGAGACCTCCATCGACGGCGAGGAGGATCGGTGGGAGGTCGTCATCGACCCGCGCGATCTGATCGTCGCGCCACCCGCGGCGAACGCCGCCCCGCTCCCGGTCGCTTCCGCGCCCGTCTACTCGAACGCGGCTCCGGCCGCTTCTCGAGACGTGACGAACTTCGCGCCGATGGCAGCCGAGGAACTTCCCGAGGCGGAATCGGGCGCATACCTCATCCGGCCCGGAGACCAGGTCGATGTCTTCGTCTGGGGGCAGGAGACGCTGAGCGGCGCGTCGCGAGTCTCGCGCGACGGCACGATCGTCGTGAGGCTCGCGGGATCTGTGAGAATCGAGGGATTGACCGTGGACCAGGCGGCGGCCCGGATCGCGTCGCGCCTGCGACGATACCTGATCCAGCCCGCCGTCACCGTCTCGATTCCCGAGCCCGGCGGCAAGGACGTCTCCGTCGTCGGGGAGGTCGACATGCCCGGCTCCTTCCGGATCGACCGTCCGACCCGGCTTCTCGACGTCCTCGTCCAGGCGAAGTGGAACCGCGAGCGCGCGGATCTCTCCGCGGTGACGGTGGCGCGAGGGGAGAGGACGCTCGTCTGCGATATCGCCTCCGTGCTGCGCGGGCAGCGGATCGACCAGAACGTCCTGATCGAGGCGGGCGACCTGGTGATCGTGCCGGGCCTGGGGCAGACGGTGAGCCTCCTGGGCGCGTTTCTCAAGCCCGGCAAGTTCACCTTCCCGGCCTCCCGCGCCCTGCGGGTCCGGGATCTCCTGCTCGAGGGGTCGACCTGGACGGCGAGGGCGAACATTGCCGGCTCGTTCGTCCTGCACCCGGACGGCTCGATCGAGCCCTGCAACCTGAACCGGCTCTGGTTCGGCGGCGACGCGCGCGAGGACAAGGTGCTGCGAAGCGGCGACGCCCTCATCATCCCGGAGCTTTCCGACGTCGGCGTGTATGTCCTCGGCAAGGTCGGGAACCCCGGCCTGCACACGCGCAGCGGCGCCTTCTCGCTCCTGCAGGCCCTCACGCTGGCCAATCCCTCCACCTTCCACGCGCGCCTCTACGACGTGCGCGTCGTGCGGGGCTGGCCGGACAACCCGCGCGTCTACCGCGTGAACGTGAAGGCGCTCCTCGAGGGTGATCTGAGCCAGAACCTGATGCTCGAGCCGGGCGACGTGGTCTTCGTCCCCGAGGGCATCATTTCCTACTCGCTCCAGTTCTGGAACGGGCTCCTGGGCCCGATCACGGGCACGGCGTCGACGATCACGGACGTCCGTGATACGATCGAGGGCGAGCGCTGATGGCGACGGCCGGTCGCCCGGCACGCGAAACACGCGCGACCTCGCTCGTCGAATACTGGACGGTCCTGAGGAAGAGATGGATCCTCTTCCTCGTCGCCTACCTGAGCGTCGTGGTCACGGCGGTCGTTCACGAGGCGAACCGCCCGCCGACCTTCAGCTCCTTCGTCGACATCCTGATCTCGCCGGAACCCCCTTCGGAACAGGTTCGCAACCTTCAGCCCGCCCAGCGGGCCCGGATCAGCGACATGAACTTCAGCTATTACGTGGATCACGCGCGCTCGGAGGCCTGTGTCGCCGAGGTGATCGCGCAGGGCGCCCTCGGCCCGGTCCCGCCGCCGAAGACCGCCGAGTGGTTCAACCTCTTCGAGCGCGTTCTCGCCGTCGCTTCCGCGGACCGGCTGCCGGAGCGCCGGATCGTGAGGATCGCGGTGAGGGGAGGGGACCCCGAGTTCGTCTTCCGGCTGGCGAACGCCTTCGGCCCGGCCTACGTCACGTCGCTCACGGAGTCCCTCATCTCCGCGAACCGGAAGATGGAGACGTATATCGACGAGGAGATCCGGCGGGCGGAGAACGAGATCACGAACTACCGGGCGGTCGTGGCGCGGCTGGAACGGGTCCTGGGCGGCCCGGACGAGCCGGCCGGCGATCCGACGCTGAAGCCGAGGCTCGAGGCGGCGCGCAGGCTCCTGAAGGAGCGCGCGGCCGCGATCGACGCGGCCAGCGACACGATCGAGGCGGGAGGGACGCCGAGCCTCGAGGAGATGGAAATCGCCATCACCGGGCTCTTCTCCGCGATCCCCCCGGAATTCGCGCAGGACCTGGCGGGAGCCGGCCGTGACCAGCTGGAGGCGGCGCGCGTGCGATGGGCGGAACGCCTCAAGACCTACAAGAGCCTCTCGCGCACCCTGACCGACCTTCATCCCGACAAGGCGACGGCCCGCCAGTCGCTCCTGGAGTCCTCGATCGAATTGATCCAGCAGATCGCCGTCTGGTACCGCATCGCCGACGCCCACCTCGCGGGCCGCATCGCGGCGGTCGCGGAACCGGCGCGCGAGGAACCGCCCGAGTCTCTCTCCTCGCTCATCGGAGAGTCGATCGTCGCGAGCCCGCTCGCCCTGAGCCGCTACAAGGCCGAGATCGAACTGCGCCAGTCCCTCATGGGCGATCTCCTCCGCAAGAAGTCGCTCCTGAAGCTCGAGCGCAGCGGGCAGGAGAAGATGGCGGAGTGGATCCGCCCGGCCGCGAGGCCCTCCGCGCCGAACAACCCGCAACTGACCCGGGGCCTCATCATGGGTTCGGCGATCGGCATCCTCGTCGCCTTCGCGGCGGTCTTCATCGTCGAGGCGCTCGATTCCTCGATCAAGACCCCGGGCTCGGCCGAGGAGATCCTCGGCAAGCGCGTGATCGGCGTGGTGCCCTGCTTTTCGGATCCGGAGTCGAGCCGGCCCGAACCCTCCCCGGCGCGTCTCGTCGTGCGCATCGCGCCCGTTTCGCCCGAGGCGGAGGCCTACCGGAGCCTGGCCCACAAGATCGACGTCCAGCCGCACCGGTTCCTCGTCATCACGAGCACGGGGCCGCAGGAGGGGAAATCGACGACGTCGGCGAACCTGAGCGCGGCGATCGCGGAACTCGGGCGCCGCGTGCTCCTCGTCTCGGCCAACCTCCGGCGCCCGACGCTCCACCGGATCTTCGACGTGCCGGAAGCGCCGGGGCTGGCCGAAATGGTGCGCGACGAGGCGACGCTGGAGAGCGTCGTCAAGACGACGGTCGTTCCCAACCTCGACATCCTCGTCTCCGGGAACCTCGCGGAAACGTCCATCGCGTCCGCCGTCTCGTCGCCGCTTCTCCTGACCCGCCTCCGCGAGACTCTGGCGCGCCGCTACGATTTCATCATCGTCGACGTGCCTCCCTCCGCGCCCGTCTCCGACGCCCTCTCCTTCGCCCGCAACGCCGACGCGGTGCTCCTCGTCTACATGGTCGGCCGCGCCTCCGAGGTCGCCGTGGCGCAGGTGATCCGCTCGATCGAGGACGTCGGCGGCAAGATCATCGGGATCATCATGAACGACGTGAAGGGGATCGGGCAGGCCTACGGCTACCATTACGCGGACCGCTATTATCACTACACGCGCGAAGGGCCGGTGATGTGAAATCGGGTCGCGTTTCCGCCGCCGCCCTCGTCATCCTCGCGCTCGTCGCCCTGCCGTTCATCGTCCTCCTTCTCGGTGCTCCGCGGCCCGACGCGCCTCCGGACACGGCCCCGCGCGACGCGGCGGTTTCGCCGCCCGTCCTCCTGCGGACCGCGTCGGGCCTTGTCGAGATCTCCTCGGGCGCCGGCGTGAGGATCGCGCGCCCGGGTGACCGCATCGCCGTCGGCGAGAGCCTGGCGACGGGCGAGGGATCGGCGGCGGAGATCGTCGCGGGAGGGGAGGCCGTGGTGGCCCTGGCGGAGAGCGGCTCGTGCGAGTACCGGTCGTCGCCGCCCGGCGAGGACGCGATCGTCCTGAGACTCTCCCGCGGCCGCGCCCGCGTCGTCTTCCCGGCCCGGGACACCGGCGTGCCGTTTTCCCGCGCGGTGCTGGTCCAGACTCCGAACGTCTCCTGCCGGCGTGAAGGCGAGGCGGGGGCGGAGTTCCTCCTGAGCGTCGAGGAATGAGACGCGGCTCCGCGCGAGCGGCGGCCGGCGCCCTCCTTCTCGCCGTCCTGGCCGCGACCCCCGTGGTCGGGGGGACGGAGATCCGGGCGCTCGAGGGACGGATCGAGGCGCGAACGGGTCACGAGGTGGCGGTCCTGGGGCGGGGCGAGACCGCGCGGATCGACGAGCTCGGCCGCATTCACCGGGCCGGGGAAACCGGCCGCCGCCCGGGGCCCGGTCGCGTGACAGGCACGTTGCTCGTCGTTCTCGACGGCGCGCTGCGCCTCGATGGGGGCGGCGTTTTGTCCGCCGGCCAGGAGATCTTCGCCGGCGGGACGATCGCCCGGCCCGCGTGGAGGAGCGTGGACCTTCTCAGGTCCGAGGCGCTGCGGGCGGCCTTCGGCTTCTCGCCGGTCTCCTCCCGGCCCGGCGTCCGGTCGCGGGATCAACAGGGTGTGACGCGTCTCGTGACGATGGCGATCGAGCGGCTGGAGCGGCTCGACGTCGAGGGACTCCTCGATCTCACGAACCCCGCCGCCCGCCTCGGCGGCCGTCCCTACCGCGATCACGCGCGCTTCTTCGAACGCATCCGGGCGGGACTCTCCCACCTGCAGGTCTCCTTCGTCCTCCAGGACCTGGAACCTGCGGGAAGCCGGGCGCTGCGGGGCACCTTCGTCATGTCGGTCGATTTCTTCCCCCGCGCCCTCGCGGGCCGGAGCGTCAACTTCGCGGGGTCCGGCACGATTTCGTTCGAGCGGACCGGACCGCGCTGGGTCATCTCCGACGGAGACATCCGCGCCTTCGACGTCGACACCGACGAACTCCCGACGGAGTTCGTCGAGCTCAGGGACCTCTGGAGAGGCGGAGCGGGCGGGGAGTGAGGATCGGCGTTTCGTGAAAGCGGGCGATTCCTGTCCCGGTCGCCCGCGGGGGCGGGCCGCGGCCATGCGCCGGTCCCCGGGGGTTCCTTCCCCCGAGTTTCCGCTTGAGGGCTTGGAGGGAGAAAGTAGAATCGGGCCCTCATGATCGACTACGGCTTCGAGTTCCCACCCTTCGGTGTCACGCCCGACCCGCGCATGGTGTATCGCCACGCGCAGTTCGACGAGGCCTTCGAGGCGCTGGAGCAGTCGATCGCGGCCGGCCGCGGCTTCATGGTGGTGACCGGCGAGGTCGGGGCCGGCAAGACGACCCTCCTCAGGAGCTTTCTCTCCGCCGAACACGAGAAGCTCGACACCGCCGTCGTGCTGAACACGGGACTCGATGCCGACGGCCTTCTCCGGGCGATTGCCGACGACCTGGAGGTCGGCTACGCGGCGTCGGCCGATCGCAAGAGCATCATCGACGCCCTGAACGAGAAGCTGATGTCGGGTTTCGCGGCCGGGCGGCAGACCGCGATCTTCATCGACGAGGCCCAGCATCTCTCGGTGGCCGCGTTGGAACTGCTACGGATGCTGTCGAACCTCGAGACCGAAACGGACAAGCTGATGCAGATCGTCCTCTTCGGGCAGAACGAGCTGAGGGAGACCCTGGCCCGGCCGGACCTGGTTCAATTGAGGAGCCGCATCGCGGTTCATCGTCATCTCAAGCCGCTGACACTCGCGGAGACCTCCGAATACCTCTCCCACCGCATCGCAGCGGCCAAGCCCGCCGTGCCCGTCGGGTTCGAACCGGCCGCCGTGAGGCGCCTGCACAAGGCGTCCCAGGGACTCCCGCGCGTCATCAACATCCTCGCCGACAGCGCGCTTCACGTCGCAGAGCAGGCCGGGGTCTCGATCGTCGGCGCGTCCCAGGTCGTCGAGGCCGAGCGGCAGTTCGCGGAACTGGAGCCCGGGACGCTGAAGGGCCGGAGCGCGGGCAGGAACGTGCAGGTCGCACTCTCCTGGGCGCTTCTCCTGCTCGTCATCGTCATGCTGGGACTGAGGTTCCGGCACCGGCCCGAAGCGCCGCCTCCGGCGTCCGTCACGCCGCCGCCCGCGGTCGAAACATCGGACGCTCCTCCGGCCGAGGCTTCCGTCTCGATCGTCGAGCGGTTCCTTGCGCTCAACGGCGCGGCGGTGCCCGATACCGGGGGAGTGGACGCGATCCGGGAGGACCGGCTGGGGCGGACCGTGGGTCGGGTTTGGACGCGCATTCCGCCGGATCCGGCGCTGATCGAGGCCGTGGGCCTGCCCGCTCTCGTGCAGTTGAACCAGGCTGGGATCGTGAGGCAGGCCGTGGTCACGAGATCCGACCTGCCCGGGCTCGCGCGCATCGTCCGCGCGGACGGGGCCGAGCACCGCGTCGCCTACGAGGAACTGGCGATCGACCCCCTCTTCCCGGCCTCCGTGCTCCTGCCCACCGACGTGCCCCTGCCCTACGCGCGCCCGGGATCGACGGGAGAGATCGTCCGCAAGCTCCAGAACGCGCTCCACGCCGCAGGAACCTTCCGGGGGGTGGTGAACGGGGTTTACGGTCCGACGACCGAGGAGGCGGTGAGGGTCTTCCAGAGGCGCGAGAAGCTTCCCGAGGACGGCCTGGCGGGCCCCTGGACGGTCGGCGCTCTCGATAGGGCGGGACTCTGGCCCACCGTGGCCGCTCAGGAATGAATGATCATTATTGACCTCGACTGGTCAAATTAGAATCATGTCCACGGGTCAATAACGCGCAACTTCTTGATACACAGAGTGGCACGGTGATTGCTCATAAGAGAGCGGCCGGCGGCGAAGAAGTCGCCGAGGCAAGGACCCCGTCGAGGGGATCCGAGACTTAAATCAGGAGGGTCAGATGACACCGCAGGACATCACCAAGTTCATCAAGGAAAAGGGCATACAGTCGATCGACTTCAAGTTCCAGGACTTCCCGGGTCTCTGGCAGCACTTCTCCATTCCCGTCTCGGAGTACTCCGAGGATCTCTTCGAGGACGGCCTGGGCTTCGACGGCTCGTCCATCCGCGGGTGGCGGAAGATCAACGAGAGCGACATGCTCGTGATGCCGGATCCCTCGACGGCCTTCGTCGATCCCTTCATCGCCTGGCCGACTCTCTCGCTCATCTGCAACATCGTCATTCCGCAGACGAAGGAGCGCTACGAGCGCGATCCGCGCTCGATCGCCCAGAAAGCCGAGCAGTACCTGATCTCCTCCGGCGTGGGCGACACCTGCTACATGGGGCCCGAGGCGGAGTTCTTCATCTTCGACGACATCCGTTACGGCCAGAACGAGCACGAGGGCTTCTACCACATCGACTCGATCGAGGGCCAGTGGAACACGGGCCGCCAGGAGGGCCCGAACCTGGGTTACAAGCCGCGCTACAAGGAAGGCTACTTCCCGGCGCCCCCGACGGATTCGCAGCAGGACCTGCGCGATCTCATGGTGAAGGCGATGCAGGAGTGCGGGATCCAGGTCGAGCGTCAGCACC
>CAZWVM010000129.1:0-10049 GCA_964637705.1 uncultured bacterium
AGCCCGTCACGTGGAAGTTGTACTTCTCGACGAGATACTTCGCGACCGTGGTCTTCCCGGTCCGCATCCGGCCCGCGATGCCCAGCTTGATGACTCCGCTCATGGTCTCTCCCTTACGGCGTTCGTTTCGATGCGACGATATACTCCCGGCGGCGCGTGTCAAACGCGCTCCGCGCAGGGAGACGCCCCTCTGTGGATAACGGGGATCCGGTGATCGACCCCGGGGTCAGCGCCCGATCGCGTAGTATCCTTCGAAGGTCTGCATGTATTCCGCGGCGACTTTCGGCGAGGTCAGAACCATCATCACCTCGTCGTTGCGCGAGGCCGCCGACCGGGTCCAGTTCGTCGAGCCCGTGATGACGGTCGCGTTCGAAGAGCCGGGATCGACGACCAGGAACTTGTTGTGCATGAGCCCGTTGTCGCCGTCCTTCTTCACGTCGAGCCCGTTCTCACGGAGGCCGTTGACGGCGGAGAGTTCGGAGAGAGCCTGCCACGCGTCGGCGACTCCGCGCACGCGGACGCCGCGGGCCTTCGCGCGTTCGAGCGCGGCGGCGACGTCAGGATCCGTGAAGGTGTAGATCGCGAAGGCGATCTCCGTCTGCGCCGCGTCGATCGCCTCGACGACCCGGGTGCGCAGGGCGGCGTTCGGGGAGAAGAGCACCTCCACGTCCACTGCGCCCGCGACCGCGTCCACCGCGATGCGGTTGCGGATCGCGCTGAAGATCGCGGCGTCCATGCCGGGCACGTTCAGCAGATCCTCGATCACGCTGAAGTTCCCGTTCCTCTTCCGCTCGTCCACGATCTTCTGCGCCAGTTCCTCGGAGACGCCGGGAAGCCTGGCGAGAGTGGAGGCGCGGGCGCGGTTGATGTCCACGAGATCGGACGGCAGGGAAATCTTCGTGTGCGCGGTCAGCAGGGTTCCCTTGCCCGTTCCGAACTGCCCGTTCACCATGCGCTGGAATTCCTGGTTGAAGGCGGCGGCGAGCTCGGGGGATCTCAGCACGAGGACGTTGTTGGCGTTCTGGTAGGCGTCCTTCACCGTCATGTTCGCGGATCCGACCCAGACGGTGCGGTCATCGAGGATCACGAACTTTTCGTGCATCAGCGCCTCTTCGTCGCGATTGTACTGGTCGTCGCGGATCACGGTGATGCCGGCCGCCTTGAGGCGGTCGGCGGCCGCGGCCGCGTTCGACCCGGCCTTCAGGTTCGCGCCCTCCAGGATCACCGTCACGTTCTCGGACCCGAGGTTCTCCGCCGCGGCCACCAGCGCGTCAACGACCTGCGGGGCGTCGAGCGCGTAGACGACGACCTTCACCGAGGAGGTAGCCGAGCGGATGAGCGTCGCGAGCTTCGATTCGATGTCGGAATTGGGATCTTCGTCCACGTCGTTCATCGAGACGGAAATCGTTCCGGACTGGCGCTCGACGTTCACGACGAGCGAGCCGGAAAGGGTCACCCGGACCCGCGAGCTGTCGGTCACGGTCACGGCGCGCGTCACCGTCACGGTCGAGTCGTTGCCGAACTCGACGTTGAAGCGCTGGGTCGCGAGCACGCGGTCGCCTTCCATCGCCGTGGCGGTGTAGGTGTGGACCGAGCCGGGCGAGACCGTGGTCGGGCCGTCGATGACGACGTACCGCTCCGTCCCGTCGTAAGTCCCGGCCGCGACGATCAGGGGGACGAGCGAGGCGCCGAGGGCCTGCGGAAGGGCGGCCGAGGGGAGAAGCGCCGCCAGGGCGAGGCCGCCCGCGGCGCGCACGGCGCTCGTCACCACGCGCCCCGAGGAATTGCCCGCGCCGGCCGTGCCGTCCCGGCCGCCGACGGCGGCGTTCGAGCTCTGCCACGAGGCGGCCACGCCGCCCGGCAGTTCCGGCCTCTTCCGCTCCATCGCCACGCCCTTCGCGTTGTTGATGCCCGCGAACCAGGCGCCGCCATTCTGGCCGATCCGATCCATGACGACCGTCCCGGAGGCCGTGGGACTGCCGGCCCAGAGCGTCACCACCTGCGCCGTCTGCGTCCAGGTCTGCGCATCGATCTCGTCCACCGTGATGCCGGTGAGCGCCCCGGCGTCCGCGGCGATGTAATACCCGCCCGCCTTGATGATCGCCGGGCTGTTGATCACCACCTGCACCCTGTCGGTCGTCGCACCCGTGCCGGCCGTGATCCGCCAGTCGGCGATCGAGACGTCTCGCGAACTGCGGTTGTGCAGCTCGATGTATTCCGTGCCGTCCCACATCAGCTCGTTGATCACGATGTCACCGGCCTGCGGTCCCGCGGGCAGGGGAGAGAGGGCGAAGGAGTTCCACCACGTCGCCCCCGCCTCCACCGTCTTCGCGCTCGCGTTCGCGCTGTAACCGCTCTTCGCGGCGGTCACGGTGTACTGGCCGGGCGAGAGGTTGTCGAAGCGGTAGAGGCCGGTCGCGGAGGTGAAGACCTTCGCGCCGCCCGGCGAGAGCACGGCCTCGGCACCGATCAGCTTCGCTCCCGTCAAGAGGTCCGTCAGGATGCCGACCAGCGAGCCGGTCCTTGGAAGCGCCGCCACGTCGACGACGAAAGGCGTGAGGGGAGAGACGGAGGGGAGACGGCCCTGGTTGGCCACGCCCGAATTGTCGGCCGCCTCGACGTAGTATTCGACGCCGGCGGGCGTGACCGTGGCGGCGGGGATCGTGGCCGTGTAGATCTCGCCCGCGCCCTTCGCCATCGCGACGGTCGTCCAGATCGTCGTCCCGCGCTTGCGATAAGAGAGGGACACGGACTTGACCCCGGAGGCGTCCGTCACCGTCGCCGCGACCTGGATCGCGGCTGCCTCCTGGGCCTGGGTCACCGCGGAGTGCGAAATCGTGGGCGGTTCGGCGTCGGCGGGAGCCGTCTTGCCGAGGTGCGCCATGATGCCCCGGTAGATCGCGTCGGCGGCCGCGTTCAGGTGCGCCGTGTTCTTCAGGCGCGTCTCCTCGGCCGGGTTCGAGATGAAGGTGTTCTCGATCAGCTGGGCGGGCATGTTCGACTCCCGCACCATGTGGAAATTGTCCTTGTGAACGCCGCGCACGGCGCAGTTGGTCGAGACGACTCCGATCTTGTGGTAGGCGTCCAGTTCGTCGACCGTCTTGGAGGCCATGTTGATGGAGTTCTGGGAGGCCGAAGTGTAGACGTGCGAACCGGTGTAATTCGCCGAGGTCGACGAGGAGGCGTTCTGGTGGACGGAGACGAGGCGGTCGACGGCGAGAGAATTGGCGAGGTTGGTGCGACCCGAGAGAGAGACGAAGACGTTGCTCGCGCGCGTCATGTAGACGGTCGCCCCCTGGGCCTCCAGGAGCGTCTTCACCCTCTGAGAGATCGCCAGGACGCAATCGGCCTCCCGAAGACCCGTGGGACCGACGGCGCCCGGGTCGCCCGGGGATCCGTTGTAAGTCTGGCCGGCGACGCCGCCATGACCGGGGTCGAGCGCGATCTTGATGCCGGTCAGCGGGGCGGCCTCCGTTGCGCCCGCGGCGAGAAGGAGAGCCAGTCCCAGAAGAGCCACGCACCTGTTCCCAGGTCTTCCCAGCCCAAAGATCATCGAATCTCCGCCTTCCTGATCGTGCCGTCGTTGAGCACGCTGTAATAGATCACGTTCGCTTCCGGCCAGTTCAGTTCCGCCTCGATCTCGGCCGGGGTTTCCGTCGCGCGACGAGGCGTCGCGCCCGGAGAGGTGAGATCGAGGATGTAGATGTCTCCCTCGCGCGAGTCGTCGTGACCGCGGTCGGTGTGCCGGCAATAGGCGATGCGCGTCCCGTCGGGCGACCAGACGGGGGAGACGCCGCCGGCGAGAGGACGCCTATCGACCGGGACGGGATCGTCGAGATTCGCGACGTGGATCCCGTCGGCCCATTCGTAGAGAAAACGCGTTTCGTCAGGAGAAAGAAGGGGAGCATACCCGCCGCCCCTCGTCAGCTGTCTCGGTTCGCCTTCACCATCTTCCAGCCAGACGTCGCCGTCGCGCTCGAAGAGGATCTTGCCGGATGGGGGCAGGGGAGTCGCGAGCGGAAACTTTCTCCTGATGAGACTCCCCTCCCACGCGACGAAAACTTCCAGTTCGGATCCGAGGGAACGCCAGCCGGGGCGGCCGAGCCCGGGCATGTAATCCGTGATCCGCTCGGTTGTGCGCTTCTCCAGGTCGGCGACCATGAGAGCGAATCGCCGCGGAATCTCCGGTTCGTCCTTCTCGATGCGGAACGCCAGGTATCGCCCGCCCGGGGCCCATGCCAGGAATCGTTCCGCGAGCTTGCCTCCGTAGGCTTCCCAATCCTCGCCGCTGGGCAACCGGACGCGGACACCGCGGCCCTCGCGGGACGTGAAGGCGAGCGCCGTGCCGACTCCGCCGGCGAGCGCCGGAGCGGCGGGCGCGGCGGAATCCGTGCCGGTCTGGACGACAACCTCGACGCGGTTGAGAGAGTTCGGGGCCGTGGCGAGATAATAGGCGCCCAGGAAGAGGGCGAGGACGAGGAAGCTGATGACGGCGACGACTTTCATTCTTCGTTTAAACGAAGCAGGAGAGCCTACGGGAAAGTCAAGGCCTTGTCTTTACATAATTGGGGGTTTTGCACAGAAAAAGCGTGGAATGGCGACTCCCGTCCCGGTCAACCAAACTACCTATAAGATACATTATGTAAAGTTAAACACAGGGGAGGACCGACAGGGGGTTTTCGTCAGCCCCCGCCCTCTCCGAGCCAGACCCGCTCCTCCCGCCCGTTGACGATCCTGACCTCGTGCTTCCAGATCGGAACGCTCCGCTTCAGTTCTTCCAGCAGCCACGCGTTCGCTTCGTAGGCGGGCAGGCGATGCGCGGCCGAGACCGCGATGGCAACCGAGATTTCACCGACCTTGAGGAGCCCGGTCCTGTGGCGAATGAAGATCCGGTCGACGGCGAAGCGCTGGCGGGCCTCGGCGATCAGGCGCTCGAGCTCGGTCACCGCCATCCCGGATTTCGCCTCGTATTCGATGGCGGCGACGCATTGCCCTGCGTTGGCGCAGCGGACGGTGCCCAGGAACGTAACGATCGCCCCGGCCGCCTCTGATGCGACCGCTTTGGCGGCCTCGGTGGCGTCCACCGGGTCGGGACCGACCACGGCCGACGGAAGCCCGCCCGAGACGGGCGGAAGGATCGAGAGAACGTCGCCGGCGGACAGGGGAGTTTCGGGTGTGACGTAACCGTCGTTCACGGCCAGGCGACTGGACTCGAGGACGAGCGCGGCCTCGGGATGAAGGACACTCAATTCCCGGATCACATCGGAGGCGAGACTCCCCTCGCGAACCTCGAAATCACTTGAACTGAAACCGAGCCGCTCGCGCGCGGACGCAAAGGCCTCGAGGACGATCTTCATCGCGGCAGGAGGAGCCGTTCGACCGTGCGCCCGTTCACGATATGCTCGCGAACGATCTCCTCGACGTCCGTTTCGGTCACGTGCCCGTACCACGTTCCCACCGGGTAGATGACGACGGTCGGTCCCTGCGCGCACTGTCCCAGGCATCCGGCGCGATTGACGCGGATCGTCCCGCGGTCGGCGCCGGCGCGGTCGAGCGCCGCCTTGAAGGATTCGACGAGCGCGGTGCCCCGGCAGGACGGTTTTCCGTCCCTCTCGTTCGTGCAGACGAAGATATGAAGGCTGGGAACCGGCATGCTCTCCCCTATCTCCCGGACGTCCGCTTCCGCGCCGCCTCGACGATCACGGACATCGCCTGGGGCAGGTCGGAATCGCCGAAGACCTCGACGATCCGCATGTCCCACGCGCGCGCCTCCGGGAGTCGACGCTCGGCGCGGCAGGCCTCCGAGAGGCTCTTATAGGCCCTGAGAGCCTCGAAATCGCCCCCGTTCAGGGCCGGGATATTCGTCCACTCCGCGATCGCCGCGTTGGTGTCGCCGGAGAGGATCAACAACTGCCCCGCGCCGTAGTGCGCCTCCCGCGAGAGATCAGGTTCAGCCGAGGTCAGCGCGGCCCGGTAGCGCTCCAGGGCGCGGGCCAGGAGAACCGTGTCGGTCGTGCCGTCCGCCCGCACGACGGCCGCATGCAGTGTCCTCGCCTGCTCGAGAATCAAGGCCGGCGGATCCGGCGGCGCGGGCGGCACGGGGCGATTCCGCCAGGCGTAGATCCCGGCGGCGAGGACGAGGACGGCCGCGAGCAGGGGAAGACGCAGATCCCTCCCCTGCCCGCTCATTCCGTTTCGCCCTGCCTAGCGTCGAGCCCGCGTTCCCTTGCGGGTCGTGACCTCGTAGAGGATCGTCTCGGTGGATCGCGGCGCGAGCGAACGTCGGAAGCGCACGGTGTCGAAGTCGTATTTCTCGCGCTCGGCGTTCGCCGAGAGCGTGAAGTCGCCGACGAAGTTGCGGTCGATCTCGATCCGGATCGGACCCTGCCGTGAATTCAGGACCTCGATCTTCCAGTTCTCGCGGACGTCCCAACCCGACGGATCACCGTGCGTGTTGAACTCGACGTTCTCGACCACGGTGTTCATCATGACCGGCTTGACGAGGACGTCGGGATCGGACCCGAGGTCGATCTCCCATTCCTCGCCGATGGGGATGTATTTGGACGTGGAGCGCCCGAGGAAGAAGCGGGTGCCGTCGGGCCGGGACTGGTAGACGACGATTCGGCCGTCGGGCAGGGGTTCCTTGCCGAGCTTGTGGCCCTCGTCGTTGCGCAGCTTGAAGAAGCGCCGTGGTTCGTTGTAGCGCCCCTGCTCGAAGCGGTAGAAGTTCTCGATCTCGATCCCCGACTGGGAGAAATTCGGCCATCGGACCGACCACGTGGTCGGAACCGGGTGCTGGCCGCTGACGGTGTAGATGAAGTACTCGGAGAGCCCCTCGCGGACGATCTCGGGCGGCGCATCAGCTTCCTCGAACATGCCGTCCATCGCGTAGCCCGACGCCATGGACATCGGCGCGCTCGGCCGGGCCATCGTGCGACGCGCTTCGCGCAACACGGGCGCCGGGAGCGGTCGGTTGCCGCGCGTGGCGAGGTCGGAGATGGTCTCGACGAGGTGGATGGTGCCGACGACGAGTCGCACCTGCGCGCCCTCGTAGTCCTCACCCGAGTTGTTCGTGACCTTCACGAAGGAGTTGAGCGTCAGGTTCCTCCCCTGCGCGTCCGCGAGCGCCTCGTAGTCCGCCGCCCAGGTGAGCCCGGAGGTGAAGTAGGAGATCTCCACGACGACCTCGCCCGAGACCTCGGACTCCACGCTCCAGACGAGGGCGTTGGGCGCCCCGGCCGGGAAGGAGATGTCCACGACCTCGACCTTGTCGGCGTGGGTCCTGGCCTCGAACTGCACCGAGGTCGGGTCGATCAGCGTGTTGGCCCAGGAGAACTCGAGCCGGTTCTTGCCGCGGGCCAGCGTCAGCGCGCGGCGCTCGCGGACGAGCGTGAGGTCCGCGGAGTTGTAGACCGTCAACTGCACGGCGTCGCGGCGCGGGACGGTAACCAGGCCCACGCGCGCGTCGGCGGCGGTGACGGAAAGGAGGAGTCCGGCGAGCCCGAGAAGCGAGAGATAGCGGAATGTTTTCATCGGAGCGTCACCCTGTTGGAGAGGTTACGTTGTTCGATGACGAGCGTCACGACCACGGAGTCGCCTGCGGCCACGGGCACGTCGCACTTGAGCGTGCGCGCGTCCTCGCGGTTCCACGGGATCGAGGAGGATACCACCTCCCATGTCTGGTCGAAGTGGTCCTCCAGGGTCACGACGGCGTCGGAGGTCCTGAAATTCTCGACGGTGAAGGAGAAGCTGGAGCGCTTGTCGTAGAGGACGACCTGGTTGTCCTGGTTCCGGCGCTCCCGCGTCCGTTCCTCGTTCACGAGTTTCCTCGTCACCTTGATGTCCCGGCTCTCGCCGACGGAGAGCTTCAGGTCCTTGGAGACGGGCGTGTAGGCCGCCCAGTCCTCGCCGAGGAAGGCCGAGGAGCCGCTCCGGTCCTCCTGGAAAAGCCGCGCCTTGCCGTAGCGCAGGCCGAAGTTCCCGAGGCCGTGCGCGGCGTCGTTGGGGACGACGTAGCGGATCGGGATGCCGACGGTGCGCGCCTCGCGGCTCGGGTCGTGCGGCATGACCGCCGCGTTCCAGAGGAACTCGCGGGTGAAGGGCATGCCGCCCGAGTAAACGAGCGTCTGCCTCATCTCGCCCGCGTCGAGGTCGGTGCGGTAGGGCGGGCAGAAGCCGGTGTGGACGAGGACGTTCTCCAGGCGCTCGCCGGAGCCGTTCTTGAGGCGCAGATACTGTTTCAGGGCGAGGTTCCGCTCCGCGGTGTCCGCGACGGCGCGGTAGGAGACTTCCCTCTCGATCCCGTTCAGGAAATACGTCACGCGGACCCGCTCGGTCATGGCGCGGGGTGCATAGACGTCCCAGACGAGGGCGTTCTCGCCGGGCGGGTACTTCACGGCGATGAGCCTGACCTCGCCGGGGTGCTCGAGGGGTTCGAGGAGGATGGCGGAGGCGTCGATCGAGACGCCCTGCCAGTTGAAGTCCACCTGGTTGACGCCCTGTTGAAGGGTGAGAACGCGCTCCTCCTGCACAAGGTTCTCCTGCGGGTGTTCGACGGAGAGGGTGATGGCGGCGCGGTCGGGGAGAGCCACGAGCTTGATCCGGGCCGGGGCGGCCTCGTTGAGCCAGAGGAGCAGGGCGACCGCTCCCAGGACGGTGAAGAATCGGACACGTTTCATCATGGCGCCTCCCGGTCCCCAGGGACCGATGGAATTGTATGGCCCCGGCCGGGCAAGTCAAAGCCCGGGAGGCCGCGCGAAGGGGAAAGGCGCCGAGGCGCCACTCCTCTCTTTCGCGGGATTAGACGGAGCGGGGCGGAAAAGGTTCCCGGGATTTCGGGGTGAAAAAAGCGAATCCTCTTCCGATGCGACGAAGCTGTCGCAAGCGTAAAGCCAGCACGGGGGGCGGGCGTGATGGTCCTTATAGACGGGGAGGCTGGCGGCATTGACGAATTCCCCGCATCCGTGCCATGCTAGTCACATGAAACCACTCACCGAGGATGTCATCCGTTCCGTCCCGAAAGTCCTTCTCCACGAGCATCTCGACGGGGGCCTGCGGCCCGCGACGATCATCGAACTGGCCGAGGAGGCCGGGGCGGATTTGCCCGAGGGCACGCCTGAGCGACTGGCCGAGTGGTTCCACCGCGGCGCCAACCGCGGCAGCCTCCCCCTCTACCTCGAGGGCTTCGGCACCACCATCGCCGTCATGCAGACCAAGGCCGCGCTCGAGCGCGTCGCCTACGAGTCTCTCATCGACGCCCACGCCGAGAAGATCTGCTACGCCGAGATCCGCTTCCATCCCGGCTTCCACACCCAGAAGGGTCTCTCCCTCGAGGACGTCATGAACGCCGTCTGCTCCGGCATGGCCCGCGCCGAGAAGGAGACCGGCATCCAGTGGGGCATCATCATCTGCGCCATGCGCAACATGGATCCGGCCGTCTCAATGGAGATGGCCGAACTGGCGGTCAGCTACCGAAACAAGGGCGTGGTGGGATTCGACCTCGCAGGCGAGGAATCGGGTCACCCGCCCAAGAAGCACGTGGACGCCTTCCACTACATGCAGAGGGAGAACGGCAACATCACGATCCACGCGGGCGAGGCCTTCGGGATCAAGTCGATCTGGCAGGCGATCCAGTGGTGCGGCGCGCACCGCATCGGCCACGCCACGCACCTCATCGAGGACATCGCCATGGAGGCGCCGGGCAAGATCCTCTCGATGGGACCTCTCGCCCAGTACATCCTCGATAAGCGGATCCCCCTTGAGATCTGCCTGCTTTCGAACGTGCAGACCGGCGCGGCGCCCTCGATCGAGGAGCATCCCCTGCCGCTCTACTGGCGCTACAAGTTCCGCGTGACCGTCAACACCGACAACCGCCTCATGTCCGACACGACGATGACCAAGGAACTCTCGACGATCGTCCGGCAGTGGAACTTCACGCTCGACGACCTCGAGAAGCTCGCGATCAACGCGATGAAGTCCTCGTTCCTGCCCTACAAGAAGAGGCTCGCGCTCATCTACAACGTCATCAAGCCGGGCTACCAGAAGGTGCG
>CAZWVM010000130.1:0-9928 GCA_964637705.1 uncultured bacterium
TTCCGCAGGAATCGCTCCTTGAGAGCGCGGGGGATGCGCGCGGATCCGGCCTTCTCGTGGCCGGTCCCGTCGCCCGCTCCGAGTTCGGAGGCGATCCGGGCCAGCATCTCCCCCACCCGCACCGCTCCCGTCCGGCACCTGACGGACAGCCTCGAAGTATTCTCGGAATCCTCCACGACGACAACACATTTCGTCGGATGAAGGTCCTGTAAGCGGTTGGCGAGCGGCGAGGAGACGCGGATCTCGCCGGGCGCGGCCTCGGCCGTGACCATGCGCGCGCCGACGCGCGCGCGATCCACGGCTTCCGCCAGGAGCCCGCGGTAGCGCTCCCGCCGCACCGCGAAGGGCTCGGAGGCGATGAAGGCGTCGGGCGAGGGCAGGGACGCGCAGAGATCCGCGAGCCGCGTCGTCATCGGCGCGACGTACTGGCACGCGAGGAACGTGTCGCGCAGGTCCTCCATCCGCTCCAGTTCGCGCGCGTGCGCGGCGATCAGTTCCTCCGCGGCGCCGGGACAGTAATCCATGACGCTCGCGAGCGCGGCGAGCCATGCGGCGCGGGGCGGCAGGAGATCGGCGAGCAGCTCGTACATGACGAGCCCGATCGCCGGGTTCGGCTCGATCCCGAAACGGCGCGGGTTCAGCATCCGCCGGATCGGGGTGTCGGGCGGATGGGGATGATGGTCGATGTTGACGAAGAAGCCGTCGAGGCGCGCGTAGCCGGGCGTCATGCCCTGGGCCTCCACGAAGACCGCCGACTCGCACCCGACGCACGCCGCCTCGTACATCGCCAGGTCCGGGTCGCGGAACTCCGCCGAGGAGGCGAAGCGGACCTCGCGGCCGCGCGCGCGCAGTAGGTGGGCGAGGAGTGCGCCCCCGGTGATCCCGTCGCAGTCGCCGTGGTGGGCGACGAGGACGGGCGCGGGCAGGTCGAGGAGGAGCGACCGCATATCGTCGCACGCGGACGCGTATCCCGCCGTGTCGCCGGAGCGATAGAGGCCGAGGAGCTTCACGGCCCCGCGATCACGCGGTCCGCGGCCGCCGGGAGATCCGGGACGACGAACTCCGGCTGCACGGGCCAGGACGATCGGTCCTCGCCCGAGGAGGCCCCGGCGAGGACGAAGATGGAGCGGCACCCGGCCGCGGCCGCGGCCTCGACGTCGGAGCGGTTGTCGCCGACGAAGAAGGTGCGCGGCAGGTCCACGCCGTGCCGCCGGGCCGCCTCGAGGAGAAGCCCCGGTTTCGGCTTGCGGCAATCGCAGTCGTCGGAGGGCGCGTGCACGCAATAGAGAACGTCGAGCAGGCGGCCGCCGGCGGTCGCGACGTCGTCGAGAAGCTTGCGGGTGATCCGCTCGAGGTTCTCCGCCGGCATCAGGCCCTTCCCCACGCCCGCCTGGTTCGAGACGACGATGACCTCGAACCCGTTCTCGTTCAGCCGGCGGATCGCCTCGAGCCCGCCCGGCGGGTATTCGAGGTCCTCCGGGTTCGAGACGTAGCGACCGCGGCGGTAGACGTTGACGACCCCGTCGCGGTCGAGGAAGACGAAGCGGCGGGCCGTCTCGCCCGGCGGAGCGGCGCCGCCGGCTTCCGTCACGGCCGGACCGCCTTCAGCCACGCGCCGGAGTTCACGCGGAACTCCTCGAGGCGATCCGGCGTCCCGATGTCGTGGAACCACCCGCCGGTGGGAAAGCCGTGCAGCTCGTCCGGCGAGAGCGCGGTGAAGACCTCGCGCTCGAGCGAGACGGCGCGGTCCGGGGGGATCCGGTCGAGGAGCGCGCGTTGAAAGACGTACGTGCCGGCGTTCATGTAGAGATGCGAACCGCGGGGCAGCTTCTCGCTGAAGCCGAGCACGCGCCCGCGCTCGTCGAGGTTGACGAAGCCGCCGTCGAAGGACGACTCGGCCTCGACCAGGGCGATCGTCGCGAGGGCGCCCGAGGCGCGGTGTCGCGCGGCCAACGCCGCGTGGTCACAGGGACAGAGGGAGTCCCCGTTGTGAACGAAGAAGGTGTCGGAGACGATCCGGGACGCCGCGTGGCGTATCGCGCCGGCGGTCCCGAGGGGGCCCGGCTCGCGCGAGAAGACGACCTCGGTTCCCGCCGGGGCGTGACCGGCGAAGAGTTCCTCGACGGATTCCGCGTCGTGCCCCGTGGCGAGGACGAAGCGGCGGAACCCCTGGGCGGCGAGGTAATCGACGAGGATCATGAGGAACGGCCGCTCCCGGACCTCGGCCAGAACCTTCTGGCGTTCGCCCATGACGGGACGAAGGCGCGTGCCGCGCCCGCCGCAAAGGATGACGGCGTCCATGGCGCCGATGCCGGCGGTCATTCAGACGTTGCCGTGGTGGCCGCCGCGGAGGATGGAGAAGGAGCCGAGGAGCTGCCGGATGCCGCGCCGCAGCGGCCACTCCGGCTTCCAGCCCGTCGCGAGGATGCGGGCGTTGGAGACGATGTAGTCGCGCTTGTCGACGTCCTCGCCCACCGGTGCCTCCCACCAGACGAACCCCGGGACCTCCCGGCGGATCTCCTCGCAGAGCTCGATCTTGGAGAGGTTGGCGTCCTCCAGTCCCACGTTGTAGGGCCGGTCCTTCAGGTCCTCGAAACGCGCAAGGCCGTGGAGAAAGACGCGCGCGACGTCCTCGATGTGGATGAAGTTCCGCTTGAAGTGCCCCTCGAAGACGACGACGGCGCGGTCGTGCGCGGCGCGCCAGGTGAAGTCGTTGACCAGCAGATCGAGCCTCATCCGCGGCGAGACGCCGAAGACGGTGGCGAGCCGGAAGGTGATCGCGTTGCCGCGCTCCAGGACCGCCGTCTCGGCCTCGACCTTCGTCGTGCCGTAGAGGCTGATCGGCTTCAGGGGCGAATCCTCGGTGCAGAACCGGTCCTTCTCCCCGATCCCGTAGCCGCTGTTGGTCACGGGCATGAGGATGCGCTGCTCGCGCGAGAGAATGCGGCAGAGGAGGCGCACGGCGTCGCGGTTGACGGTGACGGCGGCGGTGCGGTCGCGGTCGCAGAGGGGCGCTCCGACGAGCGCCGCGAGCGGAACGACGACGTCGGCGTCCTTCACGAGAGCCGCCACGGTCGACTCCTCGCGGCAGTCCCCGCGCACGACGCGGAAATCCTCGAAGACGCAGCAATCGAGCAGGCTCGACTGGCGGAAGAGGAAGCTGTCGAGGACGGTGACGCGGTGACCGGACTCGAGCAGGCGGCGGACGAGGATGGAACCGAGGTATCCGGCGCCGCCGGTGACGAGCACGTGGAGCTTCGACGTTGTCATGCCCGCATCTTAGCGCAGGAGGATGCGGCTGTCAGCGCCCGGGTGCGGCCCCCTGCCCGATCGCCTCCTTCACCACGCCGCAGATGAAGTCGACATCGGCGGTGGTGAGGGACGGGTGGTTGGGGAGGAAGAAGCCGCAGTGGTGAATGAGGTCGGCGGTGGGGAAGCTCGCGCGCCCGTATCGCCGGGTCCAGAAGGGATGGAGCCCGAGGTTGCCGGCCGAGAAGATCCTCGTCTCGATGCCGTTCTCGACCAGCGCCGAGACGATCCGCCGGCGCTCCTGGACGTTCGCCGCCACCGCCCCGCAGTGGATCGAGCAGATCCGGCTCCCCTCCGGCGGAACCTGGAACCTGAGGAACGGCTTCAGGTGCGCGAGGTAGCGCGCGTGGTTCTCCTCCCTCCTCTCCATGATCCGGTCGAGCTTCTTCACCTGGCCGATGCCGATGAAGGCGTTGAGGTCGGTGGAGCGGAGGTTGTACCCGGGCAGGTAGAAGACGAAGGGGGAATGGAAGTCGTCGATGCCGTGCTCGCGGACAAGGCGCTCGTGCGTCTCGCGGTCGAGGTCCTTGCTCCAGCCGTGGCTGCGGAGCATCAGGAGGAGATCGAAGAGCTCCTTGTCGTCGGTGGAGACCATGCCGCCCTCGATGGTCGAAATCTGGTGACCGAAGTAGAAGGAGAAGCTCGCGAGGTCCCCGAAGGTGCCGACCTTCCGGCCCCGGTAGCGCGCGCCCGTGGCCGCGCAGGCGTCTTCCAGGAGGAGGAAGCCGTGGCGCTCCTTCAGGGCCATGATCTCGTCCATCCGCCCCGGGACGCCGAGAACCTGGACGAGAACGACCGTGGCCGGGTCGTGGCGCCGGAGGAGATCCTCGAGGTGCCCGGGATCGAGGGCGAAGGTTTCCGGGTCCGCCTCGCACAGGATCGGTTCGAACCCCAGTTGCATCGCCGGGGCGATCGTCGTGACCCAGCCGACCGAGGGCACGACGACCTTGCGGTTCCTGAGGCGACCCGACTCCAGGAGCGCGGCGTACATCAGGAGATTGGCGGAGGAGCCGGAGTTGTTCGAGACCGAGTGGCGCCGGCCCAGCCACGCGCCCCAGCATGCCTCGAACTCGAGGGTCATCCTCCCCTTTGTGAGGCGGGGATTCGTCTTCAGCCAATCGATAAGCGAGGCGATGTCCCCCTCGTCGATGGTGTCCTCGGCGAGATGGTAGCGAATCGGCGGGTTCATGGCCGCATTATGGGAGAGGGAGCGGATCGTGACAAGGCGCAATGAGCCTGCCATCGCGCGGGCGCGGAGGTATAATCCGACCATGACGTCGAGCGAGCGGAATCAGCGAGGGCCGGGTGAGGTCTGGGAGGAGGAGGAGGTCTTCCACGAGGGGGACACCTTCTTCGGATCGATCCTCCGCGGGCTGGAGCGCGCACGGTCGACGATCGAATTCGAGACGTACATCTTCGAGGACGACGCCACGGGGCGGCGCGTGGCGACGGCGCTGGCCGCCGCCGCGCGGCGAGGCGTCGCCGTCCGCGTCCTCATCGACGACATCGGCTCGCCGGGCTGGATGGAGGCCTTCCGTCCGCTCGTCGAGTCGGCCGGCGGCGAGGCGCGCGTCTTCCACCCGCGCCCCTTCTCCATCCTCGCCCTCACCCCCGGCCCCTCTTCGGGAGGACGGCGGTGGCTGCGCGGGCTCTACAACCTCGTGAACCGCCGCAACCACCGCAAGGTCTGCATCGTCGACGGGCAGGAGGCCTGGCTCGGGAGCCTCAATGTCTCCGACCGCTCCCTGCGTTCCGTCCGCGGCGACGAGGCCTGGCACGAATGCGGGGTCCGCGTGCGCGGCGCCGAGACGGAGGCCTTGCGCGAAGCCTTCTGTTTCGCCTGGGACCGCGTGCTCGATCCCTTCACGCGCGTGACGGACCGCCCTGGCCACGCGCGCCGCATGGAGGTCTTCCGCTCCTCCTCGCTCGTCAGGCTCAATTCCCCCCTCTCGATCCGGCGCCGCTCGTATCGCGACCTGCTGCGGCGCATCCGCGCCGCGCGGCGCCGCATCTGGATCGAGAATCCCTACTTCGTGCCGACACGGACGCTCGCCAATGCCCTGCGCCAGGCCTCGCGCCGCGGCGTCGACGTCCGCCTCATCCTGCCCCGCCACTCCGACATCTTTTTCATGCCTTGGGTGATCCCGGCCTGCGCGGAGCGCCTGATCGGCTTCGGCGCGCGGGTCTTCGAGTATCTCCCGTCCGTCCTGCACGCCAAGATCCTCGTCGTCGACGACTGGGTCGTCGTCGGTTCCTCCAACCTGAACTTCCGGAGCCTGATGCACGACCTGGAGGTCGACGCGGTGCTGACGACGGAGGCGGCGAGGAACTCGATCCTGGAGCGGCTGGAATCCGACCTCACGCAGTCGGAGGAGGTGACCGCGGCGATGATGAAGAGGCGCCCCTGGCACCAGAAAATCCTGGGCCGGATCTTCCTGCGCCTGAGGTACTGGATGTGACCGGAAGCGGCCGGATCGTCCGCATCCTCAGTTACAACCTCCACAAGGGCCGCAACCTCGCACGTCGCGACGTTCTCGCGGAGATTCGCGACGCCCTAAGACGGCACGAACCCGACATCCTTCTCCTGCAGGAGGTTCGCGGCTTCGAACGGCGGTTCTTCGGCGGGGATGCCGAGTCGGACGCGCGAGCCCAGCACGCCTTCATCGCCGAGGGTCTGTGGCATCACGTGGTCTACGGGCGCAACGTCGTCCGGCGGCTCACGCACCACGGCAACGCGATCCTTTCGCGGTTTCCCGTCCGGGAGTGGGAGAACATCGACGTCTCCTGCCACCGCGTGGAGAAGCGGAGCATCCTTCACGCGGTCGTGGACCTTCCGCGCCGGCGCCGGCCACTCCACGCCCTCTGCCTCCACTTCGGCCTGCTGGAGCGCTGGCGCCGGTCCCAGAGGGAACGCCTCGCGGAACGAATACGCCGGGCGGTGCGGCAGCGCGACCCGCTCGTCGTGGCCGGAGACTTCAACGACTGGCGGCAGACGGCCTCGGACGCGCTCACCGGGGAACTGGGGCTCGTCGAGGCGTTCCGGGAGACAAGCGGCGACCACGCGCGCACCTACCCCAGCCTGATGCCGGCCCTCAAGCTCGACAGAGTCTACGTGCGCAACGCCGAGATCGTGCGCGCGGAGCGGCTCGACGGCCCGCCCTGGAACCGCCTCTCGGACCACACGCCGCTCGTCATCGACCTCATCCCGGGCGGGTGAGCCGCGCGGTCCGACCGCAGTGCGTTCGAGTTTCGTGGGTCATGCAACTCATGATTCACCCCGACCCCGTGTGCATCCGTGAATCGTGGGTAGCTCATGATGATTGCGGCAAAGCGGTTTTCGAGGCGTCGGCCTCGCAGGGATCGCGAGGCCAGCCGAGACCTCGCAGACCGCCATGGATGGCGGTCGAGAATGAGCGGCGCCGCAATCATCATGAGTTACATGACCCACGAACCGCGAACGCACCCCCGACCCCGGGCCGCTGGACACGCTCCGGCCGTTGCTCCAAGATGTGCGTCCATGGAAATCGCGGCGATCGATAGCGGCTCGGCGCGGGAACGATGGCGCCCCTGGGCCGAAGGATTCCTCTTCTCGCTCCTCGTTGCCGCCGCCGCCCATCTTCTCTATTCGCACCTCGGTTTCAATCCCACGGACGAAGGCTACATGCTCTCGGGCAGCCGACGGTTGCTCGAGGGGCAGGTGCCGCACCGGGATTACATCTCGCTTCGCCCGGTCGGCACGCACATCCTCCACGCCCATCTTCTCCTCTGGGCCGGGGATCGGCTCGTCTGGTGGTCCCGCTTCTTCCCCTGGCTGGAGTTGGCGGCCTCGGCGTGGCTCTGGACGATCGTCGTCGCGCGCCCCTTCGAGGCCTTCCGCGGAGCCGTCGCGCGCGCATCAATGGCCTTCATCGCCTTCGCCGCCTCCGCCCACACCTTCCCGATGATGCCCTGGAACACGATCGACGGCCTCTTCCTCATCTCTCTCGCCGTCGCCCTGCGCCGCCTCGGCCCCGAGCGTTTCCACGGGCTCTCCTGGTTTCTGCTCGGCCTTGCGCCGCTCACGCGCCAGAGCTTCTTCTTTCCGCTCCCGTTCATCCTCGCCGCGTTCGGTGACGCGCGACGGCCGCGCTCGTGGGCCTGGGCGTTCGCGCCCTCCGCGCTCTACGCGCTCGGGATCCTGGCCGCCGGCGCCTGGCCCGAGGCGATCGCGCAGGCGCGCCAGAAGGGCGACTTCATCGGCGCGGTCTTCCTGCCCTTTCTCAGTTCCTACGGCGGCTGCGTCGAGCCGGGCCTGGCGGTCGGCGGCGCGATCGCGGGCCTTTCGTGGCTCGCGCGCGGACGCCCCGCCTTCCTGCGCGCCGCCTGGCTGCTCCAGGCCGGAGCGCTCTGCGTCTCGATCATCACTCTCCCCGCCTTCTACGCCGGCTCGATGCACGGCTGGTTCAGCCTGGCGGTCTTCGCCGTGGCCGCGCCCGTTCTCGTGCGCCGGTCGCCGGAGCAGGCGCGCGTCGCCGCGCTCGTCGCGCTCAACGCCTGGGGCGCTTCGCTCTCGGCGGGGTGGCCCACGCCGGCCCTGGCCTCCGGCCCGGTCCTCCTCGTCCTCGGCGCCTGGACCCTCGACGGCCCGGACGGCTTCGCGGCGGAGGCCGCGAGGTCTCGCCTGCGCACGATCGTCCTCCCACTCGCCCTGGCCGTCCTCGCCGCCGTTCAATTCCACGCAGGGCGCCTGCACCACATCTACCGCGACGGGGACGCCTCGGAACTGACCCATGACCTCGGGGCGGTCCTGCGCGGCGCCCACGGCATCCGCACGAACGCGCTCACCTACACCTACATGAAGAGCCTCGACGAGGCCGTGCGGTGGGCGGAAGAGCGATCCGCGGGCCGCTCCATCGTGATGATGCCCGACGCTCCCCAGTTCTGGGTCTCCTATCCCGGGACCAATCCCCTGAGCTGCGACTGGCCCGCGAACGACGAGCTGCTCATGCCCCACAACCGGGAGCGTCTCCTCGGCGAGATCCGGGCCCGGCGCGGCCGTTCGCTCTTCGTCGTGGCCCGCACGCGGAGCGACCTCTTCGAGTTGAACCAGGTCTACGCCCTCACCGACGAGGAATGCGCGACCTGCGCCGAGGTGCGCCGGAACGGGACGCTCATCCACCGGAACGACTTCTTCGACGTCTACGAGTGAACCGCGTCTCGGGGGTGTGTTCGCGTTTCGTAGGTAACGACATGCTGTGCCTCGCTCATTCTCATCGCGCTTCCTGCGCGATTCCGAGGCCTCGCCCTGTCCGCCAGACTTCCGTGTCGCGGACAGGGCTCGGAATCCGCTCGGCATCAGCCTGTCGTTACCTACGAACCACGAACGCACACTCCGTCTCGGGGATGATTTGACTTCACGGGCACCGGAGTGGATGATTAACCCTCGGCCCGCGACGCACCCAGGCTCGGCCGCTTGACGACATGAACGTGCTCTTGATCTATCCGCCGTACATCCACTCGACCGAGCAGGATACGCGTTCGCCGGCCATGTCTCTCGCCTACATCGGCGCCGTTCTCGAGTCCCGAGGCCATACCGTCACGGTCTACGACGCGTCGCTCGGCCCCATCACTCCCTCGGGCCGCGTCTTCCGCTACGGCGACGACCTCGCGGAGATCCGGCGGCGCCTCGAGGCCGTCCCCTTCGACCTCGTCGGGATCTCCTGCACCTTCGCCGCGCGCTGGCGCTTCGCGAAGGAGGTCGCGGCGATCGCGAAGGAACTCCGGCCCCGCGCGCCCGTCGCGCTCGGGGGGCTCTTCGCGACCTACCGGGCCGAGTATTGCCTCTCGACCTGCCCCTCCGTCGATTTCGTCATGCTCGGGGAGGCCGAGACGGAGTTCGCGAATGTCGCCGACCGGCTCGCGGCCGGCGAACAGCACGGCACCGTCCTGCCGGAGGTCGACGGCGCGGCGTGGCGCGGTCCGGACGGCGCCTACCTCTGCCGTCCGAAGACCTCCTACAACGAACGTCTCGACGATCTCCCCTTCCCCGCCTGGCACCTCTTCGACCTCGGCCGCTACTTCGCGGTGCAGAAGAACATCTTCGAACTGCGGCCGCCCTGCCTCCCCGTCCTCTCGTCCCGGAGCTGTCCCTACCGCTGCCGTTTCTGCGACATGCACATCTCGCACGGCACGAAGTGGCGCGAGCGATCGGCGGCGAGCGTGGTCGCGGAGATGGAACACCTGATCGGTCGCTTCGGTGTCCGGCGCTTCTACTTCGCCGACGACAACTTCGCCCACAAGCCGGCTCGCGCGAAGGAGATCTGCCGCGCGGTGATCGATCGGCGGCTCGACATCCGCTTCAACTGCTTCGCCGGCCTCTCGATCCGCACCGTCGACCGCGAGCTGGCGTTCCTCATGAAGGAGGCCGGCTGCACGAGCGCCTGCCTGGCGGTGGAATCCGGGAGCGAGCGGGTCCGCAACGAGATCTACGGGAAGCAGCTGGAGGAGGAGCGGATCCACGAGGCCTTTCGCAACTTCCGTGAGGCCGGGATCCCGACGATCGCCTACTTCATCGTGGGCGGGCCGGGCGAGACGCGCGCCGACTTCGAGGAGACGAAGCGCCTCGTCGCGCGCCTCCCGA
>CAZWVM010000131.1:0-9847 GCA_964637705.1 uncultured bacterium
CGAGGAGGGCGGTGTCGGTCACGCGGCCCCAGACGCGGACCGAGTTGCATCCCATCGCGCGGAGGATCGGCATGTCGCGCTCCAGGGCCTCCGCCGTGTAGACCCGCGCGCTCCACGGGAACTTCCCGATCTGCGTCGGCTGGTACCCCACCCCGCGGATGAAGAACTCCTTGTCGCCCACGAAGAGGTCCCGGCCGATGACGCGGACGGCGCCCGCGCTCACGCCCTTGGGGCTCACGGGCCGGAGCCTCATCGCGGGCGCGCCGAAGAGTCCGGCGAGGTAGTCGCGCAGACCGGCGGTCAGCGAAACGCCGTAGAAACGCTGCCCGAAGCAGGAGTCGGCAACGAGGAGAAGGATGAGCACGAGGGCGATGAGCAGGCGACGGCGCCAGCCGGAGAGGCACCCGGAGCCCTTCACCGGAAGGGGTGCAACGAGTGCCGGGGCCGACTCCTTCTTGTTTTCGCGGGCGTCAGGGGTTTTCATCGTGCCCCGGAACTTAGCGGAGGTCAGGAGCGCAGGCAACTACTTTGGTTCAGCGTGGCCCGGAAGACCGCCGTTTGATATCCTCGGCCCGTCATGCACGGAATCGTCGTCATACCCGGAGACGGGATCGGGCCTGAGATCACGCGGGCGGTCCTCCGCATTCTCGAGGCCGCGGGCGCGCCCCTCGCCTTCGAAACCCGCCAGGCGGGACTCGCCGCTCTCGACGAGGGCCTCGACGTCCTGCCGGCGGTCACCCTGGACGCCGTCCGCGCCGCGGGCGTCGCGCTCAAGGGCCCCTGCACCACGCCGATCGGCAAGGGCTTCGCGTCCGTCAACGTCCGTCTCCGCCAGACCCTCGACCTCTACGCGGCCGTCCGGCCGGTCCGCAGCCTCGACGGCGTGCGCACGCGCTTCGAGAACGTGGATCTCGTGATCGTCCGCGAGAACACCGAGGGGCTCTACTCCGGCATCGAAAACCGGATCACGGAGGGCGTGGTGGCGAGCCTGAAGGTGGCGACGGAAAAGGCCTGCCGCCGGATCGCCCGGTGGGCCTTTCACTATGCCCGCGCGCGGAACCGGAAACGCGTGACGGTCCTTCACAAGGCGAACATCATGAAGCTGACGGACGGGCTCTTTCTCGAGACGGCGCGCGAAGTCCAGCACTCGGAGTTTCCCGACGTTCCGCTCGCGGAGGCGATCATCGACGCCGGGTGCATGAAACTCGTGCAGGACCCGTCGCCATTCGACGTTCTCCTCCTCGAGAACCTCTACGGGGACGTCGTGAGCGATCTCGCGGCGGGGCTCGTCGGGGGCTTGGGCGTGGTGCCGGGCGCGAACATCGGCGACGGGGCCGCGGTCTTCGAGGCGGTCCACGGTTCGGCGCCGGACATCGCGGGCCGCGACATCGCCAATCCCCTCGCGCTCCTCATGTCCGCCGTGATGATGTTGAACCACCTGGCGGAGTCCCGGGGCGACGATGGCTGTCGAGCGGCGGCCGAGCGCATCAAGGCGGCCTACGGCCGGGCCCTGGCGGAGGGAGATAGAACGCGCGACCTCGGCGGCGCCCTCGGCACCTCGGCCTTCGCCGACGCCGTGATCGCCCGGCTGTAGCCGCTAGATCTCGAAGACCTCCGCCATCCTCGTCACACGGTCCCAGACGTAATCGGGCTCGATCCCCTGGATTCGGCCGTAGCCGGAGGATACGAAGGCCACCGGGATCCCCGCCTCCTTCGCGCAGGCGATGTCGATGGAGGAATCCCCGACGTAGAGGGACGAGGGCGCCCCGAGCCGTTCGACGACGCGAAGAAGCGCCCGACCGTCCGGCTTGAGCCACTCCGTCGAGTCTCCCCCGAAGACCTCTTCGAAAAAGCCGCGCGCGCCGGTGTGCCGGAGAATCCGCTCGCAGAACTCGACGCGCTTGTTCGAAAGGAGAGCCGTGCGGCGGCCCGAAGCGCGCAGCCGGGCCAGCAGGTCCGTCACGCCGTCGTACAGGCGCACCCGGCGGGTGCACTCGGCGCGGTGGTGCTCGAGGTAGAGCGCGAGCCCCTGCCCGACGAGGTCGTCGTGGCCGGGGCCCAGGGCCCCGCGCAGGAGGTTCTCGATGCCGCGCCCGAGGTAATCCCGGATGCGGTCGGGACCCACGGGGGGGAGGCCGAGCGAGGCGAGCACGTGGTCGGTCGTGGCCGCGATGTCGTAGTGCGTCTCGGCGAGCGTGCCGTCGAGGTCGAAGACGACCGCGGCGGGAAGAGGCGGCTTCACCAGTTGAAGATCCTCCGCGCGGCGAAAGCGATCAGGTCGATGTCGAGGGAGTGGCGGAAGTCATGGCGCTTCCAGCGGCGGCGGTAGAAGGAGGAGAGCAGGGAGAGCGCCGCGCCGTAGAGGGGATTCCCCTGGAACGTGCGTTTCAGCCTCGTCCCGTCGATGAACTTCGAGGTGTAGAGCAGCATCTCCAGGGTCTTCCGCCGGTCCTGGATCCAGGGCGATTCGAGGTGTTGGCGGTTGAAGGCGGACCACGCCTCGATCGTCTCCGGCTCGCGGAACCCGTCCGCGACCGCCCGTTCGAAAAGCTCGGCCCCGGGGTAGGGGACGTAGACGTAGAAGCCGGCGATCGAGGCTCCGGGGTTGGCCTCGATCAGGGCGAGCGCGAGGTCGACGGTGGCGGTCAGGTCCTCGATCGTCTCGGTCGGATAGCCCATCATGAAGTTGTAGGTCGCGCGGATACCGCTCCCGGCGAGCCTCCGGTTCGCCTCGAGGAACTGTTCGACCGTCTCCTCCTTGCGGATCAACTCGAGAATCCGGGGAGACCCGGTCTCCAGGCCCGGCTGCACCACGCGGAGGCCGTGGCGGTGGAGCGCGGCGAGATCGAGGGCGAGGAGGTCGTCCATGCGCGTCTGGACATACCACTCGTAGGCCCCGCCGATCATCTCGGCGATCCTCGCCCCGCGCTTGCGGTCCACGAAGAACTCCTCGTCGTGGAACTCGATCGCGTCGAGCGCGTAACGTTCCTTCAGGGCCAGGGTGCGCTCCAGGACCAACTCCGGCGGCTGCCGCCGCCAGCGGCGCCGCGAGAGGACGGGCTGACAGCAGAAGGAGCAGGAGTAGGGACAGCCTTGGGACGAGATGTAGGGCAGGGCGCGAAGGGGACGCCCGAAGATGGCGGGGCCGGAGATGTAGGATTCGATGTCGACGAGATGATAGGGCAGGGGCGGCTGCGCGGCCGGGTCGACGAATCCGTCCGGCTCGGTCCCGGTGCCGTTCCTCTCGACCCGGTCGCCGTCCCGATAAGCAAGCGAGGGGATCGCGCGCCAGTCCGCCTTCTTCTCGAGCGCTTCCACGAGCCGGCGGAACGTCCTCTCCCCTTCGCCCATGACGACGATGTCGACGAGCGGATGGCGCGCGGTCGAAATGGGCACGAGCGTCGCGTGGTTGCCGCCCCAGACAAGGGGGATCCCCGGATCGACCTCGCGGACGACCTGCGCCGCGGCGAGCGCTCCCTTCAGCTGCGTCCCGGTCATGGAGGAGACCCCGACGCAGAGCGTTTCGGAACCGAGGAGGCGCCGGAGCGTTTCCGGCCAGGCCGCGTCGATCCGCTGGTCCACGATGGCGACGTCGAAGTCGGGGGCGAGGGTGGAGGCGACGTTCAGCACGGAGAGGGGAAGCCAGACCGAGAGCCCGCGGAGATCGAGGCCGGTGGAGGGATAGACGAGGACGACGCGGGACATGGGAGAATTCTATCCGAGGTTCGGCGCGGAGGGACGGGTTTTCGCGCGTTCGCGACCGGGGTCGCTGGAATTCACGCCGATTCACAGGATGTTCAGGACGGTTCTCCTCCACCTCCGATTCTCCATGCTCATCCGCCTCGTCCTCTGTATCCTAGCCGGTGAGGATATGACCATGAGGCTGCCCACCGAGAAGAACCCGGTCGTCGAGGAACGGGTGAGGATCCAGATCGAGGACGATCCGTCCTATTCCGAGATCGAGGCCGTGCTCAAGCTCTCGGTCTTCGGCCCCGCGACCGCGTCCGACATCGAGCCGAGCCGCTTCCGCCTCGACGGGAAGCTTCGCTGCACCGTCACCTCGACCTGCGCCCGCTGTCTCGCGCCGGCCTCGGCCCCGGTCACTTCCCGCTGGCGGGACCTGGTGGACCTCGACGCGATGACGCTGGAGGACGCGGAGGGCGGGAGCGAGCCGGAGGTGGGGCTTTTCAGCCGGCCGACGGCGGAAACGGCGGATTTCTCCGAGGAGGTGCGCCAGCGCGCGATCCTGGCGACCCCCCAGATTGTGTATTGCCGAAGCGACTGCAAGGGTTTATGCTCCGCATGCGGTCGCGACCTCAACCGGGGCGAATGCGGCTGCGATCGCGAATCCCGCGGCGGGCCGTTCGAGGCGCTCCGGTCGTTCCTTCCCAAGGACGGCCCCGGGCGCGACTGACCCCGGCCGCCATCGCATATACGAATACGAAGCAGGAGGCGGAAACATGTCTCTTCCGAAGAGAAGACATTCAAAGACGCGCGGCAGGAAGCGCAGGACCGGAGACTCCGTCCTGCGCCCGACGATCCAGCGTTGCCCGGAGTGCGGGGCGACGGTGGAACCGCATCGCGCCTGCAAGAAGTGCGGCGCGTACAAGGGCCAGCGGAATCTCATCAAGACCAAGAAGAGCGACACCTCCGCCTAGACCGGTGACCCGTACCGGTTTCTCCCGCTCATGACCCCGGCTCTCAAGAACTCCGGCACCGCGCCGGTCATCGCGGTCGACGCCATGGGCGGCGACCGGGGGCCGGGCGTCGTGGTGGAGGGCGTTCTCGCGGCCCTCGAGGAGCACGGCGGGCGGTATCTCGTCGTCGGAGACGAGACGACGCTCCGGGGGCTCTTCCGGGGACACGGCGAGGAGAAGAACCCGGCGATCTCGATCCTGAACGCCGAGGACGTCATCACCATGCACGACTCGCCGGTCGAGGCCGTCCGCGAGAAGACGCGGTCCTCGCTCGTACTGGCCGCGAAGGCCGTCCGCGAGAAGCGGGCCGCGGCCTTCGTCTCCCCCGGCAACACCGGCGCGATGCTCGCCGCGGGCGCCCTCGTTCTCGGTCGCATCCGCGGCGTGGAGCGCCCGGGGATCGCGACGGTGATGCCCACGGCCACGGCTCACTCCGTCCTCATCGACGTCGGAGCCAACTCCGACTCCAAGCCCGGCCACCTCCTCCACTTCGCCGTCATGGGCTCCATCTACGCCCGCACGATCCTCGGCATCGCCCGCCCCCGGATCGGCCTGCTCTCGATCGGCGAGGAGCGCTCGAAGGGGAACGAGCTGACCCGCGAGGCCTTTCCCCTCTTCGAGAGGACCTTCGCGGAGAGCCCGGAGCAGGGGACGTTCCTCGGCAACGTCGAGGGACGCGAGATCGTGAACGGAAAATGCGACGTGATCGTCTGCGACGGCTTCACGGGCAACGTGATCCTGAAGTTCGGCGAGGCCCTGGCCTTCACGATCATGGACCTCTTGAAGGAGCGGATCACGGCGACGCCGGTGCGGAAAGCGGCCGCCGCGCTCCTGAAGGGCGCCTTCCGCGAGTTCAAGAAGAAGATCGATTACGCGGAATACGGCGGCGCTCCCCTCCTGGGCGTGCGCCAGCCCACCATCATCTGCCACGGGTCCTCGGGCGCCAAGGCGATCAAGAACGCGATGCGCGTCGCGCTGCAGGCGATCGAGACGGACATCTGTGGACGCATCCACGCCTTCGTCAACCGGGGCGGGAGCGGCGCCACGAAGGAGACCGAGTCATGATCGCATTCCTCTTCCCCGGGCAGGGTTCGCAGGCCGTGGGCATGGGACAGGCCCTCGCGGAGGTCTACCCCGAGGCGGCCCTCATCTTCGAGAAGGCCGACCGGGTGCTGGGCTGGAGCCTGTGCGACATGATGTGGAAGGGAACGGAGGAGGACCTGAGGCGGACGGACCGGACGCAGCCGGCCCTCTACACGGTCTCGTGCGCCGCCGTGGCCGCCCTCGCCGCCAAGGGCATAGCGCCGGGCATCGTGGCCGGCCACAGCGTCGGCGAATACGCCGCCCTTTACGCGGCCGGGGTCTTCGACTTCGAGACGGGGCTGGGGCTCGTGGACGTCCGGAGCCGGGCGATGCACGAGGCGAGCCAGACCCATCCCGGCGGGATGGCCGCGCTCCTCGGGATGGACCTGCCGACGGCGGAAGAGTGCTGCAACCTGGTGCGCGAGGATCACAGGGGGCTCGTCTCCGTCGCGAACCTCAACACCCCCGGCCAGGTGGTGATCTCGGGCGAGGCGAAGGCCCTGGACCTGGCGATTCGCATGGCGCGGATGAAGGGCGTGACAAAGGTCGTGCCCCTGGCCGTGGCTGGCGCGTGGCACTGCGACCTGATGAAAACGGCGGAGGAGAAACTGGCGAAGGCGATCGCGGCGGCGCCCATGAGCGATCCCCGCGTCACGGTCGTCGCGAACGTGACCGCGGACGTCGTTCACAACGATGAGGAGATCCGGGACCTCCTCATCCGCCAGGTCTGCGGCTCGGTCCTCTGGGCCGACTCGATCCAGCGGATGCACGCCCTCGGGGCGACGCACTGGATCGAGGCCGGGCACGGAAACGTGCTGGGCGGCATGATGAAGAGGATCATCAAGGGGGCGTCGGGCCTGAAGGCCGGGACGCCCGAGGAGATCGAGGCGGCGGTGGCCGCCGTGAAAGGAGCCTGAGATGTCATATGCGGATCTGAGCGGCCGGACGGCCGTGGTGACGGGGGCGGCGCGGGGCATCGGGTTCGCGATCGCGGAGGAGCTGGCGAAGGGGGGAGCGGACATCGTCGTCATCGACCTGCAGGAGGAGAGCGCCAACGCGGCCGCGGCGAAGCTCGCGGCGATGGGCGTCAAATCCAAGGGCGTGGCCGCCAACGTTGCCGCGACCGAGGACGTGAAGAGGGCCTTCAAGAGCGCCATGGAGCTGACAGGCCGCGTGGACATCCTCGTCAACAACGCCGGCATCACCCGCGACGGCCTGATCGTCCGGATGAAGGACGAGGACTGGAACGCGGTGATCGAGATCAACCTCAAGTCGGTCTTCCTCGTCACGCGCGAGTTCATCCAGCCGATGCTCAAGGCCCGCAAAGGCCGCATCGTCAACATCGCCTCGGTGATTGGCCTCATGGGCAACGTCGGCCAGGCCAACTACGCCGCCTCCAAGGCCGGCATCATCGGGCTGACGAAGTCCCTGGCGAAGGAATTCGCCGGCCGGAACATCACCGCCAACGCGATCGCCCCGGGCTACATCCAGACCGAGATGACGGCGAAGCTCTCGCCGGAGGTGATCGCGAAGATGAAGGCGATCATCCCCCTGGACCGGCTGGGCGATCCGCAGGACGTGGCCAGGGCCGCCCGTTTCCTCGCGTCCGACGAAGCCGCCTACGTCACGGGGCAGGTCCTGACCGTCGACGGCGGGATGGTGATGTAGGGGGGGCGGTTCGGGCCGGGGCGCCGGGAGACAAGCCGGGAGCTTTGGAAGCGTCGGAAAGGCGCTGAAATAAGCACGAAAAAACGGCTTGCCGCCCGGGATAACTCTGGTATCTTCAGTCCGTTCCGGGGCGACCGAATCGGGGCCGCGGGGCAAATCCATCTCACTATCAGGAGTCGGAGCATGTCGGACACATTTCAGAGGATCAAGGAAATCGTCGTTGACCAGTTGGGCGTCGAAGAGGGTCAGGTGACGATGGAAGCATCCTTCATCAACGACTTGGGAGCGGATTCCCTCGACCAGGCGAACATCGTCAACGCCCTGGAAGAGTCCTTCGGGGTCGAGATCCCGGATTCCGACGCCGAGAAGATCGCGACGGTCGGCCAGGCCGTCGAGTACGTCGACAAGAACAAGAAGTAACCGGCTCCCACACGTAGAGGATCGAAACGTCATGATCTCAGGCGGCAGGCGCGTCGTCGTCACAGGAATGGGTCCCGTCACGCCCGTCGGGCTCGGGATCGAGGAATTCTGGTCGTCGCTGTTGGCGGGGAAGAGCGGCATCGCCCCGATTACCGGCTACGACGCCTCCCGTTTCGACACCCGCATCGCCGCCGAGATCAAGGACTTCCCGGTCGACCGCTTCGTCACGAAGAAGGACCAGAAGCGGATGGACCGCTTCTGCATCTTCGCGATCGCCGCCTCGCAGCTGGCCCTCGACGACGCCGGCATCAAGCCGGGCGAGAACTGTCCCTACGCGCCCGAGGACGTGGGCGTCATCGTCGGTTCGGGCATCGGCGGCATCGCGACGATCGAGCAGCAGTACCAGATTCTGGCGGGGAAGGGCCCGGAGCGGCTCTCCGCCTTCCTGATCCCGATGATCATCGTCAACATGGCCTCGGGCCTGGTGGGCATCCGGTTCGGCTTCCAGGGCCCGAACACCTGCGTCGCCACGGCCTGCGCCACGGCGACGCACGCGATCGGCGACGCCTTTCGGATCATCCAGCGCGGCGAGGCGAAGGCGATGCTCGCGGGCGGCGCGGAGGCGGCGATCACGCCCCTCTCGATGGGCGGCTTCTGCGCCCTCCACGCGATGTCCACGCGCAACGACGACCCGGCCCGGGCCTCGCGCCCCTTCGACAGGGAACGCGACGGGTTCGTGATGGGCGAGGGCGCGGGGGTGCTCTTCCTGGAGGAACTCGAGTGCGCGAAGAGGCGCGGCGCGAGGATCTACGGCGAGATCGTGGGCTACGGCATGACCTGCGACGCGCACCACATGACGGCCCCCCTGGACGACGGTTCGGGCGTGGGACGCGCCACGGAGAGCGCCATCGCCCAGTCGGGCCTCCCCCTGGAGGCCTTCAACTACGTGAACGCGCACGGCACGTCCACGCAGTTGAACGACAAGTTCGAGACGATCGCGATCAAGCGCGTCTTCGGCGAACGCGCGAAGAAGATCATGGTCTCCTCCACGAAGTCGATGACCGGTCACCTGATCGGTGCGGCCGGCGGCATCGAGACGATCGCCGCCGTGATGGCCGTTCACAAGAACGCCGTTCCGCCGACGATCAACTACGAGTTCCCGGATCCCGACTGCGACCTGGACTACGTGCCCAACACGGCGCGCGAAGTCGAGGTCACGGCCGCCCTGAACAACAACCTTGGTTTCGGAGGGCACAACGCCGTGCTCGCCGTGGCCAAGACGCGGCCGTAGATGAGCCGCCGCAAGCGCAATCCGCTCCCGCGCGTCGATTACCTCGACCGCGTGGACGACGTGCGGCGCGAGGAAATCGACCGGTTCCTCAAGAGAATCGACGTCACGATCAAGGACTACAACCTCCTCAACCGCGCCCTCTCCCACAAGTCCTACACGAACGAGCTGGGCTACGGCCACAACGAGCAGTATGAGAAACTCGAGTTCTTCGGCGACGGCGTTCTCGGGCTCGTCATCAACGAATACCTCTTCAAGTGCTTCCCGGACTCGGAGGAGGGGGAACTGGCGAAGATCAAGTCGGCGGTCGTGTCGGAGGCGTCTCTCGCGGAGGTGGCGCGCGACCTCGACCTGGCCGACGTCATCCTCATCGGGCGCGGCGAGTCGCGCTCGGGCGGCGCCGAGCGTCCCTCGCTTCTTGCCGACATCCTCGAGGCCGTGATCGGGGCGATCTTCCTGGACCAGGGCCTGCCGGCCGTGCGCCGCTTCGTCCTGCAGTGCCTCGAGTCGCGCGTCCAGAGCATGGCCTCCGAGGATTCCGTGGGGGATCCCAAGTCCTACTTCCAGGAGATCGTGCAGCGCGAGACGGGTGACCGTCCCTCCTACAACGTCATGCGTTCCTCCGGACCGGACCACTCCCGCACCTTCCGCATCGCCGTCACGGTGCGCGGCAAGCGTTGGGGCATCGGCG
>CAZWVM010000132.1:0-9771 GCA_964637705.1 uncultured bacterium
CCTCCGACCTTTGGGTTATGAGCCCAACGAGCTACCACTGCTCCACCCCGCAAGAGGATAGTAGCGAAGGAAGAGGTCCGATGCAAGGGAAAGTCGCGCGCGAGGGGTGATCGGCGGGGCGGAGCGAGAAGTGGTGGCCTTCAAGGGGAAACATCTGATATCTATGGGCCGATGGCGATGGAAGGAAATGCGGCACGGCGGCTGCTCGTCACCGGCGGCAGCGGGTTCCTCGGCTGGAACCTCTGCTCGCTCGCCGCCTCGAGCGGCGGCTGGAACGTCTACGCCGCCTACCTGCACCACGCGGTCGCGCCGAGCGGCTGCATCCCCGGCCGCGTCGATCTCACGTCCTACGCGGAATTGCGCGCGGCACTCGATGCGATCCGGCCCGACGCGGTCGTCCACTGCGCCGCCGCGTCGCAGCCCAACTGGTGCCAGGAGCACCCCGCCGAGAGCCGCCGCATCAACGTCGAGGCCACGGTCAACATCGCCGGGCTCTGCGCCGATCGCGGCATCCCCCTCGCCTTCACCTCCACCGACCTCGTCTTCGACGGCCGCAACTCCCCCTACAAGGAATCGGATCCCGTCTCCCCCGTCAGCCTCTACGCCGAGCAAAAAGTCGAGGCGGAAACCGGGGTCATGGAACGGCACCCGGCCGCGGCCGTCTGCCGCATGCCCCTCATGTACGGCGTCCCCGGCCCGGCCGCGCAGAGCTTCGTCCAGCCCTTCCTCAAGGTCATCCGCGAGGGCAAGGAGCTCCGCCTCTTCACCGACGAGTTCCGCACCCCCGTCAGCGGCCGCGCCGCCGCCGCCGGTCTTCTCATGGCCCTCGAAAAGGTCCAGGGCCTCATCCACCTCGGCGGCCGCGAGCGCGTCTCGCGCTACGAGATGGGCCGGATCCTCGTCGAGGCGCTCGAGATCCCGAACGCCCGCATCACTCCATGCCTCCAGTCTGATGTCCCCATGTCCGCGCCCCGCCCCAAGGACGTCTCGCTCGATTCGGCGAAGGCCTTTGAACTGGGCTACGAACCGCCGGAGATCAGGGGGGAGATCGCACGGATGAGGGTTGAACTCTGATCGGAGTTCACATTCACATGGATTTTCAGGATGAGCAGGATGGAGATTCAAAATGAAAACCGCACATTTCGGGTCATGGAGAATGAATCGTTCCTGATAAGAACCGCACCTTTTCGGTCGCGGAGAAGATCGCATTTCCAATGAAAACCGCACCTCTCATGGTCTGGAGAATGATCCATTTCTGAATCGATCCCCTGTGCGGGCGTGAAGAAGATCGCGTTCCACATGAAACCACTCCTCTGCGGCTCCTTGGTGATTTGAATCCTCACTCCTGATAGAATCCTCCCCTCGGAACGAGGGAGGAAGACCATGCAGGCTGGCGCCGGAGGCTCAGGTGTGAATGTGACGGTGCCTCGCGCCGCGAACCGGGCCTGACCGTGCCCCTCCTCTCGGCCCGCGATCGATTCCTCCGCGCCTGCGCCTCCAAGCCCGTCGATCACCCTCCGACCTGGTTCATGCGCCAGGCCGGCCGCTGCCTCCCCGAGTACCGGGAGCTGAGACTGAAGCATTCCTTCCTCGACCTCGTCCGCACGCCGGAACTGGCGACCGAGGTGACCCTGCAGCCGATCCGCCGCTTCGCCTTCGACGCGGCCATCATCTTCTCCGACATCCTCGTCATCCCCGAGGCCCTGGGCCTGCCGTACCACTTCGACGAGAAGGGCATGAAGATGGAGCGGCTGGTGAAGTCGATGAAGGAGATCTCCAGGCTCGACCCGGTACCCGTGCCGAGGAAGCTCTCCTACGTCGCCGAGGCTCTCGCCTTGACCCGCCGGAAGCTCGGCGCCGAAACCGCGCTCATCGGCTTCGCGGGTTCGCCCTGGACGCTCGCCTGCTACATGATCGAGGGCACGGGCTCGCGCGAGTTCACCGAGATGCGTCGCCTCGCCTACGAGGAGCCGAAGCTCCTCGACGCGCTCCTCGCCAAGCTCTCCGACAGCCTCGTCCGCTACCTGAAGATGCAGATCAAGGCCGGCGCCGACGCGGTGCAGATCTTCGATTCCCTCGGCGGCGCCCTGCCCCCCGACCTCTTCCCCGCCTTCTCCGCCCGCTGGATCACGCGCGTCATCAAGGCCCTGAAGAGCCCGGTCCCGGTCATCGTCTTCTCCAAGGGCGTCCACGCGAACTGGAACGATCTCGCCGCGACCGGCGCGAACGTCGTCGGCGTGGACTGGGGCGTGCGCCTCTCCGACGCGCGCAGCTCCCTCCCGAAACGGATCGCCCTCCAGGGCAACCTCGACCCCGCGATCCTCCTCGGCCCACCCGCCGCCGCCCGGCGCGCCGCGCGCCGCATCCTCGACGAGATGAAGGGCCGGCCTGGCCACGTCTTCAACCTGGGCCACGGCGTCCCGCCGGAGGCGCGGCTCGAGACGATGGCCGCGGTGCTCGAGACAGTGCGTTCATGCCGGGCTTCCTGATGATCGCACCCGGTTCACCACCCGCCCGCCTCTCGAAAGGCTCGAGGCGGGCTCGAGACACGGGAGACACGGAGAGATTCTCTTCGACATTCGTTCCTCCGTGCCTCGGTGCCTCCGTGGTTTCATCCGGAACGATGAAACACGCGGACAGATTCGTTCCGCACCGGCCTCGGAATCCGCTCACCGATAGAACGATCATCCGGTGACCCGTCTCTCGGTCGATCTCGCGCTGGCGAAGAAGTACGGCCGCCCCGGGCCCCGCTACACCTCCTACCCGCCGGCGCCGCATTTCAGCGCGGATCTCTCGAAGGAGGCCCTCCACGCGGCCTTCGCCTCGAGCTCCGCTCCGCCCTACTCGCTCTACTTCCACATCCCCTTCTGCGAGTCGCTCTGCTGGTTCTGCGGCTGCAACAACCTCATCCGCACCCACCGCGGCACGGCCGGGGATTACCTCGGCCTCCTGGAACGCGAGATGGACCTGAAGGCCGCCTGGCTCTCCGCGGGCCGCGCGGCCACGCAACTCCACTGGGGCGGCGGCTCCCCGAGCTTCCTCCTGCCCGAGGAGATCGCGCGCCTCGGCGCCGCGATCCGCGCGCGCTTCGACCTCGCCCCTAACGCGGAGTGCGCCGTGGAATTGGACCCGCGCGACATCACGCCCGAGCACGTCCCGGCGCTCGCCGCCGCCGGCTTCAACCGCGCCTCGCTCGGCGTCCAGGACAACGACCTCAAGGTGCAGAAGGCCGTGAACCGCATCCAGTCGCCCGAGCTCACCTCCTCGCTCGTCCGCGACCTGCGCGCCCACGGCTTCCGCTCCGTCAACCTCGACCTCATCTACGGTCTCCCCTACCAGACCCCGGAGACCTTCGCGCGGACGCTCGCGGACGTCATCGCGCTCGCCCCCGACCGCCTCGCGGTCTTCAACTACGCGCACGTGCCGTGGATGAAGCCCCAGCAGAAGATCCTGCCGGAGGCGGCGATGCCGTCACCGGAGATGAAGCTCGAGCTCCTGAAGCTCTCCGTCGAGACCCTGACGGAAGCGGGCTACGTCTACATCGGCATGGACCACTTCGCGCGGCCCGAGGACGAGCTGGTCCGCGCCCAGCGCGCGGGCACGCTGGTCCGCAATTTCCAGGGCTACAGCGTCTTCGGCGGCACCACGCTCCTCGGCTTCGGCATGTCCTCCATCTCGCAATGCGAAACCGCCTACGCCCAGAATCTCCGCGGGCTCGAAGACTACTCGACCGCCCTCCGGGAAGCCCGGATCCCGACCGAGAAGGGGCTCGTCCTCACCGACGAGGACCGGCTGCGACGTACCGTCATCATGACTCTCATGTGCAACCTCGTCCTCGACGTCGAGGATCTCTCCTCGAGGCTCGGCCTCGATCTCCGCGCGCACTTCGCTCCGGAATGGGAGAAGCTCCCGCCCTTCGCCGAGGACGGTCTCCTGGAGGTGACGCCGCGCGGCGTCGCGGTGACGGAGACCGGGCGGCTCTTCGTCCGCAACATCGCGATGGTCTTCGACGCGCGGCTCGGCGAGGGACCGGGACGGTACTCGAAGACGGTATGAAGCGCGTCGCGGTCGTGGGCGGGGGCGTCGCGGGGCTCACCGCCGCCTTCGGCCTCGCCGAGGCCGGGTTCGAGGTGACGGTGCTGGAAGCGGACGAGCGCGCGGGCGGTTCGATCGAGACGGCGCGCGAGCAGGGCTTCCTCGCGGAACTGGGCCCCAGCTCGATCCTCGAGTCGTCCGAGCGAATCGGCGAGCTTCTCGACTCGCTCGCGCTGACCGGCACGCAGAAGATCACGGCGGGCGCGAGCGCGAAGAACCGCTTCATCGTGAAGGGCGGCAAGCCCGTCGCCACGCCGCGCGGCCCCGTCTCGGCCGTCACCTCCCCGCTCTTCTCCCTCGCCGGCAAGCTCCGCGTCCTCCGCGAGCCCTTCATCGCGCCGGCGCCGCCGGGCGTCGAGGAGAGCGTGGCGGAGTTCGTGACGCGGCGGCTCGGGCGCGAGGTGCTCGACTACGCGGTCAATCCCTTCGTCGCGGGCGTCCACGCCGGCGATCCTTCGCGCCTCTCGATCGACCACGCCTTCCCGCGCCTCAAGGCCCTCGAGGTCGAGGGCGGCTCGCTCCTTTGCGGCGGACTGATGCTCATGAAGCGGCTCAAGGCCGAACGGCGCGCGGCACAGTCGGCGGGAGCCCCAGGCGCTTCGGGCGCCACGGGCGCCGCGCCGAGAAAACGACCGCGCGGGATCGCGAAGATCTTCTCCTTCCGCGGCGGGCTCGACGTTCTCCCCGCCGCCATCGCGGCCCGCCTCGAGAAGCGTCTTCTCCTCTCCTCGCCCGTGCGCCGCATCGAGAGGACGAAGAACGGCTGGCGCGTGGAATACGCGCTCGGCGCCATGAGCCGCACGCTCGAGTGCGACGCCGTGCTCGTCTCCGTTCCCGCGCACGCTCTCCCCACGCTGGAACTCGCCGGCGACGGCCTCGAATCGCTTTCGGTCCTGAGGGAGGTTCCGTATCCGCCAGTCGCCAGCCTCAACCTCGGCTTCCGTCGCGAGGACATCGCCCACCCGCTCGACGGTTACGGCGCGCTCGTGCCGGAGAAGGAGCCCTTCCGGATCCTCGGCGTCCTCTTCCCCTCCTCGATCTTCCCGGGCCGCGCGCCCGAGGGTCATCATCTCCTCACCGTCTACATCGGCGGCTCGCGCCACCCGGACTTCGCGCTCGAGCCGGCGGAACGGATCCGCGAGCAGGCGCTCCGCGAACTCGACCGCCTTCTCGGCGTGAAGGGTGAACCCGTGTATAGCCGGTTGGCGCTCTACCCCCGCGCGATCCCGCAGAACGAACTGGGGCACAACCGTTTCCTCGCGGCAATCGATGAGGCCGAAACGCGCAACCCGGGCTTCTTCGTCTCGGGCGCCTTCCGCGGCGGGATCTCCGTCGGCGACGGGATCAAGAACGGGCTCGCGACGGCCGCGCGCATCGCGGATTTTCTCGCGCCATGAGCGGCGCGGCGCTGCTCCTGGTCAACACCGGCTCCCCTTCCGCGCCGACGCCGGCCGCGGTCCGGACGTATCTCCGTTCCTTCCTGATGGACCCCCGGATCCTCGCGATGCCGAAGGCGGCCCGTTGGACGCTCGTCAATCTCGTCATCGCCCCGACCCGCGCCGGCCACGTCGCGAAGGCCTACGGATCGGTCTGGACCCCGGAGGGGGCCCCGCTCGTCGCGATCACGCGGCGGACGAAGGAGGCGGTCGAGCGCGAAGCGGGCGCCGTGGTCGAGATGGGGATGGTCCACGGCGAGCCCTCGATCGCGAGCGCGCTGGAGCGGATCCGCGAGCGGCACGCCGGGCTCATCCTCTGCGTCCCGCTCTTCCCGCATTTCGCCGAGGCGAGCTTCGGCTCGGGCGCGGCGGCGGTTCGCGCGGCGGCGAAGGAGGCGGGGATGGCGGACCGCGTCTCGATCGTCGCACCCTACTTCGAGAATTCCGGGTACATCGAAGCCCTGCTCGAGGTCTGTCGAGCCGCGATCTCGCGCAACGTCGACCATATCCTCTTCAGCTACCACGGCCTGCCCCTCGCCCACCTCCGCGCGGCCGATCCGACGGGCGGCCACTGCCTCGCCAGCGCCCACTGCTGCGACGACGCCCCGGCCGACGTCGTCGGCCGCTGCTACCGCGCGCAGGTCAGGCGCACGACCGAGGCGCTTTCCCTGAGAGCCGGTTGGGACCCCAGGCGCTACTCGATCTCCTTCCAGTCCCGCCTCGGCCCGGGCCAATGGCTCGGCCCGAACACCACGGAGGTGCTGCGCGAGTGGCCGCGCCGCGGCGCACGGCGGCTCGCCGTCGTCTGCCCCTCCTTCGTCACCGACTGCCTCGAGACGCTGGAGGAGATCGGCATGCGAGGGCGGGAGATCTTCCTCGGCGCGGGCGGCGAGGAGTTCACGCTCGTCCCGTGCCTGAACGACGCGCCGGCATGGATCCGAACGCTCGAGAAGTGGCGGCGCGAGGCGCGGGACGCCTGATGCGCTTCTCGCGTTTCGTCGCGCTCTGCTCCGCGCTCGTCGCCGTCGGCGCCGGTTCCTCCTTCCTGGCGCCGGAAAGCGAGGCGGCCGCGCGCCTCCTCGATCTCGCCATCGCCGCGGTCCTCGGGCTGGGCGCATGGGGCCAGGGAAGTCTCCTCCTCTCTCGGATTCTCCCGTCCGCGCGCGGCGCGACCGATGCCTCGGACGCCGCCGCGCCCTCCGCCGTCACGCCGGCCGAGCGCCATCTCTTCGCCTTCGCCGCGGGGTTGGGTCTCGTGAGCGTCGAGCTCTTCGCGCTGGCTCTCCTTCACCTCTGGACGCGGCCCGTCTTCGCGCTCTTCGCGCTCCTCGTGCTTCTTCCGGCCCTCCTCGCGGCACGCCGGGCGCCGGCCCACGCGCCGGGACCGCGCGGCGGCGCGGCACCCCATCCGCTCCTGAGGCCGGACCTCCCGGCGCCGACCGCCCTTCTCCTGGCGGCCGCCCTGGTGCCCCACGTCCTCACCCTGGCGGCGGCCCTTGCGCCGCCCCTCTACTTCGACGTTCTCGTCTACCACCTCGCCCTCCCCTCCCTCTACCTTCTCGAGGGGGGATGGGTCGCGACGCCCGACTTCGTCTTCTCGGGATTTCCGCAGGTGATGGAATTCCTCTTCGGCGGCGCGCTCGGCCTCGGCGGCGTCGCCGCCCCGTCGCTTCTCGTCTGGTCGACGGGCGCCGGTCTTCTCGCCGCGGTCTTCCTCTTCGCGCGGCGCTTCCTCGACGTGCCCACCAGTCTCGTCGCGGCGGCCACTCTCTCGGCCAGCACGGCCTTCCTGCTCCTCGTCTCGGACGCCTACGTGGACGTGCCGCTCGCCTTCTTCTCCTTCCTCTGCCTCCATGCCGCGCTCGCGTCGAACCGGGATCCGGGGCCGGGGCACGGGTGGGCCGTCGCCGCGGGCCTCATGGCCGGTCTCGCCTTCGGCACGAAGTACACCGGCGGCGTCTCCTCGCTCTTCGGCGCCGTCATCCTCCTCGCGGGGCCGTGGCGCGCCCGCCGCGTCGCCTCCTACATCGCGGCCGCGGCCCTGGCCGCCTCGCCGTGGTGGATCCGGAATCTCCTCGTCTTCGGCAACCCCGTCTTCCCCTTCGCCACGAACCTCTTCGCCCCTCTCTCGACGCCGATGGCCGTGGAGACGGCGACGCGGTACTTCCACGAGCTATACGAGTACGGCGACTTCCTCTCGAACATGCCGAAGATCCTCGTCCTCCCGCTCTACCTCGCCACCGGCGACCCGCGGTTCGGCGGCGGCTTCGACGTCCTGGGAAACTACGGCTGGACGCTCCCGCTCACGATGCTCTTTCTCGGCCTCCTGAGCCTCCGCCCCTTCCGGCGGAACCCGGCCGGTGCGGCGGCCTCGCCCCCCGCGCGATTCCTCTTCCTGGTCGTCGCGGCCCACTACGTCGCCTGGGTCGCGACGAAACCGGTCTCGCGCTTTCTCCTGCCCTGCCTGCCGTTCCTCTGCCTCGCCGGCGCCGTCGCCTGGCAACGCTGGAGCGGCGGCGCCTCCCGCGCGGCGCGCGCCGTCGCGCTCGGCTTCCTGATCTTCGTCGCCCTCGGCCAGTTCCTCGCCTACGGCGCGGCGCAACGATCGCTCGAGAAGATCCCGGTCGGGCTGGGACTCGAGCCGCGCGAGGCGTATCTTCCGCGCAAGCTCGACAACGCGCTCGCCCACGCCTTCATCAACACGCGGCTCCCGTCCACGGCGGTCGTCTGCGTCTTCGGCGACGCGCGGACGCACTACCTTCGGAGGCGCTTCGTCAACGTGCCCGTCTTCGCGCGGCACCCGCTCGTCGCGGCGCTCGAGGAGGCCCGCTCAGTGGACGACGTGCTCGCCTGGGCGCGCGCGCGAGGCGTCACGCACATTTTGGTGAACGACGCGGAGCGGGCGCGGACGATGAGCTACGGCACGTACGGCCTTTCGGCCGCCGCGGAGGCGCGCTGGGAGGAACTCACGGGGCGCCGCGCGCGGCTCATCCACCGCGACTCGGCCTGCCGGATCTACGAGCTGACTACGACCTGATCCCGAGCGTCAGGAGGACCAGGGGCCTCATGAAGGACCACCAGTCCCAGTTGCGGAAGAGCCTGATCTTGGAGACGGGGCGTCCGTCGTTCGGGTAGACCTTGCTCACCGGGACCTCGGCGAAGCGGAAGCCGAGCGCGAGCGCCTTGTAGTGGAGGTAGAGCTCGAGCTCGTACCGGTCGAGCCACTCCTGCTCGATCTTCACGTCCGGGTGATCGAGCATCGAGAGGCGGTAGGAACGGAATCCGTTGGTGACCTCGGTGAGGCGGCGGCCGAAGCGCACGGACCAGAGGATGGGCGCGAGCCGGGTGAGGAGGGCGCGCAGGGGCGGGAAGGCGCCGCGCTCGCTCGGCGCGGCGTAGCGCGAGCCCTGCACGTAGTCGGCGCCGTCCTCGACGGCCTTCACGAGGATCGGGATCTCCGCCGGATCATCCTTGTTGTTTCCGGCCATGACGACCGCGGCGTCGTAGCCGCTCTTCTTCAGGTGCAGCAGCCCGGTTCGGATCGCGGCGCCGACGCCCCTGCGACGGTCATGCCGGAGCACGGTGACCGGGTATCTCGCGCAGACGGCGATCGAGTCGTCGGTCGAGCCGTCGTCCACGACGACGACGTCGGGCGCGGCGGAGAAGCCGAAGCGCCCGAGGAGGATCGCGAGCCGGTGCTCGTTGTGGACCGGGATGATGACGCCGAAGCGCACGGGCTAGGAGCGGCGGGCGGAGGCGTTCTGCGTGCGGCGGAGGCAATCCTCGAGGGCATCGAAGAGTTTCCACTGCGCGCGGAACCCGATCTTCGCCTCCGCCTCGTCCGCGTTCACGACGCGGTGATGCACGTTGTCGATCTCGCGCGGCTGCATGCGGAGGATCGGCTTGTTCATCCGGTTGGAGATCCACTCGGCGAGCACGCCGAGCCGGGTCTCGACGCCCGTCCCGATCGAGACGATGTCCTGAGGCCACTGCTCGAGCGCCTTCAGGATCCCCGCGCAGGTGTCCTCGACGTAGGTGAAGTCGCGCGTGTCGTCGGGGTTGATCAGCGTGATCTCGCCCTCGCGCAGCCAGCGGCCGACCACGCTCTCCGAGTCACGCGGGCCGAAGACGTTGGAGAGCCTCACGACGCAGGTCGGGATCCACTGGCGGTACATGAGCGCATACCGCTCGCCGGTGGACTTGGAGACCGCGTAGTGGCTGACCTCGCTCCAGACCGAGA
>CAZWVM010000133.1:0-9746 GCA_964637705.1 uncultured bacterium
CGGTGGATCATGTACGGCCGGTGCTCCTTCCCGTCCTCGCCGATGTAGGTCATGTCGAAGCGCTCGGGCAGGTTGAAGTCGAACTGGATGGTGGAGCACTGCCAGGCCCGGCCGAGGGCGTCCTTGATCTTCAAGTCGATCTTGGGCCCGTAGAAGGCGCCTCCGCCCTCGTCGACGCCGAAGACCAGGCCCTCCGCGTCCGCCGCCTCGCGGAGCGCCTCCTCGGCGACGCGCCAGTCCTCCGGTTTCCCGACCGCCTTCTCCTTCGGCCGCGTCGCGATGTAGGTCTCGAAATCGGTGAAGCCGAAGGCCTTGAGCATCTCGAGGCAGAACCGGATGACGCGACGCACCTCGTCCTTCAGTTGGTCGGGCCGGCAGATGATGTGGGCGTCGTCCTGGGTGAAACCGCGGACGCGCAGGAGCCCGTGCAGGACCCCCGAGCGCTCGAAGCGGTAGACGGTGCCCAACTCCGCCGTGCGCACCGGCAGGTCGCGGTACGACTTCATGCCGGACTTGCAGATGTGGATGTGGAAGGGGCAGTTCATCGGCTTGACGAAGTATTCCTGGCCCTCGACGTCCATCGGCGCATACATGTTCTCGCGGTAGAAGTCGAGGTGCCCCGAGGTCTGCCACAGGTCCGCGCGTCCGACATGCGGGGAGTAGACGAGATCGTAGCCGCCCCGGACATGGCGCTCGCGCCAGAAATCCTCGATGATCCGCCGGATCGCCGCGCCCTTGGGATGCCAGAGCACGAGCCCCCCTCCGACCTCCTCGACGATCGAGAAGAGGTCGAGCTCCTTCCCGATCACGCGATGGTCGCGCTTCTTCGCCTCCTCGAGCTTTGCGAGGTACGCGTCGAGTTCGGACGGCTTGCGCCAGCAGGTGCCGTAGATGCGCTGAAGCATCGGCCGCTTCTCGTCGCCGCGCCAGTAGGCGCCGGCGATCTTCAAGAGCTTGAAGGCCTTGATGCGGCCGGTGGAGGGCACGTGGGGCCCGCGGCAGAGGTCGACGAAGGTGTCCTGTCCGTAGGTGGAGATCTCGGCGCCCTCGGGGAGATCCTGGATGAGCTCGGTCTTGTACGGGTCCTTCGCGAAGAAGGCGAGGGCCTCCTCGCGCGACAGGGTCTTTCTCACGACCGGGTGATCCGCGGCGATGATCTCCGCCATGCGCGCCTCGATCTTCGAGAGGTCCTCCGGCTGGAACGGCCGGTCCACGTCGAAGTCGTAGTAGAAGCCGTCCTCGATCGTCGGCCCGATCGCGAAGAGCGCCTTCGGAAAGAGGTCGCGAACGGCCTGGGCCATGACGTGGGCGCAGGTATGCCGGGCCAGTTCGAGCTCGAGCTTGTCGCCCTCGAGGATGAACTTGAAGGTCCCGTCGCCGGGCACCGGCGTCATCATGTCCACGATCGTCTCGCCGACGACGGCGCCGAGGGCCCTCTGGAATCGCGGCGGGAGGCCGGCGGCGATCGACGCGGGGGTCGAGCCGTCGGGGCAGGAGGAGACGCGGCCGTCGGGAAACGTGAGCGAGAGAGTCATGGTGACGGGATTGTACTAGATTTCGGAGCCCGGAGGAATGATGGCGCGACGCGGAATGATCGTGATGCCGTCGCGGATGAAGAAGAACTCCCCGTCGCGGTCCGGCTCGTTCTCGTGCCGACGGATCCGGACGCCCGCCCCGATCCGCGCGCCCTTGTCGATGATGGCGCGCTCGATGAGGCAATCGGGCCCGACGCCGATGTCGAGCCTCCCCTTCCGGCGGTTCTCCTCGCGCTCCGCCCGCCCTTCCATCTCGTCCGCGCCCATCATGTAGACGTCGCGCATGACGGTGTTGGAGCGGATGACGCAGCGGTCGGAGAGGAGGCAGCGATGGATGACGCACTGCTCCAGGAACCCACCCTCCGACACCAGCGAATGGTCGATGGTGCACTGCTCGATCTTGGTGGGGGGAAGAAAGCGGGGCCGGGTGTAGATCGGGGCCTGCACGTCGAAGAAGCTGAACTCCGGCATGCGCTTCAGGAGCGACATGTTCGTCTCGTAGAAGGCCCGGATCGTCCCGATATCCTCCCAGAACCCGGCGAACGGGTAGGCGAACATCTTGTACTGGCCGATGTTCGACGGCATCACTTCCTTGCCGAAATCCATCATGGTATTGCCGGAGAGGAACTTTCTGAGGACGTCGGCGTTGAAGAAGTAGATCCCCATGTTGGCCATGTAGACCTTGCCGGAGGCGACGGTGAACCCGTAGCGCTTGAGGTTCTCGGGATCGACCTTCATCTGGTCGAGGAGCGCCGGATCCTTCGGCTTCTCGACGAACTGCTTCACGGCCATGTCGTCGTCGACGTGCATGAGGCCCATGCCGGGGGCCTGGGCGCGATCGACCGGGTTCACGCAGATCGTGACGTCGGCCTTGCGGTCGATGTGGAACTGCGCGAGATCCATGTAGTTCATGCGGTAGAGCTGGTCGCCGGAGAGGATGAGGACGTAGTCGGGATCGGAGGCCAGGATGTAGCGGAGGTTCTGGCGGACCGCATCGGCGGTGCCTTGGTACCAGTTCGAGTTCTCGGTCGTCTGCTCCGCGGCGCGGATCGTGCAGAATCCGTCCGAGAAGTTGTCGAAGCGGTAGGTCCGCTCGATGTGACGGTGCAGGGACGCGGTGTTGAACTGGGTGAGCACGTTGATCTTCTTGATGCCGGAGTTGATGCAGTTCGAGATGGGGATGTCGATGAGGCGATAGCGGCCCCCGATCGGCACTGCGGGCTTGCAGCGGTCCTGAGTCAACGGGAAGAGCCTGACACCCTGTCCTCCGCCCATGATGGCGGCCACGATCCTTTTGTGGAGCATGGGCGGACTCTATGCCACGGATCCCTCATTTTCAATTTCATTCTTCCCCCCGAGGGCGTTATATTGGAGGCGTCGAGCTGGAGCGGCGAGGAACCGGAGGATCGGAACGCGACATTCATGAACGACGGAGACCATGCCCCACCGACACGCTAAGCCTCCCGTTCTCAGGCTCACGCCCAACGGGACCCATCGCTCCCTCTCCGGTCACCCCTGGGTCTTCGACAACGAGATCCAGCCCCCGGAGGGACTCGAGCCCGGCGTCGAGGTCGAGATCTCAGACGCGCACGGGCGTTTCGTCGGCAAGGGCACGTTCAACCCGGCTTCCAAGATCGCGGTCCGGATCTTCTCGCACAATTCCTCCGACACGTTGAACGCCGATTTTCTGCGCCGCCGCGTGGCGGCGGCCCGGGCCCTGCGCCGCCCTTTCCTGCCCGACGACGAACCGCGCCGCGTGCTCTTCTCCGAGGGGGACTTCCTTCCGGGAGTGATCGCCGACCTCTACGAGAACGTGCTCGTCGTCCAGTTTCTCACCCTGGGCATGGACCGGCGCCGCGACCAGGTGCTGGAAGCCCTCGAGGAGGCGTATCGCCCCTCGGGGATCTTCGAGCGCTCGGACCGGTCGACGCGGCAGAAAGAGGGGCTGGAACCGCGCACCGGCGTGCTCGCCGGCACGGTGCCCGACGTGATCGAAACGGGCACGGACGGCGTGAAGTTCCGCGTGGCTCCCTCCCGCGGCCACAAGACCGGGGCCTACCTCGACCAGCGCTTCACGCGGCGGCGCTTCGCCTCCTTCGCCGCGGGCCGCGCGGTGCTCGACGCCTTCGCCTACAGCGGCCTCTTCGGGCTCTACGCCGGACTCGGCGGCGCCTCCGCCCTGACCGCGATCGAGTGCTCGAAGGAGGCGGGCGGCGAGCTCGAGGCGAACGCGACCCTGAACGGGCTGGAGGTCGAGGTGATCGTCGAGAGCGCCTTCGATGCGCTGAAGCGGATGGAATCGGAAGGCCGTCGCTTCGATCTCGTCTCCCTCGATCCCCCCTCCTTCGCCCGTTCCAGTTCCACGACGGGAGGAGCGGTCCGCGGCTACCGCGAGATCAACCTGCGGGCGATGAGACTCCTCAACGAGGGCGGGCTCCTCTTCACGTCGACCTGCTCCTTCCACACAGGCCGCGAGTCGTTTCTCTCCCTCCTCGCGGCCGCGGCCCGCGACTCGGGCCGCGAGATCCAGGTGCTGGAATTGCTCGGAGCATCCCCGGATCACCCGGTGCGCCTCGAAATCCCGGAAACGGACTACCTGAAATGCGCCGTTCTGAGAGTCTCGTGAGATGAGCGACAACTTCGATTCGATCCAATCGCTGCTGAAACAGGTGCACGAGGACGGGGGCCCGGCGGTCCCGGTCACGTCCCCCGAGGAGCAGGCGCGGGCCGAGGCCGAGAAGTTCAAGGCGGCCCTGGCGCGGTTCAAGGAGGACATCGAGAAGGACCCCGTCGTCTCCCGCCGGTTGCGCAAGTTCCGGCGCGAGGGCGTCTACGCGATCCAGCCGTGGCAATGGGGCGTCATCGTGGTCGGCCTGCCCGTCTTCGTGGGACTCCTCGTCTACTTCGTCCACCTCTTCTCGAACGTCACCCGCTCCAACATGGCCATCCGGGACGGGCTCGCCCTGGTCTACGCCGGGGACGCGCCGGCCGGGATCGGGCGAATGAACGAGGCGATACGGCTCGGCGCGGCCGAGCCACTCGTCCACCTGCGCTTCGGCACGGCGCTCGGAGACATGGAGCGCTTCGACTCGGCCGTGCATTACCTCGACCGCGCCGCCAGCGCCTCCTTCGAGGCCGGCGACATCGGGATGATGGGCCTGGCGGCGTCGCGGTGCGCGGAACTCTTCCTCGCGGAGAACAAGATCGACGAGGCGGAGCGGAGGGTCCTGCCGGTCCTCACCATGGACGCGCGGCAGCGCGACGCCCTGATCACGCACGGGAAGATCCTCCTGAGGCAGTCGCGATACGACGAGGCGGAGGCGGCGTTCATCGGCTCGATCGAGCGAAACCCGGGTTCGCTGATGCCCCGATGGTACCTGCGCGAGTCCTACCTCAAGCAGGGCCGCGCGCTGGACGCCCGCGAGCAGGAGGATTACATGATGCTGGCGCGACCGGCGGGCGACGAGGACTTCACGACGCTCACCGGCTACGCCGAGATGCTCGTGACGCGGGGACGCCTTGTCGAGGCCGAGCAGGTGCTTCTCTCGGTGCTCGCCAGCACCCGCAAGCCCCTGCCGGGCATCATGGTCTCGCTCGGATACCTGGCGCTGGAGCGCCAGGATTTCGGGACGGCGTCCGCCTATGCCGATTCCGCGGTCCTGATCGCGCCCGGCCACCCGGACGGTTACGTCCTGCGCGCCGAGATCCGGTACCACGACGGGATGGGTCCGGAAGCGATCACGGACCTGAACAAGGCCCTCTCGCTCGATCCCCACCATCCCGCGGCCCTCTACTCCAAGGGCTGCATGCTCCTCTACGACCTCGGACTCTACGACCTTGCGAGATCCCATTTCCGGGCCGCGGAACGGAATGGTTTCGACGGGACCTTCCTGTGGTACAACATCGGCGTGTCGGAGTACTACATGCGCGACGCGGGAGCGGCGATCGAGGCCTACAACCGCCTGCCGGCCTATATGCTCTCCAACTCCGACGTCCAGTGGGCTCACGCCAACGCCCTTCTCCTGGCGCGCCAGACCGACACCGCGCTCGCCCTCTTCCTGGAACTGCAGAAGGTCCGCGAGAAGAACCCGGCGCTCGTCAACAACCTCGCGGTGACCCACGAGCTCCGGGGCGACTCCTCCTCGGCCTTCCAACTCTACTGGACCGCGGCCCGTCTCGCCCGCACCCCGGACCAGGCCGACACGATCGCTCTCAGGAACATCGACCGGCTGCTCCAGAACCGTCCGGTGGACGACCTGTGGGGCTCGATGCACAACGAGATCGTCCTGCGCCCGCGCGGCATCCCGACGGCGGGCCGGCGGGGGGGACGGCGCGGCCCGTGACGCGATCCGAATGAAGCTGACGATCAACGGGCGCGAGGCCGAGCATCCGGACGGCATGACGGTCGCGGGCCTGGTCGAAGCCATGGGGCTCTCGGGGCGGCGGGTCGCGGTCGAGAGAAACCGCGAGATCGTGAAGCGTGAAGACCATGCCCGCACCGCACTCGAGGAGGGGGACGTGCTGGAGGTGCTCCACTTCGTCGGAGGCGGGCGCGGCTGATGCCCATCGCCTCTCCCCTCTTCGACCTCATGCCCTTTCCCTGCCTCGTGACGCGGGACGGCCGGATCGAGACGGTGAACGCGGCGGGACGCAAACTGGGGTTTTCCGACGAACCGCTCGACGCGCAGCTGGGGGGGGAGATCCTCGCGCTGGCCCGGCGCGCCTCGCGGCTCGGGCTGGCCGCGCGCGTGACCGACCACGAGTGCACCATCGCGGGGCGGCCGTTCCACCTCTCCGTCACGATCCAGCCCTACGCGATGGAAAGCGGCGGCGGCGCGGTCCTCTTCCTCGACGACATCACTCAGCTCATGGAGACCACGGACGAGCTGGCGCGCACGGTCATCGACACGGAGATCGTGAACCGGCGACTGGACCGCACCGTGGCCGTCCTCTCCACGCTCGCCCACTTCGGCGCGGACCTCCTGCAGGTCTTCGTGGCGGAACAGGCGCTGGTCCTATTGGAAACGACGCTCATCGAGACGAGGCTTTTCGAAGACGTGCGCGTGACGGCGCGCGGCGCGGAGCCGGCGGAGACGGACGCGGACGCCGCGCGAGCGATCCTGGCGGAAGGCGGGCCGGACGCGGAGTGGCGCAGCGGCCGGAGGCTCGCCCTGCCGATCGCCGGCCGGGACACGGTGCATGGGTTCGTGAGCGTACGTTACGCGGAGGGCGACGACGAGGCACCGCTCATCGACATCAAACCCTTCGTCGCCATCACCGCCTTCACCCTCGACAACATCGCCCTCTACCGCGACCTCCTCGATTCCCTCGGCGATCTCACCCTGCGCAACCGCGTGGCGCGGGCCCTGCAGGAGTCCCATTCGCGCGGCGAGATCGAGGGGCGGCTCTCGGCGCTCGCGCACGAGCATCTCTCCGCGACATGGTTCCGGCTGGTCGCGCGCGGAGCGCGCCTGGACGAGAGCCCCGAGGGGATGGAGGAACTGGCACGGCTGGCCTTCGAGGGGCACGCCGTGAAGCGAGCCCTGCCGGGCGGCGCCGGGCTCTGCGTTCCGGTCCGCCTCTCCTCGCCCGGCCACGCCGACCATCCCGTGCACGCCGCGCTGGCCGTCCACGCCGCGGGACGCGCCGCCTTCGAGGACCGGGTGCTGGAGCTCTTCCTCGCCCTCGCCGACCTCGTCGCGATCGCGCTCAGGAACCTGCGGATGTACGACGACCTCCGCGCCCACAACGTGGCGGTCCAATACCTCAACGAGGAACTGGCGAAGACAGTGGTGGACCTGAAAGCGGCCAGCGAGATGAAGACGCGGTTCGTCTCGACGGTCTCGCACGAGTTCCGCACGCCCCTGACCGCGATCACGTCCTACGTGGAGACGCTGATCGAGGCCGGGGAGACGCTTGAGGCGGAGACACGGCGGAGCTTCCTCGAGGTGGTGAGGGACGAGGCGGAGCGCCTCACGCGGCTCATCAACCAGCTCCTCGAGCTCTCGCGCCTCCAGGCCCGCGACCGCCCGCTGGCGCGCGAGCCGGTCTCGATGCGCGCGATCGCGAACCGCGTCGCAGGCATGCTCAAGCCGGTCGCCGAGCGGAAGAGGATCCGGCTCGAGGTGACGGAAGGCCCTCACGAGGGGGCCCTCCTGGGCGACCCTGACGCGCTCCTGCAGGTCTGCCTCAACCTCGTCGGCAACGGCATCCGCTACACGCTCCCGGGGGGCAGCGTGGAGATCGCGGTGGAAGAGGACGAGCGGCTGATCTATACTCGCGTCCGGGACACCGGCATCGGCATCCCCGAGGACTCCCTCGACGCCATCTTCAGCGAGTTCTACACCGTCAGCCAGACGCGCGCGAAGCTGGCGCGGGAGGCGGACGAGCGCAAGGGCGGCGAGGAGACCTCGGCGGGGACCGGCACCGGGCTCGGGCTCTCGATCGCGAAGGCGATCATCGAGCGCCACGGCGGGAGGATCGGCGTCAGCTCGAACGTCGGCGTGGGCTCGGAGTTCATCGTGACGTTCGACCGTCGAGGAGGCGCGGCATGACCAAGAGAAACACGATCCTTGTGGTGGACGACCAGACGAACGTCCGGAACATCCTGGAGTTCAACCTCAAGAGGCGCGGTTTCGACATCCTCGCGGCCCAGGACGGACTCGCCGCCATCACCTTCGCCCTGAACAACCAGCCCGACCTCATCCTCCTCGACATCATGATGCCCGGCATCGACGGTTTCCAGGTCATGGAGAAATTGAAGGGCGACGAGCGGACCGCGAACATCCCCATCCTCATCGTCTCGGCGAAGGGCACGGAGGAGGACATCCTGCGCGCGATGAAGCTCGGCGCGAAGGATTACATCGTCAAGCCCTTCAACCTGGACCAGTTGATGCAGAAGACCTTCAAGCTCCTCAAGGACTCCGCCTCCGTCTCCGCCGCGGCGGAGAAAGAGCAGGAGGAGGAGACGCCGGTGGCGACGTCCTGGCCCTCGTATGCGCTGATCCGCCTGGGCGCGGCCTACCCGGTCGACGACGAGGAACTGGCGCGGCAGTTGACGAGGATCGCCGACGCCGGCGTCAAGGTCCTTCTCCTGGACCTGACCGCGACCGGTTCGGTCTCGACCCTGGCCTTCGGCAAGCTCGCGCGCGTACAGCAGACCCTGAAGAAGGCCGGCGCCGAGTTGAAGCTGATCACCGCGAACGCCCAACACACGCAGACGCTCGCGGAAGCGAACTTCAGCAAGCACTTCGAGGTCCTGCCGGGGTGGGACGAGGCGATGCTGGTGATCCAGCCGTGAGCGCCATGGACCGGCGAACCGACGGCCCTCTCGTCGTCAACGGCCGGTCCTGCGGGTCGCGCCTTGTCGTCGGCACGGGCAAGTACAAGACGCTGGAGTTGATGCAGGAAGCGCTGGAGGCGGCGCGCAGCGACGTGGTCACCGTGGCGCTCCGGCGCGTCGATCTCGGCCGCGACGACGGCAGGACGCTCCTGGACTTCATCCCGTCCCGCTACACGCTGCTGCCGAACACCGCCGGTTGCTTCAACGCCGACGAGGCGATCCGCGTGGCACGCCTCTCGCGGGAGATGGGCATCGGCGACCGGGTGAAGCTGGAGGTGCTCGCCGAACCCAAGACGCTCCTGCCGGACGTCGTGGAGACTCTGAAGGCGGCGGAAGTGCTCGTCGCGGAGGGTTTCGAGGTCTGGGCGTACACCAACGACGATGTCGTCACGGCGCGCAAGCTCGACCGGATCGGCGTGGCCGCGGTGATGCCCCTGGGCGCCCCGATCGGCAGCGGGCAGGGAATCCTGAACCCCAACGCGATCAGAATTATGCTTGAAGAAATCGACCGCCCGATTATAGTGGATGCCGGTGTCGGCACCGCGTCCGACGTGGTGACGGCCATGGAACTCGGGATCGACGGCGTGCTTCTCAACACGGGCATCGCCGGTGCGGACGATCCGGTCCGCATGGCTCGAGCCATGGCGGCGGCCATCGTCGCGGGCCGCGAGGCCTTCCTCGCGGGACGCATCCCGAAGCGCCTCTACGCCAGCGCGTCGACGCCGATAAAGGATTTCTGACCATCGCGAAGCGTCGTCCCACCGGCGGCGGCTCCTCGATCGTGATCGACCTCGTTAAGGAGAGACGGACATGACCTCATCCAACCGCGCGCTCATCGAGAGCGTCCTGGACCTTTCGGCGCAGACCCC
>CAZWVM010000134.1:0-9562 GCA_964637705.1 uncultured bacterium
TGCCTCTTCTGCGGGCTCTGCACGGAGGCCTGCCCGGACACGACACGCGACGCGGGCGGGGCGAAGTGCCTCACGATGACCGGGGGATACGAGTCGTCGACGGACCGCAAGGAATCGATCGCATTCACGTGGACGGCGGGCGAGGATCATCTCGTCGCCGCGCGGGCGGCCGCGGCGGCGCGCGCGGCGGCCACGAAGGAGGCGGCGGCGAAAGCGGCGGCCGCACGGGCGACCCCGGAGGCGAAGGCCTGATGCTCCTCCTCGCCCTCTTCTCCTTCTTCGCCGTCGTCACGGTCGCTTTCGCCTGCGTCACGGCCTTCGCGCGCGAGATCTTCCGGGCGGCCTTCGGGCTCCTGGGCACGCTCTGCGGAGTCGCCGCGCTCATCGCGCTCAACGGCGCCGTCGCCGTGGCCGCCCTCCAGGTGATCATCTACGTCGGCGGCGTCTTCGTCCTCTTCCTCTTCGGCCTCCTCGTCACGGACCGGCCCGGCGAAACGGTCTTTCGGCGCGACGCCCTCGGCGCGACCGCGGCCGGAGCCCTCTCCACCGGCCTTGTCGCCCTTCTCCTCTTCGCCGCATCGCGCCCCGACTTCTGCGACGTGGCCTGGGCGCTGGGCGCGGTGCCGATCACCGCACGCGACATCGGAACCTCGCTGCTCGGGGAAAATCTCCTCGCCTTCGAAATCGTGTCGGTCCTTCTTGTCGCCGCTCTCGTCGGTGCGGCGACGATTTTGGGAAAGGAGACCGAGTCGTGAGCGCTCTGCCCCCGGTCTTCTTCCTCACGATCGGCGCCATCCTCTTCGCCCTCGGTTTCTACTGCCTCGCCGCCCACCGGTCCGCCATCAGGATGCTCATGGGCGTCGAATTGATGCTGAACGCCTCGCTCCTGAACTTCGTCGCCTTCGGCGCGGGGCTCGGCGACCGCGGCGGCGCGACCTTCGCCGTGATGATCATGGCGGGCGCGGCCGCCGAGGCCGCGGTCGGCCTGGCCCTCGTCTTCGCGCTCTATGCGACGACGCGACGCTCGGACATGGCCGAGAGCCGGACGCTGGCGCGATGAGCCTCTTCCTCCTCGTCGCCCTGCCCGCGCTGGCCGGCGTCGCCGCCGTCCTCTTCGGGCGACGGCTTCCGCGCGGCGGCGATTTTCTGCCGCTCGGCGGCGTCCTGGCCGCCTGGGGTCTCGCCCTCGCGCTCTTCGTGCCGGTCTTCTTCGGGGGCGCCTCCTGCCCGGCCCCGGGACCAAGCGTCGACTGGTTCGGAAGCGGCCTGCGGCTGGGGCTGCGCGTCGATCCTCTCGCCGCGGCCACCCTGTTCATGGTCACGACCGTCTCCCTCCTGGTCCACGTCTATTCCACCGGATACATGCACGGGCACCCGCTCTACGGCCGGTTCATGGGCTTCATCTCCTTCTTCACGTCCGCCATGCTGCTCCTCGTCGTCTCCGACAATCTCCTCTTCCTCTTCATCGCCTGGGAACTGATGGGCCTCTGCTCGTATCTGCTCATCGGGTTCTACGCCTGGAGTCCCCGGGACGCGGCGGAGGATGAAGCGCCGCGCAAGGCCGCCATGAAGGCCTTTCTCACGACGCGCGTCGGTGACGCCTGCCTCTTCATCGCCATCGCGATCCTGTATGCGACCACGGGAGAAATGACCTTCGACGGGCTCGCGGCGGCCGCGGCGGCCGGTCTGATCGGTCCGGCGGCCGGAACGACCGCGGCGCTCCTCATCCTGGCCGGCGCGGCCGGGAAATCGGCGCAATTCCCCCTGCACGTCTGGCTGCCCGACGCGATGGAAGGTCCCTCGCCGGTCTCGGCGCTCATCCACGCCGCCACGATGGTGGCGGCCGGCGTCTACCTCGTGGGTCGCGCGATCGCGGCCGGACTCTTCCCGCCGGAGGCCCTCGCCGCGACGGCGGCCGTCGGCAGCTTCACGGCCCTCTTCGCGGCTTCGCTCGCGCTTCCGGCCCGCGACTACAAGAAGGTCCTGGCCTATTCCACCGTGTCGCAGCTCGGTTTCATGCTCGCCGCGCTCGGGCTCGGCGGCCCGGCCGCGGGCTTCTTCCACCTGACGACGCACGGCTTCTTCAAGGCCCTGCTCTTCCTCGGATCCGGTTCGGTTTTGCACGCGGCGCACACGCGCGACATCTTCGAAACGGGAGGCCTCCGGGCGAAGATGCCCGTCACGTATGCGACGATGATGATCGGGGCCCTCGCCCTCTCCGGCTTCCCCTTCCTCTCCGGCTTCTACTCCAAGGACGCCATCCTGGCGGTGGCGCTGGAGGCGGGGCACGGGCACGGCGGCGCCGCGTGGCTTCCGTTCGTGCTTTTGGCCGTCGCGGCCGGGCTCACCGCCTTCTACACCTTCCGCATGATGATCCTCGTCTTCCACGGTTCTCCCCGGGACCCTCACCGCCACGAACACGCGCACGAGAGCCCGGCCGCGATCACCGTGCCGCTCGTCATCCTGGCGGTCTTCGCCGTCGCGTCAGGCTGGGGATGGTTGCGGACCCCCTACATGGAGCTCGTCGGGGGCGCGGGAGCGGGTCACGGGTCGGCGTCTCTTCACGTCCTGGCCGTCGTCGTCTCGGTCGTCGTCGGGCTGGGGGGCATCGGGCTCGCCTTCGCGGCCTACCACTTCCGCACGCTGGATCCGTCCCGGTTCACGCGGGGCGCCTGGGCTCCGCTCCACCGCGCGCTGGTGCGCCTCTGGTGGGTGGACGAAGCCTATGATCATCTCGTCCGCGCCACGGTCGGGCTCGCGGGCGTGGCGGCGAGAGCCGACCGGGGGGTCATCGACCGCGCGGTGGACGCGACGGGCACGGGGCTCGTCGTCCTCTCCGACCGCGCCGGCGACGCGGATCTCCACGTCGTGGACGGCGCCGTGAACTGGTCGAGCGACCGGGTCCTGGACTGCGGCCGTATCCTCCGCCATCTCCAGACCGGCCGGATCCAGGACTACGCCCTCGGTTTCATGGCCGCGCTGCTCCTCCTCGTGGTCTGGGTGACGATATGAACGAGTCTTTCGAACGAAAGGTGGTGACCTCCCCATGACGCTCTCGGTGCTCATCTTCCTGCCGCTCCTCGGCGCCGCCGTCGTCGCGCTCGCGCCGGCGCGCTACGCGCGGGGCCTCTCGCTCCTCTTCACCGCGCTGGCGCTCGTCGCGCTCGCCCCCCTCGTCGCGGGATTCGATCCCGCGGTCGCCGAGCCGCAATTCCTCGAGGAGCGCCTCTGGATCCCCTCGTTCGGGGTCGGCTACATCGTCGCCGTGGACGGCCTCTCCTTCCCCCTGGTCGTCCTCACGGTCCTGCTCTCGTTCCTCTGCATCATCGCGTCCTGGAAGATCGAGAAGCAGGTGAAGGGCTACTTCGCGCTCTTCCTCCTCCTCCAGTCGGCGATGACGGGCGTCTTCGCCGCGCTCGACATGTTCCTCTTCTACGTCTTCTGGGAACTGATGCTGCTGCCCATGTATTTCCTGATCGGAATCTGGGGAGCGCCCGCGCGCACCGACGCCGACGGCCGGGTCCGGGGCGGCCCGTACGCCGCGATCAAGTTCTTCCTCTACACCCTCGTCGGTTCGCTCCTGATGCTCGTCGCGATCCTCTGGCTCTGGAACGAGACCGGCACGTTCGACGCGCGGCAGTGGACGGACGCGGAGCGGAACATCCAGGCCCAGGTGACGCTCTGGACCCTCTTCTTCGTCGCCTTCGCGATCAAGATCCCGATGTTCCCGTTCCACACCTGGCTGCCGGACGCGCACGTGGAAGCCCCGACCGCGGTCTCGGTCGTCCTGGCCGGGGTTCTCCTGAAGATGGGCACCTACGGCATCCTGCGCTTCAACTACGGGCTCTTCCCCGACGCCTCGGTCCTGCTCTCGACGACGGTCGCGGCCTTCGGCGCGATCAACATTCTCTACGGCGCCCTCTGCGCGATGGCTCAGACCGACATGAAGCGCCTCGTCGCCTATTCCTCGATCAGCCACATGGGTTACGTCATGCTCGGCATGAGCGCGCTCTACACGCTCTCCGACGGGCGGGCCGTCTCCGAGGGGCTGGAGGGGGCGGCGCTGCAGATGTGGAACCACGGCACGATCACGGCCATGCTCTTCCTCCTCGTCGGCGTCATCTACGACCGGGCCCACCACCGCGACATCACGCGCCTCAAGGGCCTCTCGACCTCGCTGCCCGTCTACACGGGCTTCATGGCGCTCGCGCTCTTCGCGTCCCTGGGCCTTCCCGGGCTCTCGGGTTTCATCGGCGAGGCGCTCGTCCTTCTGGGCAGCTGGAAGGCGGGCGGCGTGTACCGCGCCTTCGTCGGGATCGCGGCGGCCGGCATCGTCGTGACCGCGGCCTACCATCTCTGGCTCATCCACCGCGCCTTCCTGGGCCCCGCCCGGGAGTCCGACCCGGTCTACCCGGACATGACGACGCGCGAGATCATCACGGTCCTGCCGCTCGCCGTCATCGTCGTCGCGATCGGCGTCTACCCGGCGCCGGCGCTCGCGTACCTGCGGGCGACGATCGGCCTGATTCTCCAACGCGTGTACTCGCAGGGATACTGACGATGCCCGTGACCGGAACGGATCTCGCGGCGATCGCGCCCCTCGCCCTCCTCGTCGCAGCAGCGTGCGGCCTGCTCGTCGCGCGCCCGGGCCGCTCGGGGACGGCGGCGGCGGCTCTTGCCGCCCTCGCGGCCGCCGGAGTCTGCGCGGTCCTCGCGGGGGCCCGGCCGGGGCTCGCCTTCGGCGGGGTCTACGCGACGAGCCCGCTCACCGCGGCGTTCGCCGTTCTCGCGGCCGCCTCGGGAGCCGTGTCCGTCCTCCTTCTCGTCGCCGACCGCGACGTCCGGGACCGCCACGCCGAGATGGCCGCCCTTTACCTCTTCGTCGTCTCCGGCGCGCTCGTCATCACGGCCGGCCGTCACCTCGTCCTGACCTGGCTCGGCTTCGAACTGCTCTCCATCCCGGCCTACGTCCTCGTGGGGCAGAAGGCGGGCGACGGCCGCAGCGCCGAGGGCGGCTTGAAGTACGCGGTCTTCGGAGCGGCCGCCTCCGCCAGCCTTCTCTACGGTTTCTCCTACCTCTACGGCATCACCGGCTCTCTCTTCCATGCCGACATCGCGCGGCTTCTCGCCGCGGCGCCGGCCGGAACCCACTCCCAGCCGGCGCTCGTCATCGCCCTGCTGTTCGTCTTCGGCGGCGTGATGTTCAAGGTCTCGGCCGCGCCCTTCCATTACTGGTGCCCGGACGCCTTCGAGGCGGCGCCGGCGTCGGCGGCAGGCTTTCTCTCGGTCGTGCCGAAGATCGCCGGCTTCGGCCTGCTTCTCGCCTTCGCGCCCCTCCTGGGTCGAGCCTCCGCCTGGGGCGACCTCTTGTCGACCGCCGCGATCCTCTCGATGATCCTGGGCAATCTCGCGGCGATCCCCCAGGATCACCTCAGGCGCCTTCTCGCCTACTCGACGATTGCGCACGCGGGCTATCTCCTGGTGGCCGCCGCCCTCGGGACACCGGAGGGAGACCTCGCCGTCGTGTATTACCTCGCCGCCTACGCGGCGATGAACCTCGGGGCCTTCTCCCTCGCATCGTTTGCCGCGCCGGACTGCACGCTCGGGAACCTGCGCGGCCTGGGCGCGCGGGATCCCTACCTGGCCTTCTCCTGGGCCGTCATGCTCTTCTCCCTCACCGGCTTGCCGCCCTTCGGCGGTTTCACGGGCAAGGTCTTCATCGTGGCGGCGGCCCTTCGGTCGGGCCACTACGCGGCGGTCACGACGCTTGTTCTGGCCTCGGTGGTATCGCTGGTCGTCTACGCGAGGATCCTGAAGACGATCTGCTTCGAATCGCCGCAGGGCGCGGCGCCCTCACGCGCGGGCATCCTGACGGAAACGCTCCTGGGTGCGCTGGCGGCCTGGCTGTTGGTCCTGGGAATCCTCTGGGAACCGTTCGCGCTATGGGCCCAGACCGTGACGTCTTCCGCGCAGGGGTAGGGACCGGGGAGACTACTGGATCGTCGCGCTGTGCCTCTGGGCCGCCGCTTCGATCTCCGCGCGGATCAAGGCCGCCACCTTCTCATCGATCGGCTTCCGCTCGATCTCGGGAGACTGGTGGATGGCGCGATCGATCGCGGTCAGGAGGGTGTTGAAGCCGCTCGTCTTGGCGACGAACTCGTCCGCGCCCACGTCGAAACCGAGCTGGCGCTCCTCGCTGTCGATGAAAACCGCCGAGAACATGATGACGGGAAGACCGCGCAATTCCGGATCGTGGCGGATGTAGCGGCAGGCCTGGAAACCATCGACGCCGGGCATGAGAAGGTCAAGGACAACGGCGTCGGGATGCTGGGCTCGCGCGCGCTGGATCGCCTCCCAACCGTTGGAAGCGGTCACAACCTCGTAACCTTCGCCCTGGAGCCAGAAGCCGAGGATGTCTCTCATGTCGGAATCGTCCTCGGCAAGGAGAACTTTCTTCGAATCGCCCTTGAGCGCCATCTCCTGCATCACCATTTCCCCCCCTGAACCGTTTTTATCCGGTCACACCCTGCCATGATTATGCGTCATGGAGCCGAAGAAGAGCAAGCGCCATCATAGTATAAATTCATACATCGCCCGCCGGCATTCTTCAAGAGCCGATCAGCTCCGAAACGGTGACGATCTCGTAGCCCCGTGCCTGGATCATGTCGATGATGAGAGGCAGGGCCCTCAAGGTATCACGGCCCGTGTCGTGGAGAAGAATCACGGCTCCCGGCTGCAGTCCGGCCGCGACGCGGCGCCAGATCGTTTCACGGCCGGGGGACATCCAGTCCGAGGGATCGACCGACCACATGACGACCGCCTCGATCTCGGTCGAAGCGAGCGAGCGAACGACGCTGAAATCGATCCCTCCGCCCGGAGGACGGTAGAGGCGCGGTCTCGCTCCGCACGCGTTCACGACGGCCTCCTGGCATCGTTCGAGATCCTTCTTGAGCGAAAGAGCGGAGAGGCGCGGGGCATGTCCGTGAACGAAGCTGTGGTTCCCGATCTCGTGTCCCTCGGCGATCATCCTTCGAAGGATCTCCCGTCCCCCGGCGCCCGACGACTCGACGCGCTGTCCCACGACGAAGAAGGTCGCCCGGCAGCCGGCGTCGCGCAGGAGGTCGAGAACGCGCGGCGTGTGATCGAGGCTGGGACCGTCGTCGAATGTCAGGGCGACACGAGGCCGGTCCGCGGCGCCGGACCAGACGACGCGCACGTCGCGAGGCGTGGGGTGTGCGGAGAGAGAGAGAGAGAGAACTCCCATGACAAGGATGAAAAGGCGAAGGCGGGGCCGAAGCATGGCCGGAAAATTGCGCGTCATCGTTGCAAGACCGGGTGCGGCCCGGCGGAAAACAGCGGGACCGGCGGCAAGGGCGGAGCAGAGCGACGCCGGGGCATTCAGCGCCTCGCGTTCATCTCGCGCAGGTTGAAGGCCGCCTCGACCGCGGAGGAATCGATCTGGACCGCCCTCTCGTATTCGCGAGCGGCCTCCTCCCTGAGGCCCCGGGCCGCGAAGACGTTGCCGAGTTGGGTATGGGCGGCGGCATAGTTCGGGTTGAGGCGAATGGCGACGCGCAAGGCGTCGACGGCGCGATCGTAGGAGCGGAGCCGGGCCTCGAGGACGCCCAGGTTGTAATAGACGTCGGGGTTGGCGTCGTCGAAGGCGGCGGCGGTGCGGAAGGAATTGAGCGCGGCCGCGAGGTCCCCCCGGCGATCGTGCCACAGGCCTTCCGCCAGGAAGACGCGGGCCTTCTCCGCGCCCGTCACGGCCGCGGCGCGCGCCCGGCGCACGTAATCGGCCGATTCGGAGGACTTCTCGAGCCGCGCCGCGAGCTGGGCCAGGCGGATGAGCAACTCGAAATCCTCGCCGCCGGCCCGTACGGCCTTCTCGTAGGAGGCGGCCGCGGCCGCGGGCATGTCCGCCTCGAAATAGGCGTCGCCCAGCGCCGCGGCGTATTTCGCCTCGTCCGGTTTCATCTCCACGGCCTTCTGGAAGGCCTCGACGGCCCCGGATACGTTGCCCAGCCTCCGGCGGACGAGACCGAGGTTGTAGAACGTCCGGGCGTCGGACGGATCTCCGGCCTCGTATTCCTTCGCGGCGTCCTCGGGTCGGCCCAGGGCCTCGTAGCAGAGTCCGAGGTTCACGTGGGCCCGGGGCACATCAGGTCCGCCGATCTCGATGATCCGTCGAAAACGTTCGGCGGCGGCCGCCGGATCGCCCTGCTCCAGGAGGATGTATCCGACCGTGAAGAGCGGCGACGTGGCCGTCGTATCGATCTCGAGCCCCTTGGCGTAGGCCGACAACGCCTCCTTCCTCTCTCCGTTCAGGTACAGCGAGCTGCCGAGGCCGAACCAGGCCGGCGCATCGGCGGGTGCCTTCTGTACGACGCCGCGGAACGAGCGTATGGCGTCCGAGGGAAGCCCCGAGCGCGCCAGGGCAACGGCCTCGTTGAAGCGGTAGTCCACGTTTTCGGGCGCGCGGGCGGCTGCCAGTCCGAAGGCCTTGGCCGCCTCGCCGAAGAAGCCGCGCTGGTACCGAACCAGGCCGAGAAACGCGGCGGCGCGCGCGCCCTGCGGGCCCTCGAGTCCCTCGGTCGCGCGGCGGAACTCGTCCTCCGCGGCGGCCAGGTCTTCGGTCTTGAGTCTCGCCAGGCCGAGATTGAAACGCACCTGGGCATTCGTGGGCTCGAGGCTCAGGGCCTGGCCATAGGCCTGAGCGGCGGCGGGCGCATGGCCGGCCGCCAGGTGGGCGTTGCCCAGGTTCTGCAGGATCCCGACGTTGGAGCCGTCCAGCGTGGCGGCGCGCGAGAGCAGGCGGATGGCATCGTCCATCCGCCCCAGTTTCATGAGAGCGATACCGTGATTGTGCGCGGCCAGCGGGTCGTTGGGATCGAGCGCCACGGCCTTGGCGAAGTTCTCGGCGGCGCGCGCGAAATCGCCCTGCATGGCGTGCAGGATGCCGATCTGCTGGAAGGCGCGCATCCCGTAGGCCCCCTGCGGATCGACCTCCAGGACGGAAGCGAAGGCCGCCAGGGCTCCCGCCGTGTCGTTCTGGTGGAACTTGAGGAGCCCCAGGTTGTATCGCAGGCGGAGCGTCTCGCGGCTCTGGGCCGAGAGCCCGGCGAGTTTCTCCTCGGCCGGCGGCGCGATCTCCGAACCCGACCAGAGCGATTCGATCGCATCGGGCCGCGGCGCCCGGGGCTGGTCACCGAGACGTGACCCGAGCATCTCGATCAGGCGGGGCGAGAGGATGTTGTCGAGGCGCTCCACGATCGCGTCGGGAGCGGTCGCCGGCGAGGCGCCGGGGGTCGGTTGCGCGAGAACCCAGCGGATGACGAGCCCACCGGCGGCGACCACCATGAGAAGGGCGAGGAGAGCGATGGCGTGGGCGATGGTGAACCTGGACTTCATGATCCCGCCTGCTCCGTGCTCCGCGAATCGCCGCCGGTCGACGGTCCCGCGGCGGCGCCGAGGCGGCGCGCGACCGCGTCCAGGACGCCGTTGACGAATTTCGGCGTCTCCTCGGATCCGTAAATCTTGGCCAATTCGACCGCCTCGTCAA
>CAZWVM010000135.1:0-9496 GCA_964637705.1 uncultured bacterium
AGAGGACGTCGCGTGATGGCCGCGCGCGACTTCCCGGGCCGGCGGCGGCCGGCTCGGGCGCGGCTCGCGGCCGCCTGGATCGCGGTCCTCTGGCTGGCGGCGGCTCCCGCGTCGGCCGCGGAGCCCGTGGCGCCGGCCTTCCGCGGCACGATCGAGCCGATCCCGGCCGAACTGCGCGCGCGCATGTCGGGCGTCTCGTGGCACGAGGGCTGCCCGGTCTCGCTCTCGGAGCTGAGGCTCCTGACGGTGAGCCATTGGGGATTCGACTCGGCGGTCCACGCCGGCCGGCTCGTGGTGCACCGCGACGTCGCGGAGCCGATCCTCTCGGTCATGAAGCGACTCTTCGAGGCGCGCTTCCCGATCCGCCGTATGCAGCTGATCGACGACTACGGCGGCGACGATTTCGCCTCGATCGAGGCCGACAACACCTCGGCCTTCAACGCGCGCCGCGCCTCCGGGTCGGGCCGCTGGTCGAACCACGCCGTCGGGCGCGCCATCGACGTCAACCCGATCGAGAACCCTTACGTGAGCCGCGGGCGGACATCGCACCCCGCGAGCGTGCCTTATCTCGACCGGTCGCGGATTCGGCCCGGCATGGCCGTGGAGGGAGGGGTGCTCGTCGAGGCCTTTCGTTCGATCGGCTGGAAATGGGGCGGACGCTGGTCGAAGGGCATCAAGGACTACCAGCACTTCTCCCCGACCGGGCGGTGACAGCCGTTATCCGTCCCGGCCCCGCCGAGCGCGGATTCAGCGCCGGCGGACGGGGATGAGGAGCTTCAGCCGGATCTCCTCCTCGGTGCGCCCCATCGCGACGTGTTCCTCGAGCCACTGCGTGCGGTCGTCGTATTCGTATTCGCTGGTGGAGAGCCAGAGCGCGAGCCGCTTCCAGTCGCGCCCGACGTCGCGCACGGTCGATTCCAGGGCGGCATAGCGGCCGCCCGGAAAGGTTCGGATCGGGATCTCCCGGCTACCCTCGGCCTCCTCGGGCACGGCGAGGATCAGCTCGTACCCGTGCGTCGCGGGATCGTCGTTCGCGCCGCGGTCGGGCTTGTTGTAGCCGTAGACCTTGGCGCGACCCGGCTCGTGCAGTAGTCCCTTCGACCGCGCCCAGGTCGAGAGTTTCCTCCACGCCTTCCCTTCCGGCTCCGGTCCCACGACGTGGCACGCGGCCACGCGCATCGGTTCGAGCTCCACGAACTCCGTCACGCGACACGGCGCGTCCTGTTCCTGCGTCTCCCTCATGATCTCCATCCTCCCGACGAGCGCGAGCCTCCGCCGTCCCCTGCGGGCCGCGGAGGGCGTCATTCCGAACTGCGCCTTGAACGCGCGCGGAAGGCCTCGTGCGATTCGTACCGGTAATCCAGCGCGATATCGATGAGTTTGCGGTCGCCGCTCCGGATCTCGAGCGCGGCCTCGGTGAGGCGGCGCGCGCGGATGTAAGCGAGCACCGGTCGGCCGGCGACGAGGTCGAAAAGGCGGTAGAGGGCGGCACGGGAGAACCCCGCGTCGCGGGCGAGGCGCGAGACCTCGATCCGTTCCTTCAGCCGCTCCTCGATCCCGGCGACGACGCGGTCGAGCCGCGACGCGACGTTCAGGCGTTTCATGGGAGGGACTATGGCGTTTCCGGGCGCGCGGCGCCTGACCGTGCGTCTCATTCGCTTGACGGAGCGTCTCGGGGCGCGAAGGGGGCGGCTCAGCTCCCCCCGACCTTGCGCTGGAAGATCGCCTTGCCGGGCGAGTTCCGGTTGGGGGCGTGCGAGGAGCCGTGCTCGCGCTCGGGCTTGGCGTGGGCCGGCCTGGAGGCCTTCTCGTCCTTTTCCTCCGCGGCCTCGGCCGCGGCGGCGGCGGCGGCCTTCGCGACGGCCTGCTGGTAGAGCTTGCGGTCCGCAGCTTCGTCCGCGTCGAGGTGGCACTTCTTGTACTTCTTCCCCGAGCCGCAATGGCAGGGCTCGTTCCGGCCGGGCCGCTCGGGCCGGACGATCGTCGCGGTGACCGGGACCGAGGGAGCCGGGGTTGACGTAGCTGAAGCCGAGGCGGCCGCGGCCGAGGGGGTCGGGGTTGACGGAGCCGGGGCCGAGGCGGCCGGTGCTTTGGCGATCTTCTTTGCGCTCATCGAAGCTTCCTCCTTCACGGAGGATAGCACCCGACAAACCCGGTGTCAGGCAATAACGAACTCACTCTTGGCTAGATTGCGCCAAACGCCTGCCAAGCCAAGGCTTCCCGAGGGCTCGTACTATTTCCCGCCATCTGTTACTAAGTTACTGCCTGACACCGCTCTGCCCCTCACCAACCGCGCGACTTCGCGTTTGCGCGGGTCTCGCCGCATCCGATGCATGGCCATGGCGTACGAGGGAAGTGAAAATCGGTCAGCTTCGGCCGCGCGAATGCGTTCATAGCTCCAGTGCGCCACCTTGCTCGCGAGGAACGTGCGGAGATCGTGTTGGAACGTCGCTTCGTTCTTCCACGCTCGTCGCAACGGGAAAGGCAGGTGCCCCCGTATCCTCTCCGCCATCTCCCCCAACTCCTCCCACGTCACCTTGTCAAAGTCCCGGTCCGTGCACCTTCGTCGGCGGCTATCCTCGAATCGCTCTCGCCGCTCGTTCTGCAGGAGCACCTTCTTCCGGAACCCGGCGCTTCCACCGAACGTGCCGCGCACGCCCTCGGCGAACCGATCCGCGTTAGCCGTCGCTTCGAGCCGCCGCGCCCAACGGATGAGCGCATCGCGCTGACCCTCCACATCCGCCGGCCCAAAATCCCGCCCCGACACCCTCTCAGCCAACAAGTGCCGCTCCACCGGCCAAGGCCCATCCGATACCATCGTGCCGGCACTCGACCAGCGGTAGCCGAAGACGTCCCGGCAAAGGCCGGCTCGAACGGGGTTCAAGAGCACGTATCCGACGACCGTTTCGAAATACGCCCCATCCTCGATCAGCAAGGTCTTTGCCCGATCCTGGAAGAGATGTCCGACGCGGCCGGAGTGCCGGTTCATCTCCCGGGCGACCCTGAAGAGGAACTGCTGGAGGAACCTGGAGAGATCTCCCCGTTCCGTCTCCAAGACCACGTGAAAGTGGTTCGGCATCAGGCAGTAAGCATAGGTTCGTATCCCGTGCAGAGGAGCTAACTCGTAGTAGGTATCGAGGAATCGTCGATAGTCCGGCTCGGTCTGGAAAAACGGGTGCCGGTCGACGAAGCGGTTGAGGAGGTGATAATGCGCGCCGGGAAAGCTGATCCTGGGAGGTCTGGCCATGGGTGGCTCCTTTCGAGATTGACAACCGGAAACCACTTCAAGGTCCGTGCCGGGCGTAAGTTGCGGGAATTCAGATGGACCACCCGCGAGAAAAGTTCAATTCTGTACTTAGAGTACAGATCTGTACTTTTTCCGCGTGTTTAGGTTCTTGTTGGCCAGGCCTACCTTGTGGCCTATCATCCGCGCATGACCACCTTCGCGTCGTGCAGTAGCCTGCCAAACGCCCTGATCAACTTCAGCTTCCTGATCGCCTCGGATCTCGACGGCGTCGATTGCCAGCTCTCCGACAAGCCTATCACCCTTCGTCAAGGCGAACGAGCCCAAATCTTCTGGGGCAAGGGTGTCTCCGAAGTTGACGAGATCGGCGACGCCAACAGCAACGGAATTCGCGAGATCTATATCGCCGATGAGCATCCGACCAGGACGGCCGACCAGATCGTACTATTCCACAAAGGCCTGATGAAGGACGCCGTCGTCTTCGCCCGCGATGCCGAAGACCAGTTGACCTACGAAGAAGCCGAAGACGTCCAGCGCATCATCGAAGCAGGGTTGTGGCACCAGGGGTTGAACGGACGGCAGATTAGCAACGCCGTCGCCAGTCATGGCGCCGCAATCCAACACAACGCAAGATCGGGGTGGGGGGAGATGTAGAACAGGATGCAACCGATGTGGAGTCTTGAATCAACGGTCGAGCGCGTGAATGAGGCGAGCTTCGCCTCCATGGGTGGGATTCGGGCAATCCGGAGAAAAGGGTCTTTTCCCTTCGCTATAACCCTGACCGATCGATCATTCGACGCCGCCGAGTATCCGCATCTCCGCTTCATGATTCGCCCCGACGGCCCCGACATGAATCTCTTCGTGCGGCAGGGGAAGGACTGGAGCGAAGTCTCCCTCTTCGATCTCGAGGATCCCGGCGACACCGAGAATAGCCAGCGACACGAGGAAACAAGGACGGGTATCGCGCAGTTGGGGTCCGTGACGCCGGCGCCGACCGATCAGGAGGGCTGGGCGCTGGTCAAGATGAACCTGGCGCAGCTCCTCGCGCGAAAAGGGAAGCCCTCCCGGGTGGACGAAATCGTGCTCGCGGCCGTGGATTGCAAGGGCTACCGCCGGCTCGCGGCGACGCCGGGCAGGGGCTCGAACCGGGTCGACCTGGACGATCTGGCAATCTACTCGGAGGGCGAGGCGAACTTCACGGGAAGGATCAGTTCCACTTCGCCGAATACCACCGGCTTTCTCTGTTCGATGAGCAATGACGACGGGTCGGTCTACGAGGACTTTAACGTTCCTCCTGTAGGCGCGAACGGGGAAATCTCGCTCCAGGGTCTCTCGGGCAACAAGATCCTGACGATTGTCGAGGTCGTGAACGACAATGGCGTGATCAGGCACGGGCCGCTGGGGGTGCTCTATGTTTAAGGCTATCATTCGTGTTTTGATCCTACTTGTAAGTCCGTTTGCAGCAATGACGCTATGTTTCTATATCAGTCAAGTAGCTAATACGTACAATGATCATTTTGACTTAACGCTCTATGGGCCAATCATATTATCCGTGTACTTCTTACCATACATATTGCCGTACGCGGCTTGCGTCATATTTGTCGACATATATGAAGCTACGATATGGAAAAAACTATCATACAACAGTTCACTGAATATCGTTACTTTCTCTGTGCTTGGCCTAGCTGCATACCTGATTACGATACAAATTACCCATTCTCAAGAATTCAAAAACGGGTCCTGGAGTGATGTATTATCTCTAATTGTTAGTGTGGCAATAATTGATTGGCAAGAAAAGCTGCATAAGATGAAACTACGACCCGCAATCAGCGCAATTGCAGTCGTCGCATTGGCATCACTACTTTCGATGCCTCTGGCACTACTTCCGTATGCGAGAACCAGTGAGACAGGAACGATGAGCGGCGGAAATAGTATGGGGCCTGCGGGATTATCGCTATTTTGGCTAATTACCATTTACATACAAAGACAATGCAGAAAATGGCATGACTACTAGACGCCCCGCGAGAGCACACAATCGGTGTCAGGCAATGACTGACTCACTTTCCACCGCCCCATGCCTAACTCCCACATTTTCCGTCTCTCACACGTACTCCGGCTTCCTTCTTCCATTCGTTAGTTAGTGATTGCCTGACACCATGGAAACCTTCTTCGGCCCCGACGGCGTGCTCGCGAAGGACGGAGGGCCCTACGCCTTCCGCAAGGAACAGCTCGACTACGCGCGCGCGTGCGAGCGGTTGATCGAGCATGACCAGGTCGGGATCATCGAGGGCGGCACGGGCGTCGGCAAGACCCTCGGCTACCTCGTCCCCCACATCCTCGACGCGAAGAAGCGCGGCACCCGCGTCCTCGTCGCGCCCCGCACCAAGAACCTCCAGGACCAGGTCTACCTCAAGGATCTCCCCCGCCTCTCGCAATCCCTCGGCTTCCGCTACTCGCTCCTGAAGGGCCGCGAGAACTACATCTGCCGCGAGCGCCTCGCCGAGGCGCTCGACCGGTCCGACCTCTTCGAGGGCTCGGCGTACCACGACGCGCTCGTGGCCCTCTCCGAGTTCGACGAGAACCACGAGACGGGCGACCTCGAGGCGGCCTGGGCGCTCGTCCGCCCCTACGGCCAGGACGGCTGGAAGGCCGTCTCCGACGTCCGTGCCACCGACGACACCTGCACTTCCGACCACCGCGGCCAGTGCCGCCACTACAAGGCGCTCGCCGAGGCCGAGCGCTCGGACGTCATCGTCGCCAACCACCACCTCGCGCTCCTCTGGCCCGAGAACTTCCCCGAGGTCGCGCGCGTCGTCATCGACGAGGCGCACGCGCTGGAGGAGGCCGCGACCGACATCTACGGCCCCTCCTTCTGCACCGGGTTCCTCCAGTCCCGGCTCCGCCGCGTCTACCACCGCCGCCGGCGCCCCACCGGCATCCTCTCGCGCTTCAGCCGGAACGAGTGGATGGAGTTCGAGATCCAGCCGATCGCGGACGCCATCGAGGACCTCCGCATCCTCCTCGCCGACTTCGACGCCTTCACCATCCGCCCCTCGGCCGAGGGCGACTCCAAGTCGCGCGTCCGCGACGAGGACCTCGCCTCCGAGGCCTGGTCGCGGACCTGCGAGGCCGCCGCCGGGATCTCCTCGGGCCTCGCCCGCCTCTCCGCCCGCATGCTCAAGACCTGGAAGGACGTCGGAGCCGTGGACCGCCTGAAGATCACGGCCGAGCGGCTCCAGCGCGCCGCGCTCGCCCTGGACGAGCTCGCGCGATACGCCGACGAGATCTTCCGCGCCGTGCCGGTCGACGGGACCGTCTTGTGGTCGGAGGCGCCTCCCACCCGCGCCGTCATGTATCGCCGCTCGCCCGTCGACATCGGCGCACACCTCACCGCGCACCTCTACAACAAGTTCCAGAGCGTGCTCCTGACCTCCGCCACCATGCAGGTCTGCGGCGACTTCCAGTTCATGGAGGAGCGGCTTGGCCTCGTCGCCGCCGCGCCTCCCGAGCCTCCGCCGGCGCGCCCCATCGCGGGAATCGACGCCGAGGAGCTCAGCGACCCCTTCGCCGACGAGTTCGAGGCGGAGGAGACCGCGCCCGAGCCGGAACCGCCCCTCCGGCTCGATCCGGCCCGCCGCTTCTTCCCCGTCTCCGTCGGCCACCCGTTCGACTACCAGAGCCGGGTCCTCCTCTGTCTCATGCGCGACCCCGCGCCGTCCCGGCACGAGTTGCTCTCGGACCGCATCGCGCGGATCGCCGCGATCACGCGCGGCCGCATGCTCGCGCTCTTCACGAACAAGAGCCGCATGCTGAGCGTCCACGAAGCTCTATGCGCCCACGAAACGCTCGGCGCCGGCGGCGTGAAGGTCCTCGCACAGCATCGCGACGGGTCGCGGCACGAGCTGGCGAAGCGGATGCGCGAGGAATCGAACCTCGTCCTGCTCGGAACCCGTTCCTTCTGGGAGGGCATCGACATCCCCGGCGCGAATCTCTCGGTGGTCGTCATGGAGAAGATCCCCTTCACCTCGCCGGGGGAACCGGTCTACGACGCGCGGTGCGAGGCGCTCGGGGACCTCTGGTTCCGCCGCTACGCCCTGCCGCTCGCGCTCCTCGCCCTCCGCCAGGGCTTCGGCCGCCTCATCCGCACCGAGCACGATCACGGGATCGTGGTGATCCTCGACCCGGGCCGCAAGAGCTACGGCCCGCAGATCCGCCGGACGCTGCCCGACTGCGCGACGGTCGAGGGAGACGAGGAGGCGGTGGTCGGCGCGATCCGGACGTGGTGGGAGAAGAACCGCCCGGCGGAGGAGACGATGGGCGCCGGGGCCTCACCGACGCCCGGTGAAAGTCCGCGCGACGAGGAGAGACCGTGCGATGAGGAACCACCGGGCGGGGAGGAACCGTCCGCCGCCCGGGACGAAGGAAATCAAGTGGATCGACGCGACGGAAAGCGTTAGGGTCTCTCGTCATGGAGATCCAGGTATCATCCGTCGGCGCCGCGACGGTCGTTCGGCCGGTCGGCGAGTTCCAGGTCACGACGCTCGACGAAATCCGCAAGGCGATCGATGGGGCGCTCAAGAAGGGCGCCGCCGTCGTCGACCTCTCGACCGTCGACTTCATCGACTCGAGCGCTCTCGGACTCCTCGTCTCCTTCGCGAAGAAGCCTCTCTGGCGCGGCGCCTTCCGACTGGCCGCGCCGCGGCCGGTCGTCTCGAACGTCATCCAGATCTCGCGGCTCGACCGGATCCTGGAGATTCACGCCTCGTTGGACGCCGCGACCGCGAAACCCGCCCCGAGGCGAATCCTCATCGTCGAGCCGGACGAGGCGACGCGGGCGATCGCGGAGGGGATCCTCGAGTCGCACGACTACGCGGTGCAGTCGGTCGCGGCGGCCGGGCTCGCGGAGCCCTGCGCCTTCGACCTCGTCGTGGCGGGAGACGCGCCCCAGAACGAGCTCGAAGCGGCGCGCAAGGTCTCGGGAAACCCGCCGCTCCTCGCCTTCGTGGCGCGGCGCGAGGGTCCGGCCTCGGCGATCGAGAGCGTCCAGACCGACGAATTGGCGTATCTGGCCAAGCCCTTCGATCCCTACGATTTCCTCGGGAAGGTCCGGATCCTCTTGAAGGATCGCTCCGGCGCGGGCGCGGAGGTATTGGCCTGCATCGCGTCGAAGAGCGTCGCGGAGCAGATCCTCTTCATCCTCGACCGGCACGACTACCGCCTCACGCTCGCGGCCACGGCCGGCAGTTTCTCACCGAAACTCGTCGAGAAGTCCTGGAGCGCGATCATCGTCGACGCCCGCCCGACCGGCTCCGCAGTGGAGAATCTCATCGCGGAGGTCCACGACCGTTTCGGCGAACTCGCGCCTCCCGTGCTCGTCCTCGGCGAGATCACGTCGAACGACGTGATGCACCTCGTCCAGGCCGGCGCGTGCGACTTCCTGAGCGTGCCGGTGGTGCCGGAAAGCGTGGTGGGAAAACTGGCGAAGCACGTGAGGATCGGCGCGGCCGGCTGACGGGCGCGGCCGGTGTCAGGCGCGGCCGGTGCGGCGCGGCCGGTGTCAGGCAGTGACTTTGTGACGCGGCCGGTGTCAGGCAGTGACTTTGTGACGTTCAGGCGGGAAGGTCTTAGATTGCTGGATTCCGGCGTCTTATCGAGTGATCGCGCCACATTGGTTGAATGTCACAAAGTCACTACCTGACACCCTAAATGGCCCGGCCGATAAGGCATTGACCGAGTAGCACGGAAGTGTTACACTTTTTTTGCGGAGGTGGAAGATGCCCTCGGTTCATCCCAGAGTTAACACGGTCCTCGAGCCGCGGCTCTATGCCGCTGTTCGCGGCCTGGCCAGTCATGACGGCGTATCGATGTCCCAGAAGATCCGCGATCTCGTTTCCGAGGCTCTCGAGACCTACGAGGACGCCGGGTGGGAGACACTTGTTCGCGCGAGGAAACGGCGCAAGGCCAAGTGGGTCACCCTCGAGCAGGCGGAGAAGCAACTCGGGCTACGCTAGTGCCCGCGTATAAGATCAGACTGAACGACATTGTTCTGGCCGAAGACCTCCCCTCCCTGCCCCGCAACATTCAGGAACGAATCATCAAGGCCATCAGAGATCGTCTTTCTACCGAGCCGGCTCGCTATGGAATCCGTCTTCGGAAATCGCTCATAGGGCTATGGAAGGTCCGAGTCGGTGACTATCCCCGCGGCGACAATTACACCTGCGCATCAGCGACAATTACACTTGAGCATTCGAC
>CAZWVM010000136.1:0-9437 GCA_964637705.1 uncultured bacterium
GGTCTGGAGGATCTGGGCAAGGGGCTGCGCAGCCAGGTGGGCACCATGTACGGCACCACCGCCAAGGGGGTCCGCTACCTGGAGATGGCGGAAGGATACGTGACCCGGCTGGGCCTGGACGACAACGACGAGGTGATCGGCTACGAGTTCGTCCACCTCGGCAGGATGATGGCCATGATCCAGCAGGGCACGACCGCCGACGAGGCGCTGGCCAAGGCCACCGCCAGCTACGGCCGCTTTGCCGAGGCGGTCCGCACCATCAACCCCAGACACGAGTGAGGAGGCGGACCATGGCCCTTTTCGAAGGATACGAACGCCGCATCGACACCATCAACGCCACCCTCGAACGCCACCGGCTCGCCTCCCTGGACGAGGCCAGGGCCCTGTGCCTGGAGCGGGGGCTGGACATCCACGCCATTGTCCGCGCCATCCAGCCGATCTGCTTCGAGAACGCCTGCTGGGCGTACGTTCTCGGCGCGGCCATCGCCCTGAAGAAGGGCGAAACGGTCGGCATCTACGCGAACACGCTCTCGGCGGAGCTCGCCGAGGCCGTCTACCGGGAGGCGCTGGCGGCCGGTGGATTCCCCTTCCTGCGCGTCGGGCTCCCGGGCGTCCCGCCCTTCTTCTTCCGCGAGGCCTCGGACGCGCAGTTGACGCGCGTCACGAAGCTCGACTGGGCGGAGGCGAAGGAGCAGGACTGCCGCGTCGTCATCCTTTCCGACGCCAACACCCGCGCCCTCTCGGGCGTCGACCCCGCGCGTCTCGCCTCCCACGCGCGCGCCCGCAAGAAGCTCCGCGACCACCTCCTCGAGAAGACCCGCTGGTGCCTGACCCTTCACCCGACGGAGGCGCTGGCGCAGGAGGCGGAGATGTCCCTCGACGACTACCGCGACTTCGTCTACGGCGCGCTCTTCGTGGACCGGAAGGACCCCGTCGGCGCGTGGCGGAGGATCGAGAGGATGCAGGACGCGCTCATCCGCCGGATCGGCCGGGCGAGGCGGGTGCGGATCACGGGCGAGGAGACGGACCTCTCCTTCTCCGTCGCCGGCCGCCTCTTCGTCAACTCGACCGCCACGCACAACCTGCCCTCGGGCGAGATCTTCACGGCGCCGGTGGAGGAGAGCGCGGAGGGGCGCATCTATTTCGACGTGCCCGCGGCCCGCGACGGCAACTTCGTGGAGGGCGTGCGCCTCGTCTTCCGCAAGGGCCGGGTGGTCGAGGCGACGGCGGAGCGCGGCGAGGCGTATCTTCGCAAGATGCTCGCGACCGACGACGGCGCGTCGCGACTCGGGGAGTTCGGCATCGGCACGAACTTCGGTATCCGCCGCCCGACACGCGAGATCCTCTTCGACGAGAAGATCGGCGGCTCCATACACCTCGCGCTCGGCTCCTCCTACAAGGAGTGCCGCGGGCGGAACGTCTCCGCCCTCCACTGGGACTTGATCAAGGACCTGCGCGGCGGAAAGGGCAGGAAGGCGGGGCGAATCGAGATCGACGGGAAGATCCTGAGCGTACCGAGGATCTAAAAGAAGTACGGCCGGGGCTCGCGCCCCGGCCGTCGCATCGAAGGCTAGTTGTTGTTCTCGCTCGTCTGGATCTGGATGAACTGGTCGATGTCGGTGATCCCTCCGTTCGCGGCGTCGATCGCGAAGGCGTGCCACTGGTCCTTGCCGGTCTCGTAGTCGACCGTGCGTTCGCGCGTCTCGGTGGAGCCGTCGGCCTTCTTGATCGTGAGCGTCGCGCGGGCGCGGTCGATCGACTCGTCCTGGCGTGCCGCGAAGTAGACCGAAACGACGAACTTGCCGCTCGAGAAGTTGTCCGCTCCGAACTGCCTGAACTCGAAGAACTCGTTGCCGGCCGTTCCGTCCGTCACATCCGTGCCGCAATGAACGAACGAGCGCGCGACGAGGTTCTCGCCCTTGGCGTCCCAGATCTCCAGGTCCATGTCCACCGGCTTGTCCCAGGTGAGAGTGACCTTGACGGGAGCGGCGGCCGCGGGGGCCGAAGCGGCGGGCGCGTTGCCGGCGGCCGGGGTCGAGGCAGGCTCGTTCTTGCCGAGCCCGCAGGCGAGCGCGGCGACGGCGAGAATCGCGAGTGCCGCGACGGCCGGGGTCGATTCGGACAGGCGCCGGAGGGCGCTGATCGTCTTCATGGTTGTATCCTCCCTGGCGGAATCGTATCCGCCCGACGAAATCTACGGGTTCGTATCGTTCTTGTCCATGCTGCGCGCGGCGGCCCGTTCACCCCTGCGCGCGCTTCTTCATCCCCATCCAGATGCCGCCTCCGATGACGCCGAGCGCCAGCACCAGGAGCGTCACGCCGAGGACGGGCCGGAAGACGATCCACGCGACCGCGATCACCGCGAGCGAAAGCGGCAGGGCCAGGAGGAAGGCCGCGAGGCCCGTGCCGAGTCCCACGATGGATCCGACGAGGGGGACGACGTCGGCCGCGACGGAGAGAGGCGCGAAGACGAGGCTGAAGCCGATGAACGCGAGGAGCAAGCCGGCGCCGCGGAGGACCCAGGTCAGGATCGTGTTCTGCTTCTCCGCCGCCGTGAACATCTGCGCGCTCGTCTTGTTGCCCGCCTCGATCATCAGGATCTCGCCGCCGGCCTCCGTCTGGTACGCGGCGAAGGTCGATCCCGACTGCCGTCCGATGACGCTCACCTCCAGAGGTTCCACCGCCCGGAAGGTCACGCGCACGTCGCCGACCCGCGGGGAGGCGGGATCCGCGCCGATGTAGAAGCCGTTGGGCTGGCGGCGCGCGTTCGACTGCGCGCCGAGGTTCCCGGTCATCCGCGCCTGGTCGGTGTCGTCGATCGCGACGTCCCGGAACGCGTCGATCTGCTCGACGAGCTCGGCGCCGAGCGTGAAGCCGCCCAGCGTCGCCCGCGCGGCGGTCCACGCCTGGGAGGCGTAGGGCATCGCCGCCGGGTTCTGGTGCCCGGCCGGCTCCTTGAAATCGCTCGATGGGATGAGCGTCGAGGACCAGGTCTGCTTGTAATCGTAAGTCGTCACCTGCTCCTCGCCGCCGCCCAGCTTCTTGCGCGTCTCGGTCCGGCTCTCCTCCTTCCACTGGAACATCTCCGCGTCGCGCCGCAGGCGCAGGGCCACGCGGGCGACGCCGAACTGGGGATCGGTCAAGGTCTCCGTCGTCGAGGCGATGCCGGTGGTGTGGACGAGGCGGCCGTCCTGAGCGGGATCCGCGGCGGCGGAGGCGACGGTGATGACGGCGGCGGCTCCCTCCTTCAGGGTCTTCGCGGTCGTCACGGCGCGCCCCTCGTTCCAGAAGAGGAGAACGATCGAGACGAGGATGAGAACGACGCCGACGGCGACGCCCTTGACGGACTCCATGAGGCGCGAGAGACAGCCTTTCTGTGTAACTTCCACAACCCTGTCGACCATCGTATCGTTCTCCTTCCGCTCACCGAGCCCGGTTGTGGAACCGGTTTAGTGGCAGTCAATTCGGGTCGAATCCTACAGAATCGCACGAATTCTGTCCAAGATTCCGTCCGAGCCCTTGACAGGCCATGTCTTCGCGAGCAAAAATTTCGGTTAATCTTCCGGACACCGGAAGCTATCGGACGCGGACGATGGCCGTCACCGCCTGGTTGACGGCCGGGATCGAGTCGCGTCCTTGGGGGGACAATGAAACGGGGGATCATCGCGGCGCTCTTGTGCGTCGCGTGGGGGGCCCTGCATCCGGCCGCGTCGCACGCCGCCGGATTGTCGATCTCGCTCGAGCGGATCGACAACGGCACCCGCGCGGACACGCTCGTCTTCGGCACGGCCGGGCCGTCCGATACGCTCGTCGTCTCTCCCCTGCAGGTTCGCGTCACGCCGCGCGGCGACGGCGGTCTCTGGCAGTTGGTCATCCACTCCACGAACGACACGGGCGGCCGCGGCCTGCGGAACCGCTCGGACGAGCGGCAGGGGCTGGATCTCTACTGGCAGGTCTTCGACACGGCGGGCGCGCCGATCGCCTCCGCGGCCCCGCCCCACCGCTGGTCGCTCATGCGCGATCCTCTCGAAGCGGAATGGTCGGGCGCGTTCGGCCGCGGCGAGGTCACGATGGCGTCCGGGCACGACAGCGCGGTCCTCCTGGGCAACGCGCCGGACCCGGGCCGCACGGGCGAAGCGCCGCTCTTCGTGCGCGTGGCGTGCGACGTCGACGGAGCGACGGCCGGCGAGTACGGCACGACCCTCCAGTTCGACATGATCATGCTCGCGGGGCCGCCCGACGGCGCCCGGCTCCACGTGCTTTCCGGGCGGGAGACGGCGGCGCCTGTCGCGTTGCGATGGGAGGCCCCGCGCGACAACGGGACCGGCATCACGCACCTGCTGCTGCAGATCGACACCTCGGGCCTCTTCAACCCCGCCCTTCTCCTGGAGAGCCGCGTCCTCGCTCCGGGTGAAACGCAGTATACCCGCTTCGGTCTCGGTGACGGGCTCCATCACTGGCGCGTGCTCGCCTATGACGCCCTGGGCAACGTGGTCTCCTCGTACCCCGCCCGTGACACCTTCCTCGTCGCCAACCCCGACGTGCAACCGCCGCGCATTCTCGCCGCATCCTGCCTGCCCGCGACCGCGCCGAACAACGGCGCCACGGTGCTCATCACGGCGACCGTCAGCGACAACCGGGGCGTCGCCTCGGTCTACGCGCCCCTCACCCCCCTCGGCCTCGGAGAGACGACCTCGCTGCGCGACGACGGCGTGGCCCCGGACACGCGGGCCGGGGACGGCATCTGGAACGGTACCTTCCGCGTGACGGACTCGGTGCTGGGCGACACCTACGCGCTCGTCGTCGCGGCCCGCGACCGGGCGGGACTGGCCGCCGCCGACTCGGCCGCCCTCGCCGTAATCGACCTCTCTCCTTCGCTCGCCGGCCTCGTCTCCTTCCCCCTGGAGCACGTCGACGGCTGGCGCGTCCACGGCAACGCCCTCTCGCTCTCGGCCGGCTTCAGCAGTCTCCTGACGGAGGTCCGCTTCGAGTATCGCATGTCGCCGGGCGGCGCCTGGACGCTCTGCTCCACGATGCCGGAGAGCGACTCGAACCCGGACGCGCGCCCCCCGCACTGGGGCATCCTCTGGGACATCTCGCGCCTGGCCGACGGCGTGTACGACATCCGCGCGCGCGCGCGCGGCGAGGACGGGCGCCTGGACCCGAGCCCGGACTTCGTGCGCCTGAGGAAGAGCACCGTCGACTCGGTGGCCCACGGCGTCCTCAACCCGCTCGCCGAGGTCTACCTGGAGAGGCGACTCTTCCCGCCGCGCGCGGCGCGGCGGATGATCCTCTACGACGGAACGTGGCTGGAGATCCCGGCGACGGCCCTGGACACGCTGGAGAGCACGTGGGTGCGGATCACGGTCCTGCCCGGGGCGCCCGACGACGTGCGCGAGCCCGGACAGGGCCTCAGGACGCTCCCGCGCCCGGTCTTCCGCCGTTTCGAGCGCGAGGACGGAGAGTCCCTCTTCTCCGACACCGTCACGCTCTCGCTTCCGTACGACGACCAGGGCCTCGGCTTCTCCGAGCGTGCGCTGGGCCTCTTTTTCTTCGATCCCGCGGCGCAGGGTTGGGTGAGAGTCGAGGGCGCCTCGGTGGACACGGAGCAGAACGTCGTGACGGCGAGCGTCAACCACTTCACCGTCTTCGCGATCTTCGGCGTGGCGGGCGCGGGGCGCGTGGAGGACGTCGTCATCTATCCGAACCCGTTCGTCCCGAACGACGACCGGGAGGCGAACGGGCGGCCGTTCGATCCCGCGGACGCGCGCACGGGCATCCTCTTCGCGGGGCTCCCGGCGGGCTCGGACATCGAGATCCTTTCGATCGCGGGCAAGAGCGTCGCGCGGATCCCCGCGACCGGCGCGGACACCTTGCGCTGGGACGCGCGCGGCGACGACGGCCGCGAGGTCGCCTCCGGCGTCTACCTCGTCGTCCTCCGCGACGCGCGCGGAGGCGTCGCGGTCAAGAAACTGATGATCGTGCGCTGACGCGCGCCGCCGCGCGGCGCGGCGAAGTCTCCCGTTTCCAACGTCCCGCGGGAAATCCTGTGGAAAGCCCATGAAACCGCTTTCAAATGCAATTTTGTTGTTGACACTCCGCGACATGCGTTTCATAATATCTTTGTAAGCGCTTACACGTTCATTCCATGGGCGAACGTCGGGCGCTCCGAACATATAACAACTCACTGGGGGGTATCACCATGATCCGTCGTCTTTCGACCGCGGCCGTTCTCGGCCTGGCGGTCCTGTCTCTGTCCGTCCCGGCCCTCGCCGCGGACGTCACCCGCAGCGTCCCGGCGTCGCTCTCCTTCGCCGCCGTCACCACGCTCGACCTGCAGGTGCGCCTGCGCTCCGACAACACCCTGGCCGACACGCTCACCTTCCCCTACACGGGGACGGAGGCCTACGTCCTCTCCGACCAGTACATCCGCGTGGCGTACGCCTCGACCTATTCCAACTGGAAGATCGTGACCTACACGTCCAACCTCGCGACCACCGATCCCCTGCACAACAACTGGGGCGCGATGGTCGGCACCGACACCAACAACCGCGTCGCTCTCATGTGGAAGGCCTTTGCCGACACCGTCAGCGGCGCGCCCGCCTGGGACGGCACGGCCGCCGACACCTGGATGTACTTCAAGGACACCGGCGACTCCGATTACGTGGGCGCGGCCGACGGCGGCTACACCACGACCTTCTACGGCAGCGGATCCGCCTGGGCCAGCGTCTATCACGGCGCGCCCGATGTCTCTCCGTCCGCCGTCTACGTGGGTGCTCTGACCGGCGGGCTCGTGCCCGACGTCTATGCGACGCGCCTCAACTTCGATCTCCTGCACCTCTGATCGCGCGCTGACGGCCCGGGAGACCCGGCGTCCCTCCATGGGGGGCGCCCGGGTTCTCCCGGTCCTCGCCGCGATCCTTCTCGCCGTCCTGCCCGCCTCGGCCTCCCTCTCCGTCTCGCCCGTGACCTTCGAGGTCACGCGCGCGGCCGGCGGTTCGGAGACCGGCGTATGGACGATCCGGAACAACGCCGCCGAGACCGTCGTCGTCTCGGCCTCGGCCCTCTCGTACCGGGACTACATCACGGGCCGGCGCACGGCCCCGCCGCCCGCGTGGCTCGATCTCTCGCCGCCCGAGACAGTCCTGCCGCCCGGAGCCTCCGCCACGATCCTCACGCGCGTGACGGTTCCCGATTCCGCCTCGGGCGAGCTGATGGCCATGGTCTTCTTCAGCGAGAGCCCCCTCTCCGGCGCCGCCATGCTCCAGGGCCGAATCGGGGTCGCCGTCTACGCCATGGCCGCGGGCACCCTCGACCCCCGCCTCTCCCTCGTTTCCCTGAGGACGATGCAGGACGGGGACCGGCGCCAGCGCTTTCTGCTCGAACTCGCCAATCCGGGCAACGTCCACGTCCGGCCCCGGGGCTCCTTCGTCATCCTCGACGCCGACTCCCGTCCCGTCGACACGGCGCGCCTGGAGATCGGGATGCCGGTCCTGCCCGGCGGGCGCGAGCGCTTCAGCTCGGCGCCCACGCCGACCCGCCTTTCCGCGGGCCGGTACACGGCGCGCTGGATCCTGGAGACCGGGTCGGTGGACGGTCGCGACGGCCCCGCGCTCTCGGGAGAGATGCCGTTCAGCGTGGAGTGAGCCGGGCTACCGCCGCGCGCTCCACTCCTCGTTCCACGCTTCGCCGAAGAGGATCGCCAGGTTCATGACCTGGAGCCAGATCATCAGGATCACGATGCCGCCGAGGCTTCCATACGTGAGGTTGAAATCGGGCACGGCGCGCAGGTAGAGCGAGAAGAGCCAGGAAGCCAGGTAGCAGCCGGCGGAGGCGACGAGCGCTCCCGGCACCCTCGTCACGGCCCTCCGGCCGCTGAAGCCGAGGACATGGTAGATGATCGTCAGCCCGGTGACGACGAGGAGCGCGCCCAGGGGCATGCGCACCACGTACCAGATCCAGAGCCAATACTCCTCCAGCGCGAAGAACCGCGAGACGATGCCGAGGAGGGCGGGCGCCGCCACCCAGATGAGCAGCGCCATCACGATCACGGCCGCCGCGAGGATGCTGAAGAAGAAGCGGAGCGCGAAGACCGTGAAGAAGGGGCCGCGAATCCGCTCGCGTCCCAGGATCCGGAACGCCCGGATGTACGTTCCCGTCACGGCCGACCCGGTCACGAAGAGTCCGGCCCCTCCGATGACGAGCGCCGCCACGCCTCCCGACGCGCGGATTCCCTCCATCCAGGCGACGAGGACATCCAGGACGCGTGCCGGCGTGAAGGGCGAGAGGAGCTGGAATCCCTCGTCCAGAAGGTTCTGTACCGGCAGGAGGCCGACGAGGGCCAGGAGGAAGATGAGGAGCGGGAAGACGGCCAGGAACTCGTAGAAGGCCAGCTCGGCCGCGAGGGCCATGAGGTTGCCGCGCCAGGCCCTGAGCCAGGAGTTTCGCAAGACGAGAGAAAAGCGGGGACGTGTCGCGGAGATATTCATGACGATCGAACCCTAGCGGCTGATCCATCCCGATTCAAGCGGGCGTTGGGCTCGACACCGTAACGACGAAGGGCCGGCGGTCGCCCGCCGGCCCTCGCGGTCCCGGGAATCTCAGATGTCGAAATACAACGCGAACTCGTAAGGATGCGGACGCAGCCGCAACGCATCGACTTCCGCCTCCCTCTTGTAGTCGATCCACGCCCGGATGACGTCCTCGGTGAAGACATCGCCCTTGGTCAGGTAGTCGTGGTCGGCTTCGAGCGCGTCCAACGCCTCGTCCAGCGACCCCGGCGCCGACGGGACGTTCTTCTTCTCCTCCGGCGAGAGATCGTAGATGTTCTTGTCCAGGGGTTCGCCCGGATGGATCCTCTTCTCGATGCCGTCCATGCCCGCCATCAGCATCGCCGCGAAGGCGAGGTAGCCGTTGCAGGAGGGATCCGGGCAGCGGAACTCGATCCGCTTCGCCTTCGGATTCGCCGAATACATCGGGATCCGGATGCAGGCCGAACGGTTCGCCTGGCTGTAGGCCAGGTTCACCGGCGCCTCGTAGCCCGGCACGAGCCTCTTGTAGGAGTTCGTGGTCGGGTTCGTGATGGCGATCAGCGAGTGGGCGTGCTTGAGGATCCCGCCCACGAAGTGCAGGGCCATCTCCGAGAGCCCGGCGTAGCCGTTGCCCGCGAAGAGGTTCTTCCCGGCCTTCCAGATCGAGATGTGCGTGTGCATGCCGCTGCCGTTGTCCTTGAAGAGGGGCTTGGGCATGAAGGTCACGGTCTTTCCGTTCTTGTTCGCGACGTTCTTGATGATGTACTTGAAGAGCATCAACTGGTCGGCGATCTTGGTCAGGGAATTGAAGCGGATGTCGATCTCCGCCTGCCCCGCCGTCGCGACCTCGTGGTGCTGACGCTCGACCTGGATCCCGCACTCCTGCATCGCCTTCACCATGAGATC
>CAZWVM010000137.1:0-4616 GCA_964637705.1 uncultured bacterium
CTCATCACCGTGCGACCCCCCCGATGAGGATCCGAACGGCCCGGCACGATGCGCCGGATCCGCACGCCTTGCGCGCCGGGAGCCGCCATCGACGTCACGGCCGGCGCGTCGTCGCTCCACCGCCCGATCGCCTCGACGACGGCGTCGCGCAGATCCGCGGTCACGACGCAGAGCAGCCGGGCCAGGACCGGGTAGCGAAGAAGGAGGTCGCGAAGATCGCCCGCCAGTTCCCGCCGAAAAACGCGGTACCGCCGTCCCCTCTCCCGCGTCGGCACCGGCCACGGCGGAAGTGACTCTCGAAACTCGCGGTCCACCACGCGCGCCAGCAGCCGCGAGAGACGGACGAGAAGATAGCGGCGACAGGGAGCGAACGCTGATGACGGCACGCCGGGAGGCGACGCCGCGAGGACTCCTTCGTCGAAGGCCGAGAGGAATGGGGCGGCCAGGTCGGGGAAGAGGGGAACCGGGAGAGCATCGAGATGCCAGGCACGCCTCTCCTCGGCCGTCCATCCCGCGGCCCGCGCCGCCGTTGACGACCGGTTCCGCAGCCGGGCCAGGAGGACCACCCAGGGCTCACCCTTCCCATCCCGACGCTCACCCGGCATCCGGGCCGCATCGGCGATGGCCGCGACATCGTCCCGGGACACGAGCCTCACGCGTCCTCTCACGGCGCGAGCGTCCGAGCGAACTCGACGAGCTCGTTCGCCTCCGCGCACCACGGCGCGATCCGTCTCCGCGCGAACGCGACCATCCGTGGAAAGTCCGACGAGGCGAGAAAACTGGCGCGTTCGCCGGGCACGGCGACGTGGCGGCGGATCGCTTCGGCGACGAGCCTCGCGCCGGCGCCGCTCGCCGCGGCGCCGGGCCTCACGTAAAGGGACGTGTAACGCAAAACGCGAGCGCCGGGACGGTGCGCGACGAGCCAGCCGGCCCACGCTCCTTCCGATTTCAGGACCAGGCTCTCGCTCGCCTCGAGAATCCCGTCGTCGCCCCCCGGGTCGAGCGCGGCGGGTATCGCGTCGCCCTCCGACAGGGCCCGGAAAGCCTCGCGAGACCACGGGAGAAACTCCTCGCCGTCCCGCGGCGCCACGGCCGCGATCCACGGGGCTCCTTTCAGCGCGCCGTAGCGATCGTCGATCCGGCACAAGAGCCCGAGCGGGTGGGTTTCGATCCAGCCAGCGCGACGGAGGAGTCCCTCGAGCGCTTCGGTGCGCCGGCGCCCCGTTTCGAGCCGGCACACCGCTCTTTCGCGCCCGGCGCCCCGCGCCTCCTCCGCCACTCGCTCGAGCAGGGCCCGACCGACGCCTCGTCGGCGCAGGGTAGGGACGACGTTCACGGAGAGAAGTTCAAGGGCGCCGTCCTTGCGCGGGAGGGCCACCGCGAGCCCCACGGGTTCGGACCCGCACCTGGCGCCGACGAGAATCCGGCCGTCGGTTCCCGGTGCGACCGGTGCCAGAAGCGACTGGAGGACGGGGAAGGTCAGTGCCGAATAACCCAGCGCCTCGAAGCCGTCGAGGCGGGCGATGGAGATCACGCGGCCCGTTCCGCCGGGACTCCCGAAACGCCGGCCCGGGGCCGGCTCAGCCGAACGAGGAGATCGCCCACATGCCGGCGGCCACGACGAGCGCGCCGGCGCCCAGTCCTCCCGTCATGACCGTCGCGCCTGCGGCCACCGCCGTGGTCGCTCCGGCAGTCGCGTAGCAGGAGGACTTCTGGTGCTGGCTCATCTTTCCGGCGGCGACCAGTTCGAGATCCACGTCGCTCAGCTCGTCGTCCCGTTCCCGGGGATTCGCCAATACGAACTGCAGGGTCTTCGGCTTGCTGTCGTGCACCAGGAGCGTCAGGGACCGGGGCATGGCGAGACCGGTCTCCTGCGTGATCGCCGCCTTCGGATCCGCAACCAGGAACGCGCGGAATTCAGGATCCACGAGGGCTCGCTTCATGACCCGGTAGACCTGCGGGTGGGCCGTTTTCTCGTCGACGTTCTCGAGCGACTGGGGTATGACGAGGTGCCAGGTATTGGGTCCGCTGTGATACACCTGCACGTTCCAGTCCTCGGGCAGGTCGACCCCGGCCGCATTGAGAACCCTGCGCGGGTTCCTCTCGAACTTCTTGCGAAGCGCCGCATCGGCATTGAACGTCGCCAGGAATCCCCTCAGCTTTTCGGCATTCATCTCGTCCCTCCGCGGCGAGGATAGGTTTCCCGGTTACGGCAGGCAACGGGAAACTTCATCCGGGTATTCCCGCGCCTTTTGCCCTTTTTCCGGGGCTTGTCCCGCGCTATCCTCACCGCATGGCCGACCCGGCTTCACTTCCGCGTCCGTCGCGTCGCGCCGTGACGCTGAGCTTCGTCACGGCCGCCCGCGGGCTTCTCTTCGGACTCGCCGTCGGCGTGCTCCTCGCTTTCGTCGCCGAAACAGCCACCTTCGAGCGAATCCGCCTCATGGCGTTGGACGTCGCCTACCGCTCGCGCCCGCCCATCCCCTTCCGCACCGACCTCGGCTACATCGATTTCGACGACACGTCGATCCAGCTCTTCGGCAAGTGGGTCTGGCCCCGCTCGCGCCAGGTCGCCCTCATCCGGACCCTCGATCTCTACGACGCGAGGGCCCTCGGATACGACGTCTTCTTCACCGAGCACAACGACATCGTCTTCACGCCGCGCGGCGTCGAGCGCGCGCTGGGCCGGCCGGAGAGCCTGGCCGAGAACATCAGCACGGTCGACGCCTCCTTCCGCGATTTCGACGCGGAGATGGAGGACGCGATCCGCAAGGCGGGCAACGTCTACCTGGCCGAGTTCATGGGCCTGCCGGACGCGCACATGAGAGGCAACCACGAGGCGATCCGCGCCGCGAGCGCGCGGCTCCAGGAGGGATTCTCCGACGAGCGTCGGGAGGCGCTCGCGATCGCGGCCCAGTACGCCCTGCCCGCCGACTCCTCGATCGAATCGAATCTCTTCAAGTCCGTGGAGGTCGTGACGCCCCTGGGCCGCTTCGGCCAGGCGGCCGCGGGAATCGGCTTCGCGCAGATCATCGAGGATCTCGACAAGACCGTGCGCCTCTACCCCCTCTTCATCCACTACGACGGGAAGGCCTTCCCCTCGATCGCCGTCTCGATCCTCTCCCAGGTGCTCCAGGTGCCCCTGGAGCGGATCGTCATCCGGCCGGGTGAATACGTCGAGTTCCCGGACGCGCGGATCCCCCCGGACCCGGGTTTCGGCGGTGCGGCCGCGGCGGTCGCCGAGGAGACGGCGACGCTGCGCATCCCGGTGGACGCGCACGGGCAGATGCTCGTCAACTGGGCCGGACGCTTTCTCGACCGCAGCCTCCACGTCTCCTTCCGCGACATCTCCTCCGTCTACGCCCTGTATGCCGCGAAGGAAGTGGCGCGGCGATTCCCCCCGGATCCCGAGGCGGCCCCGGTCATCCGGAACGCGGTCCGAACGGCCCTGGCGGACGAGGGCATGGTCTCCCCGGACGACGGGGACCGCATCGGCCGCCAGGTCGCCCTCGCCCGCATTCTCGAGGCGAAGTTCGAGGCCGGGATGAGCGCGGCGGAAGCACGTTCCTTCGTCGAATCCCAGTTCGGTGGAGAGCAGGATTGGGGCATCCGGGAGCCGGCGATCTGGCAGGTGGTTCCGGCCGTCGCGGCGGCGCGGGCCGTCGAGAGCGGGGCGGACCCCGGGGCCGCGCTCGACGAGACCTGGACCGCCGAGATCCGCAGGAACGTCGAGTTCTTCCGCGAGCGGGGGCGCCTGGACGAGGTCCGCCCGCTCTTCTTCCCGCCCCCGTTCATGGCGCTCCACGACGGCGCGCCCCGGCCCTTCTCGCCCATCGATCTCTCGGGACGCATCTTCATGGCCGGGCTCACCGGCGAGGGAACGATCGATTTGAACCCGATGCCCTTCGAGAATTCCTGCCCGATGGTCGCCCTGCACCTGCACGCCTTGAATACCGTCCTCACCGGGCAGTTCCTCCGCTTCCCGGTGCCCGGCGCGGGTCTCGCCGCGCTCGTCGCGCTCTCCATGATCGCCGGCATTCTCGGCGCGCTCCTCTCACCCTCACGCTCCCTGGCCGCCTGCGCGCTCGTCGCCGGCGGCTACCTCTACCTCGTCCACCGCGCCTGGGTCGATCTCGGGCTCTGGGTCGATTCCCCCGCCCCGGCTCTGGGTGTCGCGGTCACCTGGATGGGCGAGGTGGTCGTGGCCTTCGTGAAGGCCTCCCTGGAGAAGCAGAAGGTGCGCGGGATCTTCTCGACGATGGTCTCGCCGAAGGTCCTGAAGAAGATGGAGGAGAATCCGAACCTTTTTTCCCTCACCGGCGAGCGCAAGCAGGCCACGATCTTCTTCTCGTCGATCGACGGCTTCGGCGACGTGATGAAGCGGGAGGCTCCGGACGAGCTCACGCACATCCTCGGCATCTACCACACGCCGGTCTCCGAGATCATCATGGACTACGACGGGTACATCGACAAGTACGAGGGGCACGTCATCATGGCGGACTTCGGGGTCCCCCTGGACGATCCCGACCACGCCTGGAAATGCTGCTTCGCGGCGATCGAGCAGCAGATGGACATCGAGGCCTTCCGCACCTTCGTGCTCGCCCGCTACGGCGCCG
>CAZWVM010000137.1:4716-9385 GCA_964637705.1 uncultured bacterium
CAGCAGATGGACATCGAGGCCTTCCGCACCTTCGTGCTCGCCCGCTACGGCGCCGAGGTCCGCGTCTCGATGGGCCTCAATTCCGGTTTCATCTCCGCCGGCAACATGGGTTCGGAGAAGAAGATGCAGTACACCGTCATGGGCGACGCCGTGAACATCGCCGCGCGCTTCCGCCCGGCCAACGCCATCTACGGCACCGGGATCATCACGGGCGAGGCGATGGAGCCGCTCGTGCGCGACGTCCTCGAGCTCCGGCTCCTCGACCGCCTGCTCCTGAAGGGCAAGACCAAGCCCACGACGCTCTATGAGATCATGGGTTGGAAGGCGGAGGCCTACCGCGAGCGCAACCGCGGCAAGCCCGTGCCTCCCGCCCTGCTCGCACGCTGGCGGGACTGCCCCGGCGAGAAGGTCTTCGGCTACATCGCCTTCTGGCGGGGAATCGAGCGGGAGCACGGGGCGCCCCTGGCGGGAGAGATCGCGGCGTTCTTCGAGTCGCAGGTGCCGGTCGTCGATCGCGTGATCGTCTCGGGCGCCGCGCTCTCCATCCCCCGCATCTCGGGCGAGATCGACCGCCTCGCCGGCATCCTCGCCGCGACCGACGGCTGCGCCGAATCCTACGCGCTTCCGGCCGTGGCCGCGGGGACGCCGGCGTGGAAGGCCCGGCTCCTGGAGTGGATCGCGCGGATCGACGCGCTGCGCGGCCGCGTCCGCAGGGCCCGCGAGAAGAACCTGCCCGTGCCGCCCGGCCAGTCCTCCCTGCCGGAACTGGACCTCATCCTCGACACCTACCACGGCAAGGTTTCGCTCCTCACCGAGAACCTCGCGAAAAGCCCGAAATCCGGCATCGAGACCGTGGCCCGGGCGCTCGCCGCGATGAGGGAGGAACTGGAGGGACGTCCGCTCGCGGACGCGCGCGAGGTCTTCGCGCGGCATGCGGAACTGTACCGCGACGCCGTCTCCGGCTTCTATCACTCCCTCGCCCGGCGGGCCGCGGACTACCACGAGCTGATGGCCGTGGCGGGATCGATCCCGGAATCGCGCCGCCGCGTGCGGGCGCTCTTCGAGGAGGCCTTGAGGCTCCACTGGGAGCGGAAGTGGGACGCCGCGCTGGAACGTCTCGGCGAGGCCCTCGCGATCGATCCGCAGGACGGGCCCTCGACGGAATTCCGGTCGCGCATCGAGCAGTACAAGGTGGATCCGCCGGGCGAGGCGTGGCAGGGCGAATTCGTCCAGAGGAAGAAGTGACGCCGATGCCGGGAATGGGCTCGATCCGAGAGGGACTCAAGCGACCCGGGATCCGCGTCCTCGTCCTCTCGCTCGCGACCGCGCTCGTCGTCGGCCTGCCGCAAGGGCTCGGAGCCTTCGACACCATCGAGTCCCTGCTCCTCGACCTCCGCTTCCAGACCCGCAACCGTCTCTTCGAACCGGCCCGCGACCCGAACCTCGTGACCATCGACTGGGACGAGTCCTCGATCCAATTGCTCGGCCGCTGGCCCTGGACCTGGGATCGCCACGCGGCGCTCGTCCGCTTCCTCGACCTCTTCGAAGTGGAGCAGGTCGGGTTCGTCGATGACCATTTCAGCGAGCCGGAAGTGGTGACATATCCCGTGGATCGCGCCTTCCGCCTCTCCGACATCCTCAAGGGCGAGATGCAGGCCGGGAACATCGACGCGGTGCGCGCGATCCTGCCTCGACATGCCGAGGATCTGGGCGCGGTCATGAAGGAGTCGGGGCGCGTCTCCGTCTGCGCCCACTTCGCCGTGCCGTCCTTCGAATCGACGCGCGGCGAGCCCTCTTCCGCGCCCGTCGTCGCGTCGCGGACGGCCGAGGAGGAGGAGGCCGTCCGGATCACCGCGCGCCTCTCGGCTCCCCTGGAGGATCCAAAGGGACTCCCGGTCGCCGTCCGGATGAAGGCGCCGGTGCGCGAGATCGGAAGCGCCCTCGCGGGCATCGGTTTCAACCGCATTCTCCACGACGCCGACGGTGTGGTGAGACGCACGCCCGCCGTCGTGGTCCACGAGGGGCGGGCCTATCCCAACCTGGCCGTCGCGATGGCCGCGCGCCGCTTCGGATGCAAGCCCCAGGAGATCCGCGTCCGCCCCGGCCGCGAGATCGAGTTCCCGGGCGCGACGTATCCCGACGGGAGCCCGGTGCGAATTCCGATCGACGACGAAGGACTGATGAGCGTCAACTGGGTCGGCCCTTACAACGACCCCGACCGCGAGCGGATCCGTCATCTCCCCTTCCTGATGCTGGCCGAGCACGCCGTCTTCCTCCAGGGGAAGGGCGTCGCCGCGGGCCTCGACCTGGCCTCGGTCTCCGCCGACGACGCCCGCTACGCGCTCTACGAATCCATGATCCAGTCTCGACTGATCCCGGACGAGCAGGCGGGCTTCCTCTCCTGGACGCTCCTGGACGGGCTGGTGGCCTCCTTCTACCAGAGGAACGGACGCGCGTGGGACGATTTCCTCGTCGAATACCTGGGCGGCTCCGACACGGGCCAGATCGCCCGGTCGAGCTGGGATGCCGTGCGCTTCAACCGCGCGGCGCTCGACGAGCTGGCCGCCGGCTCGCGGCCCGTCTACGAGGTTCTCGCGAAGGACCTCGGGATGCCGGAGGAGGACACGACGCGGATCCAGTTCGAGCAGCTCCTCTTCTTCCACGACCGGGGCCGCGCGGAACTGCTCGAGCCGCCCCTCTTCTACCTGACGCCCCTGACGCTCACCGAGAGCCGCACGGTGCTCTGGTCGCCGCTGGAGTTGCGCGGCAAGACCGCCTTCGTCGGGCTGACCGCCACGGCCCTCAACGCCCTCAACCCGACGCCCTTCGAGAAGAGGTCGCAGATGCTTGGGCTCCAGCCGAACGCCTTCAACACGATCGTGACCGGCGCCTTCATCCGCCGGCTTCCGCTCTGGCTCGACATCCTCCTCGTCTTCGTCTACGCCCTCGTCATCGTCGCGCTCGTCCTGAAGCTCGAGACGGCGGCCCAGACCGTTCTCACCACCTTCGCGCTCGGCGGCTACGTCGGTCTCTCATGGGCCGCCTTCGCCCGCTACGGTCTCGTCCTGCCCATCACGGCCCCCGTGCTCTCGATCGGGCTCGGCCACATGAGCGCCGTGATCGTGAGGTACTGGGAGGCGCAGAGGGAGCGGCGGAAGGTGCGCGGCCTCTTCGCCGCGATGGTCTCCCCCACCGTGCTGAGGCTCATGGAGGACAACCCGGACAAGTTCCGTCTCGCGGGCGAGAAGAAGGAGGCGACGATGTTCTCGTCGGACGTCTCCGGCTTCACCACCATCTCCGAGGGCGTCACCGCCGGCGAACTGGCCGCGATCCTCAACAGCTACCTCACGCCGATGTCCGACATCATCATGAAATACGACGGATTCGTGGACAAGTACGAGGGCGACGCGATCAAGGCGGAGTTCGGCGTGCCGCTCGCCGACCCGGAACACCCGTGGAAGGGCGTCTGCGCCGCCCTGGAGCAGCAGGAGGAACTCGTCGCCGTCGCGCGCATGCTCCTCGTCAAGTACGGGGTCCGGATCACCGCCCGCATGGGCGTCAATACCGGCGTCGTCGCCGCCGGGAACATGGGCTCGGAGCGCAAGATGCAGTACACGGTCATGGGCGAGCAGGTGGCGGTGGCCGAGGAACTCGAGCCGATCAACAAGCTCTACGAGAGCTGGATCGCGATCGGACCGGAGACGGAGCGGCTCTCCCGCGGGTTCATCGAGACGCGGCACCTGGACACGGCGCTCGTGGGCGCCTCGCAGGCGGCCATCGGCATCTTCGAACCCTTGGGATGGCGGCGCGAGGCGTACCTCGAGCGCTGGAAGGGACGGCCCGTCCCGGCTCTCTTCCTGGAGGCCTGGCGGAAGATGACGCCGGAGAAAGTCCTGGGCTACGCCTGGTACTTCTCGCGGAAGCCCCTCCCGGAATCGCCCTTCAGGACGGAGGTCGTCGGGCTCTTCGAGAAGCTCACGCCGCCGGCGATCGACGCGATGAAGGCGGAGGACCGGCTCGGCATGGTCGAGTTCCTCGCCGAGACCCGCGCGCTCGAGACGCTCGTCGCGCGGCTCTCCGCATCCGCCCCCTCGACGTCCGCCACGTCGAGGGTCTCCGAGGCGGCCGCGATCGACGCGCGGATGGCCGCGGCGACCGCCCCCTGGGAACGGGCCCTCCTCGCCGTCCGGCGCCGGCTCGTCGATGCCCTCGCGATCGCCGACGGGATCGAAGGGCGGGTTCCCGACGCGGATCGCGAGGAACTCCTCAAGCTCGCCGACATCCTCGACAAGCGCACCGAGTGTTACCGCAAGCGCTGCACCTTCCCCGAGCCGGGCGACGTCGTCGCCGAGACGCTCGCGGAGCACTTGAAGCTCATACTCGCCGACCCCGCCAACGCGCTCGCCGGCACCTCCGTCCCCGCGCTCACCTCCCAGCGCGACGCGGCCCGCGCGAGTATCGTCGAGGCCACCGGCCGCTTCTGCGACTCGCTCGCGACGCAGCCCCGGGCCGACGCCTACCACGTGTTCATGGCGGGATTCTGCGAGATCGATGCGCGCCGCCTCGAACTGCGCGCGGTCTTCGAGAAGGCCCGGGCTGCATACGTGAAGCGATACTGGGACGAGGCCGAGCGGCTCTTCCGCGAGGGCCTCGCGCTCGTGCCCGGCGA
>CAZWVM010000138.1:0-9312 GCA_964637705.1 uncultured bacterium
GCGTTCAAGCTGCGTCCGTTGCTGTATATCAACGAGTTTGATACCCCGTCTTGCCCGTCACGGTCAACCTTGAAATTACGACCCCCCCGAAGTTTCTTTCCCCTGTTTATCCACAAGAATTTCAGGCCCGAGCGCGACCTTGCGGCGAAAAGCGACGATGAGGCCCACGATCTCGTCCGGTTTCTCCTTCACGATGACCTTCTTGCCCGACAAAAGGCTCAGTACCGTGTCAGGCGTCGATTCCATGAACTCGATCTGGTCCGACGAGAGCCAGAAACCCGTGCCGTTCAACCGCGATAATCTGATCATTGCTACACTCATCGACAGCCCGGTGCCGAACTTGAATCAAAGAAAGGGTCAGGAGGCGTGGGAGCGGGCGAGGTGCCACCGGGTAAGGTCGTGGATCATGCGGGGGGCGAGGGCATGGCCGAGATCCTCGTATTCGATGTAGTGGAAATCCTCGCGACCGCGCAGGGCCTCGGCAAGGGAGCGCGCGCACTCGATGGGCAGGACGTGATCCTTCACCGACCCCGCGAGGAAGACGGGCATCGGGGCGAGGGCTCCGACGTAGTGGAGGGGGTCGAACCCCTGCGCGACGGAGCCGGTCGCGCCGGAGAGAGCCTGTCGCGTCTCCGGCGTGCGCAGGGCCGCCATCGAGGATCGTTCCAGAAGCGTCCGGAAATCGCCGCCGGTCACGAGCAGGGAGAGGCGGGCGTAGGACGGCACCGCCGTCGCGGCGCGGAGCGCGCGCAGGCCGCCGAAGGAACGCCCGGAGAGAGCAACCTCGGTCGCCCCCTCTTCGATCAGCCAATCCCTGACGCGCGATGTCTCCTCCGCGGCCGTTTCCAGGACCGACCCCATCGCCTCGAGAAAGGGTTTTCGAGTGACCGGGGCGCGCTCGCCATGCCAAGGCGCATCGGGCATCACCACGCGGAAACCGGCCTCGGCCAGGGCGACGGCGAGAAGAAGATCCGTCTCCTTGGCGGCGTCCGAGCCGTGAAGGTGGATGATCGACCGGCGCGGGGTTCCCCGTCGCAGGGAGAGCATCGTGATCTCGCCCAGCCGGCCGTGCTCGAGAACGCCGTCGAATCTCTCGAGAACGGCCCGGTCCGTCACGGCCGACCGGCTCCGTTCCTCACCCGGTTCTTCGCCTCGTCGCGCTCTCGCTCCAGCCGCGCCTTCTCGGCCTTCCATTCCTCCCCAATCCTTTCGACCTTCTCGGGTTCCTCCGATACGCGAGCCTCCTGCACGCGGCGCCCATGGAGAAACTCTCCCTCCTGGATCCGGGCCCGATACTCCGTATCAAGCCGGGAAAGCTCGAGCTTCTGTTCCGCCGTAAGCTTCGTCTCGGCCGTGCCGCCGGTTTTTTCGAGCGCCAGTTCGTATGCGGACTTGAGCATGGACGGCCTCCTCCCTATATGCCGTGCGACCGGTCGCGGCAGACGGGAAACATCGGCGTGCGGGCGCGCGGCTTGAACGAGTGAAAGGACAACTTGAGGCCCCCGTCCGGGAGCACGTCGCCGACGACGAAACCCGCGTCGTAATCGGAATCGCGCGAGAGGGCGACGGAGGGGACGGAGACGACGGAGCGCGGCGGCGCGACGAGTTCGTCGCCGGGGCGGGGCTTGAGGACCTTGAGCATCGGCCGCCCGTGGATGATGTAGGCGGTGTGATCCGAGCCGATGAAATGGACGCGGTCGAGGCGGCCGTAGCAGACGGCGGTCGTGTTCTCGTCGGCCGACGATCCGACGCTCCACTCCCGCGCCTTCCTCCTGCGCTTGCCGCGCTGGGCGTAATACGGCGGGCTGACCGATTCGTGAACGATCGTGAAGTAAGGCGTGTCGATCCGGGCCGGCGCGTTCATGAGCCGCTCCCGCCCCTCGGGCGAGAGCCTCTCGCGTGAAGCCTCCGCGGTCGCCGTGACAAGCTCGTCGTAGGTGTAGATGTGATCCTCGCCCACCGTCAGGACGTCGTGGTTTCCCTGGACCGCGTATCGCCGGGGTCCGGCGCAGGCCCTCAGGACGCAGGCGTCCGGGTCCTCCGCTTCACCCGTGATGTCTCCGGTATGGAAGACCGTGCCGACCCCGAGCGCCTCCAAGCGCTCCTCCACCTCGGCGTAGGCGAGCGAGTCGCCGTGAGTGGAGGCGACGACGCCGAAGCGGTCGCCGGGATCGAGGAGAACCCGGTCGACGCGCGACGGTTCTCCCTCCTTGAAGGCGGGCTTGGATCGCGAAGGGAACATGGTCTCATTCAAACACAAGCCCCGCGCGAGGACAAGGGCGCGCCGCGCACGCGGGCGGAAAACGTCAGACGAGCGCGTTGACGGCCGTGCCCGAAGAACCCGAAGGGCGAAGGTAGGAACCGCTCACCAGGGCGCGACGGGCGCCGGGGTCGAGCGAGACGTTGAGCGAGCCGTAGGGACGGGATTCGGGCAGGGGACGGGCAAGCTGGAAGAGATGCAGTTTCGGATAGCTTCCCGAACGGTCATACGTGGCGGTCGTCGCGGAGAGAACGACGGGGCGGCGGACGGCGAACGAATCGGGAACCCCTCGTTGCGAGCTCGACGGGCGTTCCAAGGCGTTCGAGGCGCTGATCGCCTGCGCCGCGACACCGGAAACGCGCACGGGGTCAAGACCCAGAGCGGCCATACATCCATGTCCCTCCCGCGGCCCTCTCCTTCGGCGATCCGGACCGAACCGGATCCCGTGGGCCGCATCCAACGTGAAAGCCGGTGTGCGCGTCCGCAACGCCGACCTCGAGGAAAATTATAGCCGCGATCAGAAGGCGAAATCAAAAAAAAAGCCGCCTCGAAGAAGGCGGCCAAGAAGACGGTGACTACTGAATCCATCTTCCATTTCAGCCCGAATAATGTCAAGACACGAAATCAGGAAAAAACTGAATTGTATGTATAAATACTTGCAATAATTGGAAATAACACGATTTCCAATCAGTTTCCACAGAAAATCAATATCGAGTGTCATTTTGGCTCTAAGATACAACTTACACATTTACAGTCATCGACGTATTGGCTGCACTCCGCCTGTTTTTCGCTTCTTCGGCCGGGTCTTCTGATACATTTCGGAGACGATGTCCACGTCCATAGAGGACTATTTTTCGACTCTTCCCGATGAGAAGCGCGACCGGATGGCCCGTCGTCTTGAGCTCTTCATGACCGATCCGGACGCCTTTTCCGTCGTTCACCAGTTGATCGCGGGACTCAATCCCGAGCAACTCGAGGTCGTGGTTCATCCCGTCGAAGGCGAACCGATCCTGGTCCTCGGGGGCGCGGGCAGCGGCAAGACCGCGACGCTGACGCGCCGCCTCGTCTTTCTCATCCTCTCCGGCGTGCCCGCCGACCGCATCTTCGCCGTCACCTTCACCCGGAAGGCGGCGCGGGAGATGGCGGAGCGAACCCGGGAGATCCTCCACCAGCTCCGCGCCCGGGCACGGCCGCCCTACGACGCCTGGCTCGAGGCGGTCGCTCTCGAGGTGGAGAGCGCCTGGATCACGACCTTTCACTCCGCGGGACTGCGCATCCTTCGCGACTCTCCCGACGGCGTCACGTCCAACCTCGTCCGGCTCGGTTACGGCGAGCACTCCCGCATCGTCGACGAGCAGGAGCGCAACGTCATCCTGTCCGAGATCCTGCGCGACTACGAAAGCGAGGAAGTCCGGGTCGAGGTCATCGCGGGGATCGTTTCCAACGCCAAGGGCGCCTTCGTATTTCCCGAGGGCTTCCACCACACGGTGAAGACGCGCATCGACGAGATCGCCTCGCTCGTCTACCCGCGCTACCAGCAGGTTCTCGAACGGCGCGGGCTCCTCGACTTCGACGACCTCATCTTCAAGGTCTACGAGCTCTTCGAACGCCACCCGGAGATCCTCGATTTCTACCAGGAGAAGTTCCAGTCGCTCCTTATCGACGAATACCAGGACACGAACCTCTCGCAGTACCTGATCGGGATGATGCTCGCGAAGAAGCACAAGCGCATCATGGCCGTCGGCGACGACGACCAGTCGATCTACGGGTGGCGGGGCGCCGAGGTCACCAACCTCTCCCGTTTTCTCTCGGACTACCCCCAGGTGCGGATCGTCAAGCTCGTGCGCAACTACCGCTCGGACGCGACGATCCTCGCGGCCGCGAACGCCATCTGGAAGGACAAACCGGAGGAACTGCGCAAGGTCCTCGTCTGCGCCAAGGACGGCGGGACGGAGAGCACGGAGCGCGTGCGCGTCGTCGCGGCGGAGACGGAGCGCGACGAGGCGGACTACATCGCGGGAGAGGCCATCCGGGCCCTGGACGAGGGGATCCCGGCCCGGGAGATCGCGGTCCTGGTGCGCGCGCACCACCTCCTCGGCCCGATCGTCAACGCCCTCGAGGAGAACGGCCTGCCCTGGGCGCAGGCCGGCTCGATCAAGTCCCTGGCCCGCCCCGAGGTCCAGGGCACGATCGCCCTCATGGAGGTGGCCGCCCTCTCCGCCCGACGGATCTCCAGCCGCGATGCCTGGCACGCGGGAGACTCGGAGAGCCTCAACCACGCCCTGGAGCAGGCCCTGGCGGGCCCGGCCTACGCCTGCGACGCCTCCGTCGTCGCGGATCTCCACCAGGTGCCGGATCCCGGATCGCTCGTCCTCGACGACGCGGAGCGCGACCGTTGCCGTCGCTTCTTCGACCGCCGGCTTTCCTACGCTCTCGACCATGTCGCGTCCTTCGCGCGCCAGGCCCTCCTCGACGCCTCCGCCTGGCGCCCGTCCGTGCTCCTCGAACGCGCCCTCGCGACCGCGCCGCCGACGGCGGCCTCGGACGAGGCGGACCCGGCGGTGCGCGCGATCAAGCGGCTTCGCGATCTCGCCGCCATCTCCGATCTCCGCCGCGTCGCGGTGCCGGCCGAGGGAATCCTTCTCTTCACCGAGGAGGTGAACGCGCGGGCGGGCATCGCGCCGGACGAGGGCGACTCGACCGAGGCCGATCTCCATGCGACCCCCGCGATCCAGCTCATGACCCTGCACGCCGCGAAGGGACTGGAGTTCGACGTGGTCTTCCTGGCCGCCATGGAGGACGGACTGATCCCGGTGAGGCGCCGGGAGACGGGCGAGTCGATGCCCGAGGAGGACCGGCTCGCGGAGGAGAAGCGGCTCTTCTACGTCGGCGTGTCACGCGCGCGGCGGCGTCTCTACCTGACGCGAGCGCGGCGCCGCGCCGTGGGTTCGGGAGAACGCGAGTGCTCCCCGACCCCCTACCTCGCGCTCATCCCGGAGGAACTGACGCTCCCGGTCTGGATCTAGCCGCCCCCCAGAGAATCGCGGCCGGTGCGGCCACGCGCGCGATGAGGATCGTGTTCATCGTCAGCGAGAGGACACCGAAGACCAGGGCGACCGACCTCATCGTCTCGGCATCCCCCCCCTCCTCCGCTCCGCCCCGCCGCAGGAAGAAACCTCCGAACGAGGAGAGGGCGAGGAGGAGACCGGGAAGCCCCGTTTCGGCGAAGATCAGGACCGGGGCGGACTCGTACACGGAGGACGGACGGGCGCCCAAGCCGTTCCCGAAGAGGAGCGGCGTTTCGCCGAGAACGACGGCCCACGAGCGGAAGCGATCGACGTGCGGTCCGGAGTAGTTGCGCTCCGGCAGGACGTCGTCAAACCTCCGCCTCCACGCGTCGGGGGCCGCGAGGATCATTACGACGGCCGCCAGAGGCACGACCGCGACCAGCAACCTGCGCCGCTCGACGACGGCCCGACGAAGGAGTCCGACCAGGGCCGCGGCCAGGGCAATGCGAGATCCCGAGAGAAGGATGGCCGGCAGGGCCAGGAGTGGAATCGCCGGGTGAAGGACCGTGAAGAGGGCCAGGCAGCCGGCCACGTGATTCGCCTCGCCCTCGAAGATCCCCTCGTTGAAGGCGCGGAGGAACTCGTGTCCCGAGCGGACGTATGCCTCCCAGGCCTCGGCTCCGCTCCAGGCGAGAAGCAGGGCGGCGGCGCCGATCGCGGTGGTTTTCGCGCCGGGCAACACACCCGCCCCGGTCGCGGCCATCGCATACAGCCCGGCGATCTCGACGAGCCGCAGGAGGCAGAGCGCGGCCTCCCCGCCGCGGCCGGTCGAACCCGTCGCGAGCCCCACCAGGGTCGCCACGGCGCCCCAGCCGAGAAACAGGAGCGCGGCCCTCTCGTGGAGAGCCAGGTCGACCTCTTCCGCGCGGGCCCGGTTCCATGACCGCACGAAGAAGGGCAGGGCGGCGACAAAGAGAAGGTCGCCGAGGCGGACCGGCCCGGCGATCCGGGGACCGAGCGCGAAGGCCGCGAGCAGGACCGCCGGCGCATATCGACGCACGGCGTAGGGCAAGCGCGGATCGACCCGAGACATCACCCGGGAGACGGCGCGGGCGCCGGGGGATTCTCGATCCAGCCCGGTCGGACGTCGAGAACCAGGCCCTCCATCCGGTAACGATCCGTGCGGAAATAGAAGTTCGAACCCGGGATGACTTCCACGTAGTTGAACCACCGGCGTCCTTCCTCGTCGACGCGCGCGCGGACGTGGAAGAGCGCGGCCGGAAGGGTCTCGCCGGCGAGCGCCCGGAAGACGGCGAGATCGCGCCCCCCCGTCCCGACCTCGCTGTCGCCGGAAGAGGGCAAGGCCGAAAGCGGCGGCCTCAGCCAGGGGTTGGGAACGGCGACGACGACGGTGACATTCTCGCGACGGGAAAGATCGGTGAGCCACGAGGCGACGCGATCGGGATGACAGGCGCGCACGAGAAGCCCCGCGGCCACGGCCAGGAGAGCCAGGAGGAGCGCCGCATCGAGAAGCCGGATTCGTTTTCCGCCGGGAACGTTCACGCGTGGAACGAGCATAGCGAAAGAGAGGGCCGGTAACAATACGCGATGGCGAGCCCTTGATCCCCGGAGGCTTATTAGCCACAGAGACACGGAGACACGGAGAAACCCTGTTAGTCCTCCTTCAGGCCCATTACAAGAGGTTATCCACTTTCACCCACCGGGTGAAGGTCGACTTCTGCAAATAACGAGAACTTGACTTGGCGAAGAACCCGAACCGGCTTCCCTTCGAAATCGACCCGAATCTCGACGATTCCCTCATCACCGCATACGACGGGCTGTCGTTGGTCGTCGAGATGTTTCGCTCCTCCGGCGGTTCGGCGGAAACGGATCGTCTGCTCAAGCACAAGAAGAAGGGTGCGCCCCATCAAGGAGATTTCGGTCACTCCGGCCGGCTTGAGGCGTCCGCGAGAGCCAGGGAGGGCGGAGCGGACGCCGATCCTCGGAGGCTCGCAGGAATGCGAGCCGAGAATGAGGCCGGGGTGACCGAAATCTCCCCTCAATCACCTCACCTTCGGGGATTCAGGGCGGGCCTGTCAACTCAAGGAAGGGCCGCGGCTCATTGCTTCCTTGCATTTCCCTCCCGATCCGCGAAAATTAACGCCATGAAGAGACCCATTCGCGTTCTCGGGGACGGCGTGTTGCGCAAGAGGGCCGCCCCGGTCACCCGGATCACCCAGGAGATCCGCGACCTGGTGAAGGACATGTACGAGTCCATGGACGCGGCCCACGGCGTCGGACTGGCCGCGCCCCAGGTCGGCGTCTCCAAGCGGGTCATCGTGGTGAGCATTCCCGAGGAGGACGGGCCTCCCGTGCGCATGGCGATCGTGAACCCGGAGATCGTGAGCTATTTCGGCGAGGATGTGTGCCGGGAGGAGGGATGCCTCTCGGTGCCCGGCGTCTCGGCCGAGGTCTCGAGGCCGGAAGGCGTGAGGGTGCGGGGCAAGGACCCCGAGAAGAACGCCAAGATCGATTTCCAGGCCGAGGGGCTCTTCGCCCGCTGCCTCATGCACGAAATCGATCACCTCGACGGCAAGCTCTTCATCGACGGGGATCGCGCGGGCGTGCCGGAAAAGGCGGCCCTCGCGCAGATGAAGGCGCGTCGGGACGAGACCGAAGAATCGGACGGGGAGCGGCTCTAGATGCCCCGTTGCCGCCCCGCACCTCCAGTGCCGGGTCGATAAAGAGCCGGATCCCGTGAAGATCGCGTTCGCCGGGACGCCCGCTTTCGCCGCGCGCGTCCTCTCGTCGCTCCTGGCTCCGCCTTTCGAGATCGTCCGTGTCTATGCCCAGCCCGCGCGCCCGAAGGGCCGGGGACTGGAGGTAGTGCCGTCGCCGGTCGAAACCCTGGCGCGCGGGCGGAGTCTTCCCGTATCGACACCCTCCTCGTGGGACCCGGATACCGCTCGCGATCTCGCCTCGTCGGGCGCCCGCGTCCTCGTCACGGCGGCCTACGGCCTCATCCTGCCGCGCGATGTCCTCGACGCCTGCCCTCTCGGGGCCGTCAACGTCCACGCCTCGCTTCTCCCGCGCTGGCGCGGCGCCGCGCCGGTTCAACGCGCGCTCGAAGCAGGCGACACGGAGACGGGCATCACGATCTTCCGCCTCGACGAGGGCGTGGACACGGGGCCGGTCCTCGCGATGGAACGGATCGTGATCGGCGCGGACGAGACCGCTTCGGAACTCCTCGAGAGGCTCGGGGAACTGGCCGCCTCCTTGCTCCCCCGCGTGCTGGCCGACGCCGGCGCGGGCCGGATCGAGCCGCGGCCGCAGGATTCCTCGCTCGCCACGCGCGCTCGCAAGCTGGCGAAAGAGGACGGGCTCCTCGACTGGAGCCTCCCGGCCGCGCGGATCCACGCCGCCTTCCGGGCCTTCCAGCCCTGGCCGGGCGTCTCGATCGGCGGGGTCAAGATCCTCTCGTGCCGCGTCGTCGAGGGACGCGGGCGACCGGGCGAAATCCTCTCCGTTTCGCCGCTCGTGGTGGCGACGGCCGAGGGCGCGCTGCGACTCGACCGCGTCCAGGCGCCGGGGCGCGCCCCGGTCGCGGGCGAGGCCTACGCGAACGGACGAAGGCTCGCGCCGGGCGGTGATTTCCGGTGATCGACCTCCACGCCCACATCCTGCCCGGTCTCGACGACGGACCCGAGGAGCCCGAACGGGCCCTGGACATGCTCGCGATCGCCGAGGCCGACGGGATCGAGCTCATCGCCGCGACCCCGCACTACATTCCGGGCCACTTCGCGCCGCCGGCCGAGGCGGTGCGGCAGGCGACGCGCGATCTCAACCGGCAGGCCGAGAACGCCGGGCTCTCGATCCGGGTCACACCGGGGCACGAGATCCACGCGGTCCACGGCATCATGAAGCGCCTCCGGGAGGGAGAAATCCTTGCCTACGACGCGCGGCAGAGGTATCTTCTGGTCGAAATGCCTGCGGCCCAGGTGCCGGTCTGGATCGACCAGCTTCTCTTCGAGCTGGAAATCGGGG
>CAZWVM010000139.1:0-9312 GCA_964637705.1 uncultured bacterium
GTTCCCGTGCCGCTTGCAGATCTCCTCGACGGCCGTGGCCAGGATCTGTTTCATCGTTCTCTCCTCACGCGCCCAGCCGGGCGGACACGAGCGCGAGCAGGCGCTCGGGGTCGACGGGCTTCTCGAGAATGCCGGCACAGCCGATGGCGGCCGGGTCGAAGTTTCGGCGGAGGTCGGCGCCCGTGGAACTCAGGAGGTAGAGAGGGACGGCGCCGTCGACGGCGCGGGCCTTCTCGACAAAGCCGAGCCCCGCGTCCACGGTCTCCATCATGAGGTCGACCAGGACGAGGGAGGGGCGCTGTTCGGTGAAAAGCTTCAAACCCTCGGCCGCGCTCTTCGCCGTGGAGACCTGGTAGCCTCGCGATTCGAGCACGGCTTTCAGGACGGAGAGAACGTCCGAGTCGTCATCGACACAGAGAACCGTCTTATTCATGAGGCTTCCTCCGCCCGGGGATTCTGCTTGCGAATCGATGCTAGGCAGAAAAGCGGACTTTTGTCGCGCAATTTCAAGATAATTTTCACGTTCATAAAGAATGTGTTCACGTTCACAATGATGTAGGGGGCGTTCATTCTATGATGGTCATCTCCGATCGGAATTCACCTGAGAAATCTCTCTTGCCGAATCGTGTGAGGAGTGCCACGATTTTCCCGATGACCCTTCGGCGCTCAGTCCTTTACTCCATAGGACTCACGATTCTTCCCCTGGTCATCGGCCTGATCGCCTTCAAGCCCTTGCCGAAAATGGATGGAGTCGAACCGGCCTCGCGCGGGAGGGATTCGGACCGTTTCACAACGCGACGCGAGGGGGATCGCTGGTGGCTCGTCGACGATTCCGGCCGCGACTTCTTCTCCACCGGCATCAACTGCGTCTTGCCGAAAGACGGCGCCGTCAAGCCGACCTCGATCGGCTACGACGTGACGACGGAGACGGGTTTCAGCGCGGACTCGTGGGCGGCCGCGACGGCGGCACGGATCGGTTCTTGGGGATTCAACACCGTGGGATCCTGGTCGGCCGACGAGGCCTATCGCTCCGGCATGCCCTTCACGGTCACGATGCATCTCTCCTCGAACTGGGACCTGCCGCGACTCTTCGAGGACGATTACCGCCGCGACATGCGGCGTCGTGCGGAGGAGATCACGGCGCGGTGGTGCGAGACGAAGGGGCTTATCGGCTACTTCACGGACAACGAATTGCCGTGGTATGGCGAGCATGGTTGGCCGACGGGCGGCCCGAATCTGCTGCAGAGGTTCGGAAAACTCGCTCCCGGCATGAGCGGGAAGAGGGAACTCGTCGCGTTCTTCCGGAGGGAATACGCGGATGACTTCGCGGCCTTCGCCCGGAATTGGGGCACGGATGCCAGGGGATTCGATGATCTCGCGGAGGCGCGCGACTTCCGACCGCTCACCCCGAGAGCGCACTACGATGCGGAGGTCTTCGCGGGTTTCGTGGCCGGGGAGTATGCGCGCTTCGTCCGCGATCTCGTGCGAGAATTCGACACCCGCCATCTGCTCCTCGGAGTGCGATACGCCGGCACGGCGCCCGACAGCGTCATCGAGGCGATCGGGCCTTTCGTGGACGTCGTGAGCCTCAACTATTACCGCAAGAGCGGCCATCTCTCCAAGGCCGGTCTCGCCCGCATCTACCGCCTTTCCGGCGAGAAGCCGATTCTCATCACCGAGTTCTCCTTCCGCGCGATGGAGAATCGGAGCGGGGACATGAACTCGGGCGGCGCCGACGTGACGGTGCCGACGCAGGCGGAACGGGCGCGGCGACTCGCGACCTATATCGAGGAACTCGCCTCCCTGCCCTTCATCGTCGGTTATCACTGGTTCCAGTATTTCGACCAGTCGCCCGGCGGCCGCAGTTTCGACAACGAGAACAGCAACTACGGTCTGCTCGACATTTACGACAGCGAGTACGTCGAGGTCACGGGCGCGTTCCGGGAGTTGAACGCGCGCGCTCCCGAATGGCACCGAGCCTCCGAACCCCTGCCGGCTCTCTCGGACCTGACGCCTCTGACCGTCGTCTCGAACCCCGCCGTCACCTCGCCGCTCGTCGTTCTTTCCCGGTCGAATCCGGTGGCCGGACCGATCGGGACCTGGGGCGACCAGGAGAACGGCGCGAGGCCGGAAATCCGCGAGGCGGGTCCGTGGATCCGGCTGGAGGGTGCGATCGGATCAGGCTGGGGTTGCGGCTGGACCCTGCCGCTCGCGGCGGAGGGAGCCTCGGGGCGCGATCTTTCCGGGGCCGAGACGCTCGTCCTGCGCGCCCGCGTCCGGAGCGGCCTGGCCTTCAGGGTATTCCTCGCCGAGGCGGGCGTGGCCGCGCCCGCGGCGGAATCGTTCGCGGGAGAGCGGGGCGCGGACGGCGAGAGCTACGAAAGCCCGGTGCTCTACGGCACGGGCGGCTGGGAGACGTATCGCGTGCCCCTGGGGCGCTTCGGCATGCGCTTCGTCTGGGGCAACCAGGCGGGCAACGGCCGGATCGACGCGCAGGCGGTCAACGGCTTCGAGATCTATACGCCGCCGGGCGGGGGAGACCCGATGCTGGAGATCGAGTCGATCGGGGTGGAGTGAGGAACTAGGCCGCGGGGCGGGAAGCGCCGCTCGTGTGCGCGGCGCCGCAGTGCGGGCAGGCGATGGAACGGCCGACGAAGGACGGCGGAAGCTTCAGCTTCGTGCCGCAGGCGCAAGCGATCATCGAGAACTGGTTCAGCCGCCACAGCACGTCCGTGACCTGCCTCATCCGTTCCGCGCTCGAGCGCGTATCGACCTTCGGCTCGGTCTTCGCTGGGGCGGTCGCCTGCGACGCGGCCGCCTGCGACGCGGTCGCCAGCGCCGAGGCAGGCACCACGCCCACCGCGCGTCCCGTCACCTTCCGGAAAGCGGTGTCATACTCGGCGTAGCTTCCTCCACCGCCCATCGCCCGCAGGATCCGGATCCGTTCCGAGGTCGGCGGATGGGTGCTCGAGAGATCGGCAAGGCCCTGGCCGGAAAGCTTCATGGGGTTCACGATATACATCGGGGCCGTCGCGCGGTTCGCTGCCGCCAGTTCCACGGGCGACCGGGAGATCTTCTCCAGTGCCGACGCGAGCCCCTGGGGAAAGCGCGTGTACTGCGCACTGCAGGCGTCGGCCAGGTATTCCCGCTTTCGCGAGACGGCGAAGTAGAGCAGTTCGGCGAGGACGGGCGCGAGGATGAGGAAGAGGAGGCCCACGACGAGGAGAACGAGCTGGGCCTCTCCGCCGCCGCGCGAGGAGGAGGTTCGCCGCCGCGAGGAACCGGAATGGAAGATTCCGCGCCGCCCGATGTCGGCCAGGATCACGATCGTGCCCATCATGACTCCGAGGATCACCATGTAGGAGACGTCCCGGTTCCTGATGTGCGCCAGCTCGTGCGCGATCACGCCCTGCAGTTCATCGCGCGTCAGGCGCTCCAACAGCCCTGCCGTCACCGCGACGCAGGCGTGCTCCTTCGAACGCCCGACAGCGAAGGCGTTCGGCGCCGCCTCGTCGATGATGTAGATGGCCGGCATCCGCGCCGTTCCCGACGCGATGCACATCTCCTCCACGACGTTGAAGAGAATCGGGTGGTCGTCTCTCTCGATCCGCTTCGCCCCGGAGAGCGTCAGCACGATGTTGTCGCCCTGGAACCAGGTGATGACGAAGATGAAGAACCAGAGACCGACGGCCAACGGCACGCCGAGGATTCCCGCGCCCGGGGCCGCGATCTCCACGAGGAAATATCCCGTGACGACGAGGAGGAAGGCCATGAGGGCGACGAGGAGAACGGTGCGCCGCCGGTTGGAGCGTTGCTGCTCCCACATCAAGGGCCTCCCGCCGTCAGCCAAAGGCCTCGCTCCTCACTCCTGACTCCTCACTCTCTCTTAGAACGACACCTTCGGCGCCTTCCTCAGCGCCTCGTCCTCGACCTCGAAGAAGGCGCCCTTCGTGAACTGGAACATGCCGGCCACGAGATTCCCCGGAAACATCTCGACCCGGTTGTTGAAGCCCAGCACCGTATCATTGTAGAACTGCCGGGCGAAGCCGATCTTGTTCTCGGTGGAGGTGAGTTCCTCCTGCAGGGCGAGGTAGTTCTGGTTGGCCTTGAGATCGGGGTAGGCCTCGGCGACGGCCATCAGGGAGCGCAGGGTCTGCGTGAGGGCGTTCTCGGCCTTGATCCGCTCCTGGATGTCGCCGGAGACGTTGACGGCCTGCTGGCGCGCCTTGATGACCGCCTCGAGCGTGCCGCTCTCGTGTTTCGCATAGCCCTTCACCGTCTCGACGAGGTTCGGGATGAGGTCGCCGCGGCGGTTCAGTTGAACCTCGATCTGCGACCACGAATTCTTCATCTCGTTCCGCGCGCCGATGAGCCCGTTGTAGACGCCCATGACCCAGAGCCCGATCGCCACGACGGCGACCACCACCACGCCCAGGATCACGATTCCGATCAAACCCGCACCCATCGCCATGTCACCCTCCTAAGATTTCCGCGTTTCGCTTCCGAGCACCTCGCCCAGAAAGTTGATGACCGTTCCGGCTCCCGGTTTCGCCGCGCCGTGAGCGTCGAAAGCCTTGCCCAGTTCTCCGCGGTCGAACCAGAGCCCGTGACCTCGGGGACAGCAATCGATGACGACCTGCGGTTCGACGACGACCGCGGCCTTCTCCATCGGCACGTCGCACCGGGGACAGGACCGCACGGCCTCCTTCGAGGCGACGAGCGGCAGGTCCGCGACCTCAGGCAGAGCCGCCCCGGGCGTGAGAGACTCCGCAAGCAAACGGATCTCGTCGGCGTCGAACCAGAGACCGCGGCAGGCGAGGCAATAGTCGATCTCGACCTTCTCGCGCTCCACCACGATCATCTCGCTCTTGCACGCCGGGCAGTTCACGGAGAGTATGTTAGGAGATGCCCCTGCGCTGTCCAGAAGAACCGGACGCGGAAGGGTGTTCCGTTGGAAAAAGGCGAGTTCAAAGCTACGCATGATACAATAAGCCACGCTAATACGAATTATCTTGACAAATTGTTATGTTTTCGCTTATGGTTATCCCATCGAAGGCGCGGGGAATCGGACCGGCGCCGCCAAGGAGAGGGAAGAGCATGCGCGGCATCATCTATGATCTGGACGGAGTCATCGTCGACACGGCGAAGTATCACTACCTCGGGTGGAAGAAGCTCGCGGACGAATTGGGCGTGCCCTTCGACGAGGCGAGAAACGAGAAGCTGAAGGGCGTCTCGCGCCGCGAATCCCTTCTCGCGCTCCTCGGGTCCGCGCCCGCCGAAGATCGGATCACGGAACTCTGCGAGCGCAAGAACGGATACTACCTCCAGTTCGTCTCCTCGATGGACCGAGGCGAGATCCTGCCTGGGGCGCTGGCGATGCTCGATGCCGCCGCCGCGGCCGGTTACAAGCAGGCGATCGCCTCCGCCAGCCGCAACGCCAGGCTCATCCTCGGCAAGCTCGGCCTCGCCGATCGCTTCGACGCGATCGTGGACGGCAACGACGCTGCGCGCGCCAAGCCCGCCCCCGATCTCTTCCTCATCGCCGCCGAGCGCCTCGGCCTCGGCCCGGACGACGTCGTCGTCTTCGAGGACTCGGAGGCCGGGATCGAGGCGGCCTGCGCGGGGCACATGCGCTCGATCGGCCTCGGCAGTCCCGCGAATCTCGGCCGCGCGCATCTCGTCGTTCCCGGCCTCCACGCCGTGACGCTCCGGGACGTGGAGCGACTCTTCTCCTCGAACCAGCGGAAGGAGAAGATCGCGTGAAGAACGACGCCTCCTGGCTCATCGAGGACAACTCCTTCCGGCCCGCGAAGGAGCTCTACCACAACACGGTCTTCACTCTCGCCAACGGCTACATGGCCTGCCGGGGCACGTTGGAGGAGGGGCGCGCTACGAAGAACGTCCGCTCCTACTTCGGCACCTACGTCTCCGGCATCTTCGACACCTACGCCAAGCGCTACCAGGCCATCGTCAACCTCCCCGACTTCATGGAGACCGAGGTTTCGGTCGGCGGCGAGACGATGTCTTTGACCTCGGGCCGGGTCTCCGGCTACGCCCGGGTGCTGGACATGAAGACCGGCACGCTCACGCGGCGGTTCACCTGGACGAGTCCGAAGGGCCGGAGGACCTCCTTCGAGTTCACGCGCTTCGTGAGCCGCGACGATCTCCACGTCGCCGCGCTGCGCATTCGCGTGACGCCCCTCGGCCATTCCTCCGAGGTCGTCGTCACCTCGCGCCTCGACGCGAAGGTCACGAACATCGATTTTCACGTGAGCGGCTACCAGCTCCGCGACGAGAAGTACTTCTTCGTCGACGAGGAGGTCGACGCGGCCCGTCTTCCCCGCGGAGGCGTCATGGTCGTCCGGACGAAGGGTACGCGGCACGAGGTCTGCGAGGCCTTCCACTGCGCCGTTTCCTCGGGCGGCCGCCCGGTCGGGGCCCTTTCGAGGACCGCGATCGGCGAGCGTGCTCTCGATCACACCCTGCGTTTCCGCGCCGCGGCCGGTCGCGCCTGCGACTTCGTGAAGACCGTGGCGGTTTACACCTCCAACGACGGCGTGAAGAGCCTGAAGTCCGCGGCATGGGCGAAGGTGAAGTCGGCCGAGTCACGGGGCTTCGAGGAACTCCTCGCGGCGCACGAGCGCGCGTGGTCCGAGAATTGGGAGACCGCCGACGTCCGGATCGAAGGAGCGCCCGGCGACGACAAGGCCGTCCGCTTCAATCTCTTCCACGTCATCCAGATGGGGCATCCGTCGAACCCCCGGGTCAACATCGGCTCGCGCGGCCTCACCAGCGAGATGCACTACGGCAACTGCTTCTGGGACACCGAGCTCTTCATCATGCCCTTCTTCATCTACACCGACCCGAAGGTCGCCCGCAACCTCGCCGAGTACCGGCACCTTACGCTCCCGGCCGCGCGCGAGAAGGCGGAGAAGCTCTGGTTCAAGGGTGCGATGTTCCCCTGGATGAGTTCCTGGCCGGGGCACGAACAGGCCGACTACTGGGAATACGCCAACATCGCCGTCCACATCGTCTCCGACGTCGCTTTCGGCCTGATGCACTACGTCAACGCCTCCGGCGACCGCGCCTTCCTCGAGCGCTGCGGCCTCGAGATCCTCGCCGAGACCGCCCGTTTCTGGGCGAGCCGCGTCGACTGGAGCGACGTGCGCAAGGGCTACGTCCTGAACGTCGTCAAGGGTCCCAACGAATACGTCATCGCGAACAACAACACCTACACGAACTGGAACGCGCGGTGGAACCTCGAGACGGCCGCCGGGGAGATCGATCGCGCCCGGCGGGAGAATCCTCGGGCCTATGCCGTGCTCGCGAAGAAGCTGAAGCTCGAGAAGGGCGAAACGGCCGCGTGGCGGCGGATCGCGAAGAAGATCGTCATCAATCACGACCGGAAGAAGGATCTCTTCATCGAGGACGACGGATTCCTCGATAGGCGCCCGGCGGACCTCGCCCGCTTCAAGCCCGGGAAGAAGATCTCCACGGAGATGGGGTGGACGTGGGACACCTTCCTCCGCCACCGGATCGTCAAGCAGGCCGACGTGCTTCTCCTCATGACGCTTCATCACGGGGAATTCACCGAACGGCAACTGCGCGCCGCGTGGAAGTTCTACGAGCCGTTGACGTCGCACGATTCGTCCCTCAGCTACAACACCCACGCGATCGTGGCGAACGAGCTGGGGGAGGAGAAGAAGGCCTACGACTACTTCCAGCAGACGGTGCGGCTGGATCTCGACGACGTGATGGAGAACGTCTTTCTCGGGATTCACTCGGCCAACGCCGGCGGCGCGTGGCAGTGCGTCGTGAACGGCTTCTGCGGGATGAGGCTCGAGGGCGATTCGCTCGTCTTCCGCCCCTGCCTGCCGAAACACTGGAAGTCGGTTTCCTTCCGCGTGCTCTTCCGGGGGCGGAGATTCCTCGTTCGGGCCTCGGGGATGACCGTGGCGATCACGCAGGAAGACGGGGCCGTCTCGGGCATCGAAGTCGCGGATCAAAGGATCACGTGTCGGGAGGGGAGAGAGAGGAGATGACGATGCTGTTCACCAAGTACGAGGGCAATCCGATCCTGGAGCCGTTGCCGGGGAGCGACTGGGAGAAGCACGCGGTCTGCAATCCCGGGGCCGCCGTCAAGGACGGCCGCGTCTACATGCTCTACCGGGCCTCCGGCGAGACCGACACCTACCACATCTACATGGGTCTCGCGGTCTCGAACGACGGCTTCAAGTTCACGCGCGCTTCGGACCGGCCGATCTACAACCCGACGCGCGAGTTCGAGAAAGGCTGCGTCGAGGATCCGCGGATCGTGGAGCTCGAGGGCGCCTACTACGTGACGTACGCCTGCCGCGCGGTGCCCTATACGGCCTTCGTCGAGGGAAAGATCAAGCCGAACTATCCGCCCGGCTCGCCGCGCGCGCTCACCGAGAACCTCACGCGCACGGGGCTCTTGAAGACGACCGACTTCCGTTCCTACGAGTGCCTCGGCCCGATCACCCGCGACGACGTCGACGACCGCGACGTCCTCATCTTTCCCTCCCGCATCGGCGGGAAGTACGTGATGCTCCACCGGCCGGCCGAGTGGGTCGGCGCGAAATACGGCAGCGAGAAGCCTGGCATCTGGATGGCCTTCTCGGACGATCTCATTCACTGGAGCGGCGAGACGCTCCTCGCCCAGCCCCGTCCGGGCGTCGGGTGGGAGGAGAAGAAGATCGGCGGCTCGACGCCCCCGATCCGGACCGACCGCGGCTGGCTCCTCATGTACCACGGCGTCCAGGGCGAGGGCAAGGCGCGCCGCTATCGCCAAGGCTACATGATGCTCGACCTCGAGGATCCGCGGAAGATCATCGCGCGGCCGGAGGAATTCGTGCTGGAGCCGGAACTGCCGTGGGAACTCGAAGGCGTCGAGCCGGGCGTGGTCTTCGCCGTGGGCAACATCGTCCTCGGGGACCGGCTCTTCGTCTACTACGGCGGCGCGGACAAGGTGATCGGCGTCGCGACGGCGCGGCTCAAGGATGTCGTGGACTGGGTGATGAAAAACGCCTGATGCCCGGGTGCACGCAGAATTCGTCGGTGGGATGTCCTCTCCGCGTCTATGCCTTGGATTTCACTTCCGTGTGAAATCCGGCGACGTCCCGTCGACGCCTCATCCTTCCGTGGATTCGGCGTCGCCTAGTATGAGTTTGTCAGAACCGTCTTGCCTGTGAGACTATTAGCGATAGACGCATTCAACGCAGCCAGCTACGCAGGAGCCCGCGGCGACAATTACACCTGCGCATCAGCGACAATTACACTTGAGCATTCGAC
>CAZWVM010000140.1:0-9296 GCA_964637705.1 uncultured bacterium
TGCAGGAGCACGCCGGCGGTGCGGGGGTAATTCATTCGGGGAATCTCCTTGCTCGTGATCCGTCAGTGACTCGTCACGAAGAAATGAACGGCCCAGGGGGCCTGACGCGGGATGATGGCACGTTTCCCGTCCGTTTCCAATCGGCTTTCCGAGAGCAGGTCCCGGAACGTCCCCCCCGTGAAGCCCGCCGGCAGGTCCACCGCGAGATCCTCGCCACCGGCGTCCGAGGCGTTGAGGACGAGGATCATGTCCTCCTTCCCGCCCTGGCTCGCGACGACGAGCCTGCGCCCCTCGGCCGCGACCGGCAGCCACGTCGCGCGCCGCAGGACCTCGTGATCCCGGCGAAGCCGCGCCAGGAGACGCGTGAACTCCAGGAGGTCCCGGTTCCATGAACTCTCGTCGTTCCACGGGAAGGCGCGCCGGTTGTCCGGATCCTCGCCGCCGGAGAGCCCGACTTCGTCGCCGTAGTACACGACGGGCAGGCCGGGATGGCTGAACTGGAAGGCAACGGCCAGCCGGACCTTGCGGACGTCTCCGCCCGCGAGCGTCATGAGCCGCGGCACATCGTGCGAGGAAAGGTGGTTGTATTGCATCGCGTGCGCCTGCGCTGGCAGCCGCGCGAAAAGCCCCGCGACCTCGGTCGCAAAGGCCGCCGCGTCCTTCTTTCCCGTGACGATGTAGTCGAGGACGAGGGAGCGGAGGGGGTAGTTCGTCGTCGCGTCGAACTGGTCGCCGTGGAGCCACGGCCATCCCTCCGGCCAGATCTCCCCCACGATGTACGCGTCGCGGTCCCTCCCCTTCACCTCGCGCCGGAAGGCGCACCAGAAGGAGGACTCCACCTCGTCGGCCGCGTCGAGCCGCCAGCCCGCGACGCCCATCTCCATCCACTGGGCGACGGACGAAAAGAGGTATGCCCGAGTCGCCTCGTTCTCCGTGTTCCACGCCGGGAGCCATCCGAAGTTCTTCCAACATTCGTAGTAGTTCGACGGCGCGTTCGGACCCTGCCCTTCGAACCGCTCCGGAAAGGGCCACTTCCGGATGTTGTAATAGGCGTAGTAGGGGGAGGCGGGACCGTTCTTCGCCGCGTCCTGGAAGAAGGGATGCCGTTCGCCCGAGTGGTTGAAGACTCCGTCGAGGACGACGCGAATCCCCCGCGCGCGCGCGGCGGCGCAGAGCGCGCGCAGATCGTCGTTCGTCCCGAACTCCGGGTCCACCTTCATGTAGTCCGCCACGTCGTACTTGTTGGGCGACGGAGCGGCAAGGATCGGGTTGAGCTTGAGGACCGTCACGCCGAGCGAAGAGAGGTAGTCGAGCTTCTGCGCGATGCCGGCAAGGTCGCCGCCGTAGCGCGCGCTCCAGCCGCTGCCGCCGCGCGGCAGTTCCTCGCTCCGCCAGGCGCGCGCGCCCGAAGGGTCGTTCGCCGGATCGCCGTTCGCGAAGCGGTCCGGAAAAACCTGGTACATCACGGCGCCGTCGATCCATGAGGGCGGCGCGACGACGTGGCCGGGTTCCAGCTCGAAGAAGCGCGGCCCCGGCGAAGAGGCGCCCGACAGGGGCTTCGCGCCGTCCCGCGTCACGCTGTAGATCGTCTCACCGTCCTTCACCATGAAGAGGTATGGCGCCGTCTCCTCCGGTACCGCCGCGCTCACCTGCCAGTATTCATACCGGTCGTCGCGCGTGAGGAGCAGCATGGGAACGAGCCGTCCGCCGACCGAGACACGAACGGCGTCCGCGTCGTCCCGGTCGAGCCTCAGGCGGAAGATCGCCCCGTTCGCGGCGAAGCGCGTCCGGTAACGTGCGTCCCGCGCGTGCTCGATCGAGGCCGCGTCAAGAACGCCGTCGCCGCGGCGCGAGCCGACGTCCGGAGAGGACGTTCCGGCCCGGACGATGCTGTTGTGGCTCCCGTAGTTGTCGTCCGCCTTCTCGGGGTTCGCCGGGTCGGGGATCCAGCGGTTGCCGTCCACGACGAACTTGTACACGGTCGTCCCGGGGGGGAGAAAAATCTCCGTCGTCCACGTCCCGTCGCCGTCGGGATCCGAGAGCGAAGTCGCGGTCGGGGACCAGTTGTTGAAGGAGCCGGCCACGGTCACGGATCGCGCGGGCGCCGAGGGACGGTAGGAGAAGACGTGGGGACGTTCGGGGGCCCAGAGGTCCGTTCCGGTCGTCGCCGCGACCGGCGATAAGGAAGAGGCGGCCGGGGAAGAGGATGACGCCGCGGGCTGAGGAGCCGAAACGGCGACGACATCCTCCCCGGCCGTCACCACCGAGTTCTCCCCGCCCTGGTTGTCGGGGGCGACGCGCGGATTTTCCGGATCGCGAACCCAGTCCGTCCCGTTGATCACGTATTTGTATTCATGATGGCCGGTGAGGGGGAGGACCAGTTCCGTCGTCCAGGTGCCGTCGTTGTCGAGGTCGAACATCCGGTTCGCGTTCATGTCCCAGTTGTTGAAGGTGCCCGCGAGGGAGACCGAGCGCGCCCCGGGCGGTGGTTTGAACCGGAAGGCGGTCCATCCCGGAGGTTTCTCGGCGGCGCCCGCCGGAGCGGCCATGCTGACCTCGATCAGCGAATTCTCGCCGCCGAGGCCGTCCTCCGTCTTCTTCGGGTTCGCAGGGTCGATCGTCCAGTCCGAGCCGTTCACGACGAACTTGTATTGATACTTCCCGGGCCGAAGCTGAATCGTCGCCGTCCAGACGCCGTCGCCATCCGGGTCCGTCAGGGGATTCGCATTCGAGTTCCAGCCGTTGAACTCGCCCGCGACCGTGACGCTCCGCGCGCCGGCGGGCGCGCGGAAGGAGAAGAGAGTGCCCCCTGAAGGCGGCGCCGGCGCCGGCGTCGATCCCGCCGCCGCGGCGGCACCGCCGCCCGCCGGCACCGTGATCGTGCGGTTGTCCTTGTTCAAGGCGTCCCAGTCGCCGTCCTGCCGGAACTTGTACTCGTACGTCCCGGGGTTGAGATTCATCGTCGCCGTCCAGGTTCCGTCCGCGCCCTTCACGCAGGCCGTCGGCGAGGCCCAGCCGTTCCACGATCCCATCAGCTCGACGCTCCGCGCGTTCGGCGCGGCCACGGAGAAGACCGTCCCGCCCGCCCGCGCCGGCGTCGAAGCCGGGACCGGGGCCGCGGTGGTTCCTCCGGCCGTCACCTCCACGAGCGAATTCTCGCCGCCCAGTCCGTCTTCCGTCTTCTTCGGGTTCGCCGGATCCACCAGCCAGTCCGATCCGTTCACGACGAACTTGTACTGATACTTCCCTGGCCGGAGTTGCACGTCCGCCGTCCAAACGCCGTCCCCGTCGGGATCCGTCAGCGGATTCGCGTTCGAATTCCAGTTGTTGAACTCACCGGCCACCGTCACGCTGCGCGCTCCGGCGGGCGCGCGGAAGGAGAAGCGCGTCGCGCCGGGTGTCGCCGGCGCCGGCGTCGATCCCGCCGTCGCCGCGGCACCGCCGCCCACCGGCACCGTGATCGTGCGGTTGTCCTTGTTCAGGGCATCCCAGTCGCCGTCCTGCCGGAACTTGTATTCGTAGGTCCCGGGATTGAGGTTCATCGTCGCCGTCCAGTTCCCGTCCGAGCCCTTGACGCAGGCCGTCGGCGAGGACCACCCGTTCCACGATCCCATCAGCTCGACGCTCCGCGCGTTCGGAGCGGCCACGGAGAATGCCGTCCCGCCCGCCCGCGCCGGCGTCGAAGCCGGGGCCGTCGCCGCGGGGGTGCCCCCCGCCGTCACCTCGACGAGCGAATTCTCGCCGCCCAGGCCGTCCTCCGTCTTCTTCGGGTTCGCCGGGTCGATCATCCAGTCCGACCCGTTCACGACGAACTTGTACTGGTACTTCCCCGGCCGGAGCTGAACGTCCGCCGTCCAGACGCCGTCGCCGTCCGGATCGGTCAAGGGGTTCGCATTCGAGTTCCAATTGTTGAACTCTCCCGCCACGGTCACGCTGCGCGCTCCGGCGGGCGCGCGGAATGAGAAGCGCGTCGAGCCGGGAACGGCGGACGCGGCGGAAGCGGCGGAAGCCGCCGCGGTGGCGCTGGGGGCGCCCGAGGCGACCGGTGCCGCCGCGCCGGCCGCGCCGACCGTCAGGACCGAGTTCTCGCCGCCCAGCCCGTCCTCGGCCTTCTTCGGGTTGGCCGGGTCGACCAGCCAGTCCGACCCGTTCACGACGAACTTGTATTGATAGACGCCCGGCGCGAGCGCTACGTCGGCGGTCCAGATGCCGTCACCGTCCGCGTCGGCGAGCGGATTCGCGTTCGAGTTCCAGTTGTTGAACGATCCCGCCACGGTGACGCTGCGGGCGCCGGCGGCGGGCCGGAAGGTGAAGACCGCCTTTGAGGCTCCGGACGGGGTCGCCGCGGGCGAGGCGGCGGACGGTGCGGCGACCGGCACCTCGGAGACGGCAACCTCGACGATCGAGTTCTCGCCCCCCATGCCGTCGTCCCCCTTCAGGGGGTTCGACGGATCCGCGATCCATTCCGTCGCGTTCCTCACGAACTTGTACTCGTGGCGCCCCGCGGGCAGGGAGATCTCGACTGTCCAGACGCCGTCGCCGTCCGCGTCCGCCATCCTGTGCTCGGTCGTCGACCACCGGTTGAACGATCCGGCCACCGCGACGAGCCGGGTGCCCGCCGGCGCGCGGTAGGAGAAGACCCGTCCCTCGGCGGGCGGCGCGACGCTTCCGGCGAGAAGCACGGCGAGCCCGAGGAAGAGGATCGCGAAGAGATACCGGGGACGGCGGGTGAGGTGATTCATGAGTCTCTCCTTCTTCTCCCGGACGGGAGAAAAATGAACCTTTGCAAGAAAGCTGCCCGACGCGGAAAAGTCTATTTCCCGTGGGCGCGACAGCGCAAGGGAAAGATGGAAAAACCGATTTAATAGCCGTTTGCGCCGGGAACAAAAAGCTTGACGCTCCCGGCGGGGAAAGTTACGGTCTCAGGCGCCATGGCTGACATCGATCTGGTCAATCTTCGCAAGGTCTATCCGAACGGCTACGTGGGTTGCGAGGGCGCGACCCTCACGATCAAGGACGGCGAGTTCTGCGTCCTGGTCGGACCCTCGGGATCCGGCAAGACGACGCTCTTGAGGATGATTGCCGGCCTCGAGGACATCTCGGGCGGCGACCTGAAGATCGCCGGCGGACGCGTCAACGACGTGCCGCCCAAGGACCGCGACATCGCCATGGTCTTCCAGAACTATGCCCTCTATCCCCACATGACCATCTACGAAAACATGGCTTTCGGGCTCCGCCTGCGGGGGATCCCCGAGGAGGAGATCGAGAAACGCGTCAAGGAGGCCGCCCAGCTCCTGCAGCTCGCCGACCGCCTCCAGAACAAGCCCAAGCAGCTTTCCGGCGGACAGCGCCAACGCGTCGCCGTCGGCCGCGCCATCGTCCGCAAGCCCAAGGTCTTCCTCTTCGACGAGCCCCTCTCCAATCTCGACGCCAAGCTCCGCGTCGAGATGCGCGTGGAGCTGGCTCGCCTGCACCGCCGACTGAACGCGACGATCGTCTACGTCACGCACGACCAGGTGGAGGCGATGACCCTGGCCAGCCGGATCATCGTCATGAAGGACGGCAAGATCCTCCAGGTCGGCACGCCCCTCGATCTCTACGCCAAACCCGGAAGCAAGTTCGTCGCCGGTTTCATCGGTTCCCCGGCCATGAATTTCTTCCCGTCGGTATTGGAAACCAAGGGCGACCAGGTCCTCATCAAGAGCGAGGGTTTCGCCGTTCGCGCGACGGCCGAGCAGGCCGCCGCCATCCGGGCGAAGAACCTCGCGGGCCGCAAGGTGCTCTTCGGCATCCGACCCGAGCACATCCACGACAAGCTCTTTCTCCCGGATGCTCCCGCCGACCAGGTCTTCACGGCCGTCGTGGACGTTGTGGAGCCGATGGGAGCGGAGACGTTCGCCTACGTGCGAGTGGGCGAGCACGTGGTCGTGGTGCGCCTGCGCGGAGACGCCCTGCCCTCGGTCGGCAGCCGGATCGAGCTGGTCTGCGACATGAGCCAGTCGCACCTCTTCGACGCCGGGACCGAGGATCGCCTCTTCTGATCCGGAACGGGATCCCCGTTAGGGACTCCCGCGCGAGCAAGGAGGGGAACGACACGTGACGCCGGAACCGCGGTACGCCTCGGTCCATTCCGCCGCCCGCACCCGTCCCAACGGTCCCCTTCGCGAGTTCCGCCGCCGCCTCGTCGAGACGATCTTCCCCTTCGAAGGCGAGAAACTGGCCCTCAGGAGCCAGAAAGTCGAGGCGGCGGGCATGGCCGCCGCCGTCGCGTTGCCGCTCGCGCTCGTCCTGCTTCACATCGCGGCCTTCTACGCCCTGGAGACCTCTCTCTCCGGCCTTTTCTGGTCCCTCTTCCTTTCCCTCGCCACGGCCCTCCCCATCATCGCCTTCTTCTGGGGCTCTCCGCCCGCCATCGGTTACGCCCTGACCCTGACGATCCTCTTCCTGCCCTGCCATCTCGTCTTCGTCCGCTTCACGGGATCGCGCGTCAATCCCTCGCTCTTCGGCATGGCTCTCGCTTGCGCCGGTCTCTTCGCCCTCGCCCTGCGCGTCGGCGAAAACCACCACAGCCTCGGCGGGCTCCTCACGTCCCTCTGGTATCGCCAGAAGGATCTCGAGGGGAGAAGGAACACCTTGAACGGGGAGATCGCGAAAACCGAGGCGAGTCTCAACACGGTGGCGACGTTGTCGCGGAAGATCACCGACCTCGTCAAATCCAGCCCCGACCTCGGCCGGGAACTCGACCTCGAGCGCGTGGCGGAAGCGGTGACGGAAAAAGCGCGCGAGATCCTCGGGCGGGGACGCGTGCTCGTCTACCGCTTCGGGCCCGCCGGCTGTCAGCTCCTCGCCGCGCTCCCGCCCTGCCCCTCTCCCGACCTCTGCGGCGGCGAGGACTTCAATCCGATCGTGCGGCGCGGGCGCCGCAACGAGCTCGTCTCCGACCTCTCCCATTCCTACCAGATCGCACCCGTCGCGCCGCCCGTGCGCCGCTTCTCCTCCCTCATGCTCGTCCCCCTGGCCACGGGTTTCGAGGCGTGGGGGGTTCTGCGCGTCGAGTCGGAGACACCGGGCGACTTCGCGCGGGACGACCTGGAGGCCATGTCGATGCTGGCCGTTCCGGCCACGCTGGCCCTGCAGAACGCCGATCTCTACGCCACGCTCGAGAAACGGGCCGTGACCGACGGCCTGACCGGCCTCTATCGCCGCCACTACTTCGACCGCAAGCTCGAGACCGAACTCTCGCGGGCCCGACGCGGCGGCACACCCCTCTCGCTCATCTTCTTCGACGTCGATCACTTCAAATCCGTCAACGACAGCTACGGCCACGCGCAGGGCGACGTGGTCCTGAAGGAGGTCGCGGAGTTTCTCTCGCGCGCGGTCGAGAACCCCGCCATCGCGGCACGCTACGGCGGGGAGGAATTCGTGCTCGTCCTGCCGGACACGCCGCGAAAGGAGGCGATCCGGAAGGCGGAGGAGATCCGGCGCGCCGTCGAATCCCATGCCTTCACCGGCATGGACCGCCCGGTGACCATCTCCGGCGGCGTCTCGTCCTACCCCGATGACGCCGCCACGACGGGGCAACTCGTCGAGAGCGCGGACAGCGCGCTCTACGTCTCGAAGAAGACCGGACGCAACAGGATCACCGCGGCATGAACGCCATTCTCGGGAGCGCTTTTCTCCCCCCCGAGTGGTGCAATTTCGTCGCCGGCGTCGCGCTCTTCGCCGCCGCGCTCGCCATCCCGATGCCGGGCGCCCCCGAGCGCCGGATCCGCATCTCCGTCGTGGCCGTGGCCCTCCCCTTTTTCTTCTTCCTCGGAACCGCCGGGATCTCCTCCTGGAGCGGCGGCACGAGGCTGATCGAGCACCATGTCGTCTCGCTTTCGATCCTCCTCGGCCTCACCCTCCTCGCCTGGAGCCTCCAGAGCGCGTTGCACCAGGACATGGAGGCGCGGGCGGCGGAACGGACCGACCCGGTCCGGGAGGAAATCCAGCGTGGGGAACAGCGGTTGATCGATCTGGCGCGCCGGCACGAGGAGCGGCAGGGGGAATTCCACCTCCTGACGCGACGCTTCAACTTCGTGAGATCCTTCGGAGCCTCGTTGCGTTTCGACGTCGCCTGGAAAGAGATCGAGAAGGGCACGCAGGCGCTCCTGGGCACGACACCCCGGCTCTATCTTCCCCGGTTGCCCGGCGCCATCCCGACGGGCATCTTCCCGTACCGCGAGGAGGAGAGCACGCTCCTGGACACGCCGGAGTGGAAGGAGGCGATTGGTGGACGGCGGTTGGAGCGCGCCGCGGGCGGCAACCGCCGCAGTCTCTGGGTCCCCCTCCCCCTGGGCGACGGCCAGTGCGCCGTCGTCCAATTCACCATCGATCTCACCGTTCCCGGGGAGGCGATCGAGATCTTCACCACGCAGATCGGGCTCCTCATCGAGAAGATGCGCCTCTACCACGAGGTGGAACTGCAGTCCCGCACCGACCTCATGACCGGCCTCCCGCACCACGCCTGTTTCAAGGCGATCATCGGCGAGGAACTCGAGCGCTCGCGCAACGCCCTGAAACCCCTCTCGCTCCTCATGATCGACGTCGACCACTTCAAGGCCGTCAACGACACGCTCGGCCACCTCGTCGGCGACCAGGTTCTCATCCACGTCTCCCAGAAGATCCGCCAGATGCTCCGGATTTCCGACGTCGTCGCGCGGTACGGCGGCGAGGAGTTCGCGGTGATCCTGCCCGAAACGCCCCCGGACGGCGCGCAGGAGATCGCGGAACGGATCCGCGCCGCCGTGGAGGAACTCCCGATGCTCGTGAGGACCGATACCGAGGAGAAAACGATCCGCAAGACCGTCTCCATCGGCGTCGCCACCTTCCCCTCCGACGGCGAGAACCAGGCCGACCTCTCGGCCGCGGCCGACGCCGCGCTCTACAGGGCGAAACGCGAGGGGCGCAACCTCGTCATCGCATCAAGTGGTCAAAATATTTCTTAAATAGATCAATATTGACCTTTCATTAGTGAGCATATACAAATAACTCCATTGAATTCAGGTCGGCATAGGCATTGCTCATCCAGGCATCGGAACTTTTTCCGGAAGGCGGTCGGATGATGAAAGGCAAGGTCAGGCCGGTTTCGATTTCGAGCCGGTCTCAGATCGTCTTCAACCTGATCCAGTCCCTCTCCGGCGCGGAGGAACCCCGGAAGCTCCTCGACCGGATTCTCGACGCGGCCGTGAAGATGACCGGAGCGACGACCGGCTCGATCATCCTCATCGACAAGGCCACCTCCTCGCTCTCCATCG
>CAZWVM010000141.1:0-9267 GCA_964637705.1 uncultured bacterium
AACTCCTGCAAAACAAGACGCCAAAAGTTCGTAATGCGTCTAGTCGGGGGAGCCATTGATGCAACTTATATTATATCAGTCTATTACAAACATATACTTTAGACGCCATGCGAACCACTTCTCTCTAATCGCGTTTCATCTCGTCGATTGCAGCCCCTTCACCCGTGGCCTTGAGTTGATTCATGTACTCCACATCACGCGCGAGTTGCAGCAGTCGTGCCCATGCCCACGAACATTCCGGGGAACTGGAATGAGAAATTCCCGGGGGTGAAGCGCGTCGCGGTTTCGACGCGTTCGAGTCAGCTTGGCGGTCGTTTTGAGCGGACGGTTCCTGGTTCATATCGTGCCTCCTGATGTAGATGGTAATCTTCGCGGGAGGATTATCGGCAACTTCATCTCCTTGCTTCAGCCGGCGTGCGCCGCAGCCTATAAGAGCGAGAGCAATCGCTCCGCCACGATCTGCCCGGCTTCACGCGCATCATAGCGCGCGCCCGGACCGAGTAACGGTTCGAGGTCCGCGAGGAATCCGCGCGACGCCAGCTTCTCGGCGAGGTTCTTCTTGAAGTTCCTGCAGCCGACCTTGCTTCCCTCCTCCTCCATGTAACGGCAAAAGGCCTTCACAATGCGCTCGGGATCGGCACCTTCGGTCTCGAGGCCATGCCATAGGTCATAGAGATCCCGCCCCTTCTTTCGCTGATAGAGTGCGCGCAGTTTTGTCGCCAGGAGTTCATCGAGTTCATAAGTCCGAATCTCCGCGCTTCCCGTGAACCACGGAGATTCGATCACGATCGGTCTGGCCAGCGTGTCGAAGACGGCGAAGTGCTCGCGCGTGTTGATCTCGACCTTGAGCCGCAAGGGAACAACTGGCGGGATCTCCGATTCCATCCGGTAGCGCAACGTCACATTCTCGGGATTTCTCTCGCTTCGCGGCTTCCCAAGGAGTGGATCGAGGCGCTTCCTGATGGCGGTCAGGGCCGGTCCGATCGGTTCCGCGGCCACCTGGACGAGATCGATATCCTCGGAATAGCGCCGATTTTCTGTGGCGAAGAGCTTGTGCAGAGCCGTCCCGCCGCGGAGCAGAAAGGACTTGGCGAGGTCCGGCATCTGGAAGATCTCGACCAGGGCGCGGGAGAGGATCAGGTCCTGTTCCACCTGAGCATCCTGCGGCCACGGTGCGATCGCTCGCCAATGAGTGATGGCCGCCTGCGGGATCACGCGTCAGACTCCGGTGACGCGTTGATCACCAGGTTCCATCGCCGATTCACCGGGCTGCCGGCCTTCGGCGCCGACGGGTCCAGCGGCCGCAGGGGCGCATCTCGAACCAGGACCGCCAGTGCCGCAGCCAGGGCCTTGTGACCGGCTTGTTCCAGGAGGTATCCCAGTCTCTGGGTGACGATGGTTTCGCCCTGCCGCGCGCATGCCATCTTCAGGTTCTTCGCATCCAGGTTCTCGGCCAGTTCCGAAAGCACGGTCATGACGTTGTCCCAGCCGCCGGACGTCTTGAAGTATCTGACCAGATCCCAGGCGGTATCTTCCGGAGTCGATACCTTCATGAATCCCGTGGGGGTCTTGACGTCCATCGTCTGTGCCAATTCGAAAGCGCCCTTCACGAAGAACCGGATCTGCACGTTACCGGCGGTCACCGGCCTCATCGCGTTTCCCGGGATGATCACCTGGAACTTCTGCGGCCGATGATGCGCTGCCCCGTGGATCTGCGCAGCCGAAAGCAACCCGACGTAATAGGGCCGCTTTTTGAACCTCATCAACTCGGCGATGAACCATTCCGGAGGCAGGGTTCCCGCCTTGCGGTGCTGAGCATCCACGATGACGTAGAAACCCGAACAAGGCGCGACCAGGCGCTTCGCCTTCACCAAACGATAGAGCGCCATGTTGACGGCCCCGGCGGACCGTCCCATTCGCCGGGTGAACTCGGCCTTGGTAAAGGAGTAGCGCCCCTGGCCGAGGAGATCCTCCACGAACTGCCCTGCCGGACTGGAATAGTGCGTTTTCATATCGTTTGCTAATTATTACTCATTCCGTTATTTTATGCAATCTAAATATTTTCCGATTTCGTGCATGCGATTCTGATGGCACTCAAAACTAGCTGTTGTCAGGCCGCCAGCCTGAACTCGACCTTCGTGTCCCATGTCCTCAGGACGATTCTTCCGACCGGCAAGGTGGTTCGCATGGCGTCTAATCCGGGGAGCCATGATTCGTTCACACACTCACTGACCGAGTCAACCGTGAGCTGCTTGCCATTCATTCTCTGTATTCCATCCTGGCCGGGCGAAGCTATCGAAGGGATCGTCGCGGCCGTTGCCTCCTCGCTCATGGCCGGGACCGATCCGGACTGCCGGCGCCCGAAGACTCCGTCGCCGTATCCCGCATCACGGCCCGTTCGTAGTCGCGCTCGCCGACGGCGCCGTGTTCGCCGGTCCCAAGGCATTTAGCGGAGACGGTAAAGCGGCTCGTCCCGGGTTGACGCGGCATCCCGGTGAGCTGCGCCCGAGACTCGCCACGCTCATGGGTCAACGTCAGACCCTCGGACAGACTGCCGGCGCTGATTCCGACCGAGGTCACCGGCGTTGGCGCGCCGCCGATCAGGAGATCCACATGATACTCGCTCCCGACGGTCGCGCGAGGCAGTGACCCGGGCAGGAAATGTCGCGGAGATGGCCGGGAAGAGAACGCGAGCGGGTCGCGCCACTCGTGTCGTCATGGGTTGGACTCTGGCAGTGGGGTATCATCGCGGCAAGAGTCAACCACGGCCAGCGACTCGGAAGGCCGCAGGGTTAGACCCTCACCGCCCGACGGGCTGCCGCGACGCGAGCCTCGAACTCGGCCGCATCGAGCGCATCGACGTCCCCGGATTCTCCCAGGCACCGCGAGAGGTAGCTCATGTCGCGGACGAACTCGCCGGTTCGCATATCGAGAGCCATGACGTCCAGGCCTCCTTCCGGAGTCGGCACGAGCTTGACCGGCCGCTCGTTCACCGCGTAATAGCCCGGCGCCGCCGCGACCGCGACCGGCCGGGCTCTCTCGACCAACGGTTCGAAGCCGATCACCAGCCTCGGCACGAGCGTGCCCGCAAACCCGGGGCGGAGAATGTAGCGAAACCGAAAATGGCCCGTCTCGGGAATGCGTTCGAAGAGCGAGAGATCGACGGCATGCTTCTTTGTCTCGTGGAGAAGCCAGGCGCCAACGAGCGTGCGCGGGCTCCGTGAGTAGAGGCGGCACTTCACCGGAGGCCCGTCGAAATGAGAGGCGAGAGCCGCGGGCAGGCGGGTGAAGAAGAGAAGGTTGGAGAACGAAAGCCAGGCCGAGGCCACGGAGAGGAACCCGAATCCCACGCCGATCGCGGCCATCATGACCGCGACAAGCGCCGGGGCGCTCTGCTCCCAGGCGATCCAGGCGGCGCTGAAACCGAGAACGCCGGCCACCGGCGTCAAACAGACGGCCACCGCGGCAAAGAGAAGGATCTGCGTCAAGGCCGACCTCTTCAGCGACCGCGCGAGCGCCGGCTCGAGCGTCACAGCTTCCACGGGTGCCATCGTCATGACATTCCGCGCATTATCGTTGATGGGTCGGGGCGTATCAATCGCATCGAAAGGGCGCATCGAAACAGCGGACCGCCGCGATTCATCAAGCCCCTTTTCCGATCCGGCGGCCTTCCATCATCGGGGAGAAATCGATGATCCGATCGGCTTCATCAACTACAATCCTCCCGTGACCGCGGAACGCATTCATCCTTTCGCCTTCTTGTATCAGAACTTCCTCTCGGTACTCGGCGTCTGCCGCCTCGTCTTCTACGAACTGGTGGCGGTCGTCTGCCTGGCCGGGGTTCTCGGCAACATCGCGAACGGCCTTTTCAACGACTCGAGCCGACTCGAAGCCGGATGGCTCTTCTTCTATCCTGTTTCGGGAAGCATCGGCCTGGCGGTCGGAGCCGCGCTCGTTCACGAGATCCTTCTTCCACAAGCCGGCGCGACCTCGGCCCGCAACCTCCTGCGCGTCGGAGGATTCACGGCGATCAATCCGGTCGATCCCGCCACCCCCTACCACTTCCTGAGCACGCATCCGTCCTACGTCCTCGTGGACGCATTTCCGCTAGGTGTCATCATCGTGATCGCCGCCGTCCGCATCCATGCCCACTTTGCCTTCGACGGAGCGGGGATCTTCGAGGTTGTGAACAGCGTCGTCGGGCTCGCGCTCGCCGCCGGCCTTCCCGTCTTTCGGTTGTTCAGTTGGTATGCGCTCGGCCGCCGTTTGCCCCCGGAAGCGACGCGGCACGCCTGGGCGCCGATCCTCTTCTTCTACCTCACGGTATCGGTCCCGGTGCTGGCGGGACTCTGGCTCGCGCGCGCGGACGTGATCGCGTTGATCCGCTAGCCTAGAGCGCCGCGCCGAACGCTACTTCCCCCTGGTCGATGCGGCGCTGTCGGTCAAAGCACAGGCCGTGGGCCGATCGCCCCGGCAGAGCGTGGCCTCTGCATCCTCGACCGTGCAAAACCGGACCGGCAGGCTCTCGAAGCGAAATCCGTCCACCGGGCGGAAGACGCGGAGGTGCAGATGGGGTCCCGACGACCACCCCGTGTTCCCCGAATAGCCGATGAGTTCGCCGGCTCGCACGAACTGCCCCGGCGCCACGGTTACACCTCCGCACCGGAGATGGACGTAATCGACAAGCGAGCCATCGGCCTGGACCATGGTGACGAAGTTCGCCTTCTCGCTCATCTCCTCGCCGCCGGATTGATCGAAGCGGGACTCGACCTCGACCACGATGCCGTCCCGGATCGCAACGATCGGCGTTCCCTCCGGCATGCTCCAGTCGATGGAGTCGAGCATCGCATCCTGGTGGCCGGGACAGGTGCCCCGCGCCTCGGTGACCTCGTAGCGTTCTCCGTCAGCGTAGGGCAGGCGGAACGCACCGCGTCGCGCCGGTTCGGCGGCGGCGTCCCCGTATAGCCAGTGCCACTCCCAGCGGTACTCGTTGGCGGAGGAAGGATCGACAGCCGCGACGCGCGAGACGATCACGCGAGAGCGCGCGGGCAGGAGCACCGTGAAACGGTTCCCCGCCGACGACTTCATATTGGTCAGTTCGAGTGAATAGGTTGCCGTCAGCGGAACTGGCAGATGATTGAAGGTCGTCATATCGAACCCGCCGTCCCGTTCCACGAACTCGGTCACGACCTCCCGGGAGAGATCCCACGCCCGGGCCGGGCCGGCGCCCCCCCACACCGCGAGGATCGCCGCGATGAGCGGCAGGAGGATGGAGTTCGCGCGCATGCGGACATCATACGCCCTTGGGAGCGCGAAGACAAAACGGTTCCGGCTCACGGGCACACCCCGGCTCACCGGTCGTTCGCCGGCGGGACCCCGGCACCGGCGCCCAGCGCGCCCAACCCCGGCCGCGCAACGCCCCTCTCGTCGAAGAGTGCGAACGCATCCCACAACCCTCCCCCGTGCCACTCCGGGCTCCAGTAGAAGGCGCCCGCGATCACCGGTCTCCGCCGACACTCCTCCAGGAAATCCGCGATCCAGCGCCGCTGGCCCTCGGGCGTGAATTCGTGGCCGGGCACGGCTCGGTTCCACGAGGAGAACTGTCCCCCGATCTCGGGCGTCGCCGGGAAAGCGGTCTCGCAGACGATGACCGGACAGTCGAAAGCCTCCGCCAGCGTCTCCGCGTTGCGGAAGAAAGCCGCCGGGTCCTGCTCCTCGCCCATCGGCGCACTCGGGTAATACGAAAGACCGACGGCATCGAGGCGCACGCCGTTCGCCTTCAGCGTTTCGATCATCGCGCGAACGTAATCCGGGCTCCACCATTGCGCGAGGTGCACGACGAAACGCGCGCGCGGGTCGACCTCGAGGACTCCTTCCTGCGCCGCGACGATCACGGCCGCCGCGCGCGGCCAGATCTCCTTCCTCATCCATTCCATCGCGAAACGGCGTTCCCACCTCTCCTCGAACTCGCCGCAGATCCCGAAGTCGATCTCGTTGCCGACGGCGAAGTACGGACAACGGATCCCTCGATCGCGCAGCGCGATCGCCACCGCGCGGGCATGCGCGCGAGCGGCCGCCGCTTTCCCCTCAAGCAACATGCCCCTCCACGCCGCCGGCGCCGGTTGCTTCACGTAATCGGCCCAGTCCTCGCTCAGGAAGATGACCGGCAGGACGTCCATGCCCCGCCGCTCCGCCTCCTCGGCCAGCGCCAGGGCCGTGTCCCCGTTACCGGTCCAGAGGCGCAGTCGGAAGGCGTCGACGCCCTGCCGCGCGAAAACCTCCAGCGGCCGGATCACTCGTCCTCCCTCGCTCCAATTCACCCCGCGCGCCTCGAGTTCCGGCAGGTAGTTCGCATCCACGCCGAGGAGAAACGACGCCGTCGCGGGCGGACGGGCCGCTCCCGTGGATGCGCATCCGGCCAGGACGAAAAGGACGAGAGCGATGAGCCGTGTCGCGGAGGGGGCGCCGTGAGTCATGTGGTCTCTTCGGGCACGATGCGCACCTGTCCCGCTCCGATCGTCCAGACCGGGCAGCCAGCCCCCCCCGATTCACGAAGCCGCTCCAGGATCTCGGTCTCGTAGCCGGAGGAGCCGATGAGCAGGCCGTCGACCGACTCGCCTCGATGGCGGTCGGGATCCTCGACCCTATGGCCATACCACTCGCGGTTCCACTTCTTCGGGTTCGAATCCACGAGCCCGGCGATCTCCAGGGGCGTGTCGCGGCACGCCAGGATGATCCGGGCCGCGGTCAGCCCGGCACCCCACACGAGAATTCGGCGGTGGCCGGCTCTCAGCATCTCTTCGATCCGCCGGGTGATGGCCGAATCCGAGGCCCCCTCCTTCGCAATCTTCATCCCAGCGATGAAACGGTCGTGCTCCCACTTGAAGTCGTCGCCGATCCAGGGAAGGTTCGCCTTGTCCTGGGAAAACTCGCTCCACCCCTCAAGACTGTCCGGCGGTTCGAAGCCGTGCTGCAGGCAGAGCTGGTAGAGCGACTCGCCGGGATAGGGCGTGAAGACGGCGACGAGAGCGGAGGCATGGGGCTGCCCGTTGATCTGCAGGATGAGCCTGCGCGTCGCCTCCCTCTCCTCCTCCGTCTCCGTCGGAAGTCCCATCATGAAGAGGCCCGTGGTGTGGATGCCGTGCGCCGAGAGATGCTCCACGCCCCTCAGGCAATCCTCCACGTCGATATCCTTCATCATCAGCTCGAGCACCCGGCGGCTGCCGCTCTCCATGCCGACGAGCACGCCGGTCAGGCCCGATTCCGCGAGCAGGCGCATCTCATCGGCCGAGTACTCGAGCAACTGGTCCGATCGAGCGGAGGCCGTCCAGGTGATGTCCGCCTTCTCCCGCGTGAGCGCCTCCGCGAATTCCAGGACACGTCGCTTCCTGACGAAAAAATTCGTGTCCAGCATATCCATCTGCCGCACGCCGGTTTGCGCGCGAAGACGCTTCAGGTCGGACAGGAGCGGATCCGCGTCGAAACCGGCCCAACGGCGCCCGTACATGATCTGGTTCGCGCAGAAACTGCACCGCCAGGGGCACCCCTCGCTCGAGTTGTAGACGAACCTCACGGCGCCCGCGCTGATTCTCTCGACGTCGATCAGATCGAACGGATATCCCGAAAAGCCCTCCAGGGCCTGGAACGGCCGGGCCGGGGCCATGACGGGCATCCCGTCCCGCCGACATCCGGTGCCCGGAATCCGGGAGGGATCCCGTCCCGATTCGAGCGCCCTCACCAGGTCGAGAAACGCGTAGGTCCCCTGTCCGCGCACGATGTGGTCCACGCGGGGATCCCGAAGCGTCTGCTCGGGAAGGATCGAGGCGTGCGGGCCGCCCCACACGATCGGAAGGTCGGGAAACCGGTCGCGCACACGGCCGGCCCAGCGAAGACCGTCCTTGATCTGGTGCCCGGTCATGGCGCTGATCCCCACGCATACCGCGCTCGCCGCCTCGTCGAGAATCTCCCCCTCCGGATCGGAACACCAGTGGAGATCGACGAACTTGACCCGATAGCCGGAGGCCAGGAGGGGAATCGCGAGCGTAAGGCCGTTGTAGGAGACCATGCCGGGTTGCGGGATGCCGGGCATGCAGACGGGATTCAGGATGAGAACCGTCTTCTTCATCGCACGCGCCCGGCAGCAAGAGAGAATCTCTTCGGCATGAAGCCGATCATACAGGATGAACGCCGGCTCGGCAGGGGCAATTGTCCGGGGATGTCCCCCGTCGAAGCGAGAGCAGGCCGCCTGAAGCGTCCCCCGTCCGCGCGAGACCGCGCGGACGGGGAACTCTCATTCCGACCCTCCGATCACCGGCCGAACGGCTGCTTCCCGTCCTGAATCCCCGGAGAAAGGTTGACTGAGCGGAGATTTTCATGAGCCGTTCACGGGCATGGCTCACGACCCGCCCCACCACGTTGAACAACACGAAGCGCAGTCGTTTCGGACGGGCGTTCGCGAACTCCTCGGGCAGCGTCAACCGCCCCGGCGCAGGGAGCAGATTGTAGAGAATCGTGTTCGCGCGGAACCATCCGGCCTTGGCGCCAAACCACGTGCTCCGGATCCAACCGCCCGCCAGTTCGTTCACCACCACGTGATGAACATGCTCGATCGTCCCGGATCTCGCCGACCCAGGCCGGGAGTTGTTCGAGCGCGCGGGCGATGACGCGCCGCCGGTGTCGCGGAACATTTCCACCACCAGGGGCAGGCCGGCGTGTGCCGTGATCAGGGAATCGTCAAGTTCGGGGTCGAGTTCGAAGGGAAGACGGTTCGGGTTCTTGGTCATGTCAAGTCCTCGTTGCCTGCGGGAGTCGACTTTCACCCGGTGGGTGAAAGATTGAAACTTCTTGTATCACGCATGGACGAGGTTTAAAAGGGGGTTCTCCGTGTCTCTGTGCCTCCGTGGCTAATCAACCTCCGGCAATCGAGGTCAATTCCTCGTTGCTTGTGAAAGTCCGAAACTTCTTGTCACGCCTGAAGGTGGATTAGAAGGAATTCCTCTGCGTCTCCGTGCCTCGGTGGCAAATCAACTTCCGGGGATGAAGGCCCGGAGCTCGTTTTGACAAACGGACCGAGTTCCGGTAGTTATGAGCCGCGGGGCGGCGCCTCGGCGCCGCGGTCCGCGCCGGAGGACCCGACCTGATGAGCGTGCGCACAAGACAGTCAGTCACCATCGAGACGGTCGCCGCGGAGGCCGGCGTTTCCCGCACCACCGTGGCGTATGTCCTGGGCAACAACCCCACGATCAGCGAGTCGACGCGCGTCAAGGT
>CAZWVM010000142.1:0-9264 GCA_964637705.1 uncultured bacterium
CGGCCGGCCATCACCATGTCCAGGGTCGGCAGGATCGTCGCGCCCGCCGATTCGTCGGCCGCGGAGAGGAAGGTCATGGGGATCGTGTTGATGAAGGCGAAGGCGACCATCATCGACATGAAGAGGGGCGCCAGCCCTTCGTAGGGGATCAGGTCCTTGAAGTAGAAGTAGAGGAGGAGCGCGAAGCCCATGACGTTGTAGATGTGCAGGGACGGGATGAGGCAGAGCACGGCGCCGACGAGGGTTCCGATGAGGGTGTAGAGGAGGATGGTGGTCGTCACTGCCCGGCGGCGTCGATGGCCGTCACCGGTTCCGGCGCGGCCTCGACCGGTCCGGCCTCGGGTTCCATAGCGTCCCCTTCCGCGTCCGCGGCACCGGCCGCCGGCTCCGTCTCCGGTTCCGCTGTCGCCGCGTCGGGCGCGGCGGCGGCCGTGGCGGGCTTGAGGCTTCGCGGGTCGGCCAGCTTCGCCGAGATCCTCTGCTGGTACATGCTGATCCTCAGCAGGCACTGGAACTCGGGGCCGTTCGGCTTCAGGAGCGCCTGCTGCTCGGGCTTCAGGGCCGTCAGGAGATCGTCCATGATCGACATCTCGATCCGCCCGCTCCCGTCGTCCAAGGTCAGCGTGTGCATCCGGCCGCCCGACTGGAGATTGCGGCTCTTGGAGGAGGCCACGCGGCACTGCACCAGCTTGATCTCGCCGACGTTGCGGTCCGAGATCCGCCCGATGGAGACCACCGTCGGGACGAAGCGATTGAGGATCGTCACCCGCTCCGGCAGGGCGAGCATCAGGGAGATCCCGAACTTCTGGGTCTCGTTGATCGAGCCGATGACGGAAATGTGATCCCCGAGCCTGGGCATCTCGTTCTCACCGAAGAAGTCGCGCAGGGCCTGGAGTTTCCCGTAGGCGTTCACCGTGATCTCGCCCGTGCCGTCGTCGACCTTGAAGCGCAACCCGCCCGTCGCCTCGTCTTCCTCCCACGAGGTGATGTTGCCTTCCACCTCGACGAGCGCCCCGTTCATCATGATGTCGATCGCGCCGACCTCCACGAGCTCGGGTTGCTTGGCCCGGGCCGCGAAGAGGAGAAGGACGAGGCCGACGACGGAACCGAGGAGGCAGATGGCGCGGACGAACTTCAGGGAGATGTACTTCTTCGAGCGCGCGCCGCAGCGGATGCAGGTGAGACCGGAACCGACGAAGTATCCGCAGGCCGGGCAGGTCCCCTCGAGGGGACTTTCGTTCAGGCCGGCCACGTCGAGGATCTTCGAGGTCGTCTCGGCGACCTGCTGTTTCTTCGTCTCCAGGAGGTCCGGGCCCGCCGGCGCGGCGGATTTGGCGCCCCCCATGACCGGCGCGGGCGCCGGGGCGGGCTTGGGCGCGGAGACCGTCGCCGAAACGGCCGGGGCCGGAGCGGGTTTCGGCGCCGAGGGAGCGGCCGGCGCCGGGGCCGGCGCAGGCGCGGAAGGAGCAGGAGCGACCGGGGGCGTCGGCCTGGTCGATGGTGCGGCCGGCGCCGGCGAGGTCAGTTCCTCGACCTGTGAGTAGGGAAGCCATCCGGAAAGCCCTTCGCGCCAGACGAAGGTCTCGTCCGTGAGCACCCTGTTCTTTTTCATGAGGATCAGATCTTCGGTCGAGCAGGGGCCCTTGGACTCCTGCCCGACGTTGTAGAACCACTGGGTCATGCGGACACGGCAAGGATAACGGGCCCGGGATGAGGATGCAATCGTCTACAGGGGCGGCAGGAGGGGATCGTCTCCGCCGAGGAAGAAGGGATTGAAGTTGTTGTTCATGAGTACGATCCAGCAGGTGGAGACCGTGGAGAGAACACGCTTGTCGTGGGCCCACCATCCGAACGGGATGTACTTTCTCTGGAGGCTGTAGGAATACGCGGCCTGGTCGGGAGCGATCTGCCAATAGAGTTCGTCCACGCCCCGCCTCATGCTCCGCGCGTCCTCGAGACACTCCGCCGCCAGCTCCGGCTTCTCGTCGCGATACCACGAGGCCAGGAGCCGCGTCGCCAGGATGGCGCCGCCCGTCCACTCCACCGAGAGCTGGTCGTTCTCCTCGGTGAACCCGATTCCCGCGAGTGTGTTGTTCTTGCGGTATCCACCGAGCGCTTTCGTGCGACGCCAGATCTCCGCGCAGGCGCCGCGGCCGAACCAGTCGTCGATCAGTTCGGGCCGGATCGAGATGATGCCCCAGGTCTGGCAGTCGACGGCGAAGGCCGGGTTGTGGATCCACCCGCGGCCGGGCTGGAAATGCGCGCCCTGCGCGAAGACGCCCCTGCCGGGCAGGTAGGCCCAGCGCAGGAAATTCTCGACCCGCTGCATCGCGAACTTGTAGCGGACGTCGTTGGTGATCTGGTGGAGCATGCGGAAGGCGCTGTACCAGCTCAGGGTGTTCTCGGTGGAGATCTCGAAGTACCAGAAAAAGGTGTCGGAGACCTCGCCGCGCGAGATTCCCATCGGGCCCATGCGGATGCCTCCGTTGTCGGCCTGCAGGGTGATGGCGACCTCCGCGAGCTCCCGCGCGAACTCCAGTTCGGGCGTGCCGGGCGGGGTCTTGTAGGATTGCGTCGCGGTGTCGAAATACTTGCGGTGGTGGATCTGCAGGGCGGCCATGGCCAGCCAGGCGTTCTCGCCCGCGATCGGGTACCAATCCTCCCAGTGGATCCGGTCGAAATTCGGCCAGCCGGGGAAGTGCCTTCGTCCATTCAGGGGATCCTCGGTCTCGTACTTGCCGTAGGCGTTGATGACCTTGAAGATGAAGCCGCGCTGCTCCTTGTAGAGGTCGGTGAAGACGGGGTCGTAGACGAAGTGGGGAGGCCCCGAGCGGATGCGGACGCGCCCCATGTAGCCGGTCCGGTAATTGGTGAGGGGCGCCTCCGCGAGCGCGAGGTCGGACGGCACGCCCGTCGCCGACATGACGATCTGCCAGACCGCGCCGTCGTAGACGATCAGGCCTTCCTTCAGGATGATCCGCTCCATCACGTCGGAGATGATCTCGGGTGTTCCGACGCGCTCGTAGACGCTCATCGTGTCCGCGCCCGGGACCTGGAAGGAAAGGGGCATGCCCAGGGGCGTCCGGTTCGCCCGGAGCCAGTTGAGGAGCAGCCGGGTCTGCTCGTCGTGCGCAAGCACGCGCGACTCCGTGCCGGGCTGCAGGAAGGCCGGCTTCCAGAGGTGCACGACGACATAGGCGACGAGCGACACGAGGACGAGGAGGAGAAGCGCGGCGCGTGTCCAGCGCCGGGGAACGCGCTCGCCGCAGCGCACGCAGACGCCCTTCTTCACGAGAGGATGGGGACAGGGCAGGGTCAAGGCGCCCGGGGGGTGGAGCGAGGCCGGCGGCGCGAAGAGTTCCGGCACGGTTCCGTAGGTCTGCCACTCGGCCATGCCTTCGCGCCAGACCCAGGTTTCGTCCGTCACCGCGCCCGATGAATGCAGGATACGAAGTTCTTCGGCGCTGAATGGACCCAGCGTCGTCTCCCCCCGGAGATAGAACCAGCGCGGCATGGGAGTTCATCCTAACATGAGGAAATGCAGGTGTCAGGAGATGATTGAGATCGGGCGAAAAAGGAGGCATGGAACGCTGAAAGGATTGATCTTTCAGAAAGAAGAATTTTACGGGGATCGGGACCATTTTCTCGCGCCCGGCGCCGTGCGGTATGATGACCCGGATGAAAATCATCGACGTTCACGCCCACGCTTTTCCCGACGATCTCGCCCCGCGCGCGATGGAGGCGCTTGAGGGGGCGGCGGGCGCCAAGGCGCTCGGCGACGGCACCGCCGGAGCGCTCGTGTGCGCGCTCGCCGAAGACGGCGTCGACCGCGCCGTCGTCGCGTCGATCGCGACTCGTCCGAAGCAGGTTTCGCGCATCCTCGCGTGGTCCGCGGAGATCGCGGCGCGATACCCCGCGCTCATTCCCTTCGCCTCGCTTCATCCCGATCTCGACGCGCGCGCACAGGTCGATGCCGTCGTGGAGACCGGCGTCGCCGGCGTCAAGATGCATCCCTACTACCAGGAGTTCTCGATCGACGAGGAGCGGCTCTTTCCGATCTACGAACGGCTCGAGGAGCGCGGGATTCCGCTCCTCATGCACGCCGGCTACGACATCGCCTTTCCCCGCACCGACATCGCCTCGCCCGCGCGGATCGCGCGCGCGATGAAGAGGTTTCCCGCCCTGCGCATGATCGCCGCGCACATGGGGGGGTGGTGCGCGTGGAAGGAGGTGGCGGACGAACTCGCTTCGACGAACGTCCACGTCGACACGGCCTGTCTTTCGGGGTTCATTCGCGACGAGGAGGCGAGCGGGCTCGCCGCCGCCTTCGGCCCGGACCGGGTTCTCTTCGGGTCGGACTACCCCTGGGAGAGCCTCGCTTCGGCCCGCGCGCTGGTCGAAAGGCTCTTCCCCGATCCGTGCGACCAGGCCCGGGTCTTCTCCGGGAATTTCAAGAGGCTCTGCGCCTCCTGATGTTCCGGGTCCGAGCCCCCCGGTACGCTATCCGCGATCCGCGATCGACAAGACCCCGTCCTTCGCCTTGCGGTTCCTGAAGCCCTTCCCGTCGAGCAGCAGTTTCACGGGCATCGATCGCCCCTTCATCTCGTTCAAGCTCTTGACCAGCGCCGAGACGATTCGGCCTCTCTTCACCTTGAACATGAGCGCCGAGCCGTCGGTGAGGTTCGCCTCGAGGCGGCCCTCCGGCAGGTCGAGCCGCACCTCGTGGTTCCGGCCGTTCATGGCGAAGAGGTAGTAGAAGGAGGTCTCCCGGTCCACGGTGAAGCGCTGCAGATAAAACGGATCACGGAGCCGGGTGCGCGGGCGGATGCCGGTCGCTTCGAGCACGGCCTTCCAACGCGCCGCGGTGACCGGCGCGAGGCCGCCGATGCGTCGCAGGACCCCCGCCGGCGCGTTCGCCGCGGCCTCCCTGAGAATCGTGCACGGCTCGAAACGCTCGTCGACTTCCGGCAGTTCTCCGAACCAGAGCACGGTCCGCCCGGCGCGGATCATGCCGGCGATCGATTGCTGAAGCGGGCGCGACATGAAGAAGCAGGAGGGGAGAACGACGGTCCGCGCGCGTTCCAGTTCCCGTGCGTCCTCGCACGAGGCGTTGTGCAGTTCGAACCCGATGCTGCCCTCGCGGCAGATCGTCACCAGGTTCATGAAGCTTTTCGCCCCGTGAACGTGGGCGAGCCGGGAAAACCGGTTCTCCTCGAAACTCCCCGCGGCGCTCGTCGGGAGGTCCATGACGTAGGTGAAGGAGGAATCGCATCGCGCGCGGACGAGGTCGCGCTCCTCCGACTTCAGGTACCGCGTCAGCTCCTTCAGGATGAAGGCCTTTTCGCTCTCCTCGCCGCGGTCGTCGATCGGCGGCGTGTCCGGGTAGGGGCGCTCGTGCTTGGAATCGATGTGGCTGTCCCAGCTCGAGGTCGCGACGCCGGTGTAGACGTTGAAGCCCTTCGCGCCGCACGCCAGCGCCAGGAGCGTCTGGTAGTAGGGGACGACCGGGAAGGCGTAGCGTGAGTCGTAGAGCTTCGAGAAGCCCCAGTTCTCCTCCCAGTTGATTCCCTTGTTGTGCTTGATCGCGATCAGGTACTTGTCGAAGGCGGCCCGGTCGACGGAGACGGCTCCGACCCAGTTCGTGAAGCCCTGGTGGACGCCCGCCTGGCCGTAATAGGAATTGCGGCAGATCCAGTAGTCGAGGTGGTGGTCGTTCTTGTAGTGGAGAGCGGAATTGGTGACGCGGGGAACGCACGGCGAGAGAAACGAGTTGTAGGTCCCGATCACGTGGGCCGTGTAGCGGGCCTGGTATCGGCGCCAGTCCATGAGCGCGAGCAGTTCGCCGCCCGAGGTCTTCGCGCCGAGCCGGTTCGAGCGCGGTGCCGGCACATCGACGAAGGATCGGAGCGCGGTGCCGTGGCAACGGTTGTAGCGGGAGACCGTGCCGTAGGTCTCCTTGAGCCAGCGGCGGAAGAGGGCGATCGAGTCGGGGGCGTAGTCGAAGGCCGTCGGCGGCTCGCCCGCGTCGGTGAAGAGGCCCTCGTTGCAGATCTGCAGCGCCATCACCGGACCCTTCGGGTAGGCGCGGCCGGCGAGAAGTTCCCGGTCCACGGCCCGGAACCACTCCTCGACGAGGCGCATGAACCGTCTCCCGGTGGGGGAGGGCATGGGCCAGTGGGGATGGAGCCAGGTGCGGTGAGTGCCGTCCGCGCGCTCCTGCGCGTCGCAGTCGCAATCCGGGTGACCCGGGATCACGTAGGGCGGCAGACCGCCATGGTCCGTCTCCGCGTGGATGAAGGGACCGGGCTTGACGACGGCGAGGAGGCCGGCCTTCTCGACGAGGCCGAGGAAACCGACGACGTCGCGGTTCGGCAGGGTCTCGCCCGTGAAGTCGAAGACCTGGCGCCCCTTCACCAGCCGCGCGTGATGGCGCCAGGGCACGTAGAAGGTGACGGCGTCCATGCCGAGCCCCTTGAGCGCGGCGAGCTTCTTCGGCCAGAGAGCGACCTTGTCGCGGTAATACGGGTAGTCCGCGGTGATGAGGATCCTGTCCTTCCCGTCGATGCGGCAGGCGTGATTCACGATTTCGATCTTCCTATGCATGATTGCAGTCTCCCGAGGCCGTAGTGCGGCCTCGCTTCTTCCCCTCTGCAAGCCTCTCTTTTTTCCGAATGAGGGGCTTGACAATTCCATTATCCGACGCCTAGAATACGAGTGAACAAACGATTACACAGTTTGAACAATCGTTTGTATATTAATTGCCGGGGGCGCCTTTGTCAAGAGCCGTCACGCTGAAAATGGTTGCCCGGGAAGCCGGACTCTCTCCCTCCTCCGTTTCCCGGATTCTCAACCGTCAACCCGATGTCCGCTTCCGTGACGAGACGAGGCGGCATGTCGAATCGATCGCCGCGCGGCTGGGATACCAGGCCAACGGCATGGCGCGGGCCCTCCGGAAGGGACGCTCCCGCCGCATCGGGCTCCTTCTTCCCACCGGCAGCTACATCTTCACGCTCGATTACTTCCTCAAGCTCATGCGCGGCATGATGGACGAGATGAGCCAGGGGGAGTATTCGCTCCTCATGAATCTCGCGCCGGGGGACGAGCGCGACGATCGCTATCGTGAGCACCTGATGGCGCTGGTGGCGGGCGGGGAGGTCGAGGGGCTCATCCTCTGGACCTATTCGGCCGTTTATCGCCAGGTCGGCCCGGGGCACGCGCCCGTCCTCATCTGCGGCAACCCGGCGCCGAAGGAGATCAGCCACGTCGATTGCGACAACCACGAGGGGGGCCGTCTGGCCGCCGGCCATCTCCTCTCGCTCGGCCATCGCCGCATTCTCCGCCTCGGCTTCGATCGTTCCGACAGCGCTCGCGAGCGCATGAAGGGATTCAAGGCGGAGTGCGTCAAGGCCGGCTTCCCGGCGCCCTCCGCGCTCGAGGGGGAGGCCGACTTCACGCGCGAAGGAGGCCGGAAGGCGGTCTCGACGGCGCTGGACCAGGGCCTCGAGTTCACCGCCGTCTTCTGCGCGAACGACTCCTGCGCCCTCGGAGCGATGGACGAATTGAGGGCCCGCGGCCGCGAGGTCCCGACCGACGTTTCCGTCGTCGGATTCGACGACGCGCCCGAGGCGGAGAACGCGGGCCTCACGACGATCCGCCAGCCCGTGTACGAGGTCGGGCGCCGCGCGGCCCGCGCTCTCGTCGAGATCATCGAATCGGGGCGTGAGACGCCCCTGCACGTCGACCTCCCGGTCGAACTCGTCCTGCGCGCTTCGACGGCGTCCCCGCGATCCGGGCGCGAGGCATGAGGCGGAACGAACCCTCCCGGTGCCGTTCTTCTTCCGCCGCCTTCACGCTCATCGAGCTCCTCGTCGTCTGCGCCATCATCGGGATCCTCGCCGCCATGATGCTTGCCAAGTTCCACCGGGCGCTCCTGCAGGCTCGTGCGGCCCAGTCGATCGCCAACATGAAGGCCGTCCAGGCCGCCATCGATATCCGCGCGGCCACGTCGGGCGAAACCTGCCTGCCGGTCCTCACGGGCGGCATGTACGCCGACGGGTGCGGCGCGAACTACAAGCAGATGTCCGGTGGCATCGATCTCTGCGCCTCGTGGAAGACCTACATAGACGCGATCCCCCCGAACACGCTCAACACCAATCCTGGCAACGGGAAGACCTTCGTCTGGAACAGCGTCCAGGAGGCGCTCGACGACTGGTGGGAGACCGCCGCCTGGCAGCAGTACCCTTCCGGCGCCGACCAGGGCTACTTCTTCGCCCGCCGCTATCTCATGGTCATGCTCAACAACGTCGGCACGCACGAGGACGGGCGCTTCTACTATGAGCTGGGCCAGGGGTGGAGCGCCAATGGCGTCGCCTACGGGAACCCGGGCTTCGGGGGGCCGTGGTACTGAGAGCGACGGCGAGACGGACTCATCTTCGTCGTGGGCACCCAGACGGAGGTCTTCTACCTCGACTCGATCCGCTACGAGAAGTAGTCCGCCCGAGGCTCGTGTCGAAAAAAAGCCGTAAGATACATGAAATCGCCGCAAAGCGCTTGATTCAAGGCCTCGTTGCCCTGTCGATTTCCGCGGTCTGATGCTCTTCCCGGCGCCGGGAGGGCGCGCGGGTCTTGCGGTTCGCCGGCGCCTTGTGCCATGATGGGGCCATGCTCTTCCGGGCTTTCCAGCTCCGGGAATCGGCGAGGGGGTCTTGCCGCTCAGCGTTCACCCTCATCGAACTCCTCGTCGTCTGCACCGTCATCGGTATTCTCGTCGCGATCGCTCTTTCCAAGATCCAGCGCTCGATCCTGCAGGCGCACGCCGCCCAGACGATCGCCAACATGAAGACGATCCAGCGGGCGGTCGAGATCGCCCAGGCGTCGAACGGGGGATCGACGATCGGCGTCCTGGCGGGCGGCATGTACGGCTTCGGCTGCGGGGCGCTGCCCACGCAGGACGCGGGCGGCACCGCCGTCTGCCCCGATTTCCAGCCCTACCTGCCGGTCGTGCCCGACAACACCCTGAACGTCCCCGCCAACAACGGCAAGAACTTCGTCTGGTCCAGCGAGACGACCGACAAGTGGCAGCAGTATCCCGCGACGACCGACGGCGGATTCTTCTTCGGCCGCCGCTTCTTCCTGGTCATGATCAACAGCTGGGCTTTCCACGTCGACGGGCGATACTGCTACGAGCTTGGACAGCCCTGGTCGGGCAACGGGCACAGGTTCGACGAGGATGATCCCGCCTTCGGAGGCCCGTGGTACTGACGC
>CAZWVM010000143.1:0-9202 GCA_964637705.1 uncultured bacterium
GGCCGCTTCCGCCTCGAGGACTGTTCTCTCACCGACCCGGGCGCTCGCGGGCTGACGCTCGAGGCCGACCTCGCGGGTTCGATGGACCGATTGGCCGGGCTCGCTTTGGAAAAGGGCGAGGGGCGTCTCCGCTTCGACCGCCTCGATCTTGCCCGGCAGGAGCTGCGCGGGGGAGATTTCCGCTTCACCGCCGCCCGGAACGCGGTGGGCCTGAACGGCGGCGCCGATGCGCTCGGCGGGCGCGCCGACGCGAAGGACCTGCGCGTGAAGCTCGGCGAGGGCTTCGCTCCCGTCTCCGTCGACGGCGGCGTCATACTCGACGGCGTCGACCTCCGCCCGCTCGACATCCGCGCCGGCGACCTGGTGCCGCTCGGCTCGTCGGGGACGTTCCAGGTCGGATTGACCCGCCGCGACGGATCCTGGTCCATGGCGCGGCTCGACGGCCGGATGTCGGAGGCCGAGGCGCGGTTCCGCGACGAGGTCGTGGAGATCCGGCGCGGCCGGATCCTTCTGGAACGGGGGGCCGGCGGATACTCCGGCCGACTCGACGACGGACAGATCTCGGCGATCGGCGGCCGAGGGCTCCTCGAGGGATCCTTCCGCGACGACGAGCTCGAATCGTTGCGTGTCAATCTCGACGGCATCGAAACGCGCCGCTTCCGCGCTCTCTTCCCGGGCAAAGTCACCGAGGAGCTTTCGCGGAGGTCGGCCGTCATCGGACTGGCCGGGCGCCTCGAAGTCCTGGCCGTCTCCCACGGCGCAACGTGGAACGGCTACCACTACCAGGGGGCCGTCGAGGTCCCGGATTTCCGGCTGGAGGAATCGAGCCGCCCCCTGCCGGTCGCCGTCGATCTCGACGTCCGCTTCGCGTCGGACGGCTCGCGGCTTTCGCTGGAAAAGGCCGGTTTGAGGATCGAGGGGCAGAAGACGCGCCTCGACTTCGTGAACATGGAACTCAGCGAGGACGGCTTCGAGACGCTCGTGGACGTCGACCGGGTCGACGTCGCTCACCTCAAGGCCCTCATGGGATCGTTCCGCGGCCGCGAGACGATCGAGAAGATCGATCTCGAGGGCTTTCTTCACGGCAACCGGATGCGGCTCAACTACTCCCCCGCCGGCTGGCGAGCGGACAGCGTGGAATGGACGGGGAACCTCAGCCTGCGCAACCAGCCGATCGAGCTGGTCGTCTCCGGCTACGCCTCCAACCTCTTCCCGGCCCTCCTCGTCGAAATCCGCTCCTTCTCGCCCCAGTCGGTCTACCAGACCCTCGCCGACGTCGACTCGCGCGTCGACCGGGAGCTCATCGCGATGGAAGGAACGGCCGGCGCGTATCTCGAGATCATCGGCGACACGTGGACCAACGTGAACATCGACGGGGCCCTGAAGCTCCGGAACACCTCGATCCGCTTTCCGGCCAGCAACATCGCCCTGGTCGGCGTGACTGCGGAGATCCCGTTCCGGCTGCAGAAGGCACGGCTCCTGCACATCTCGGATCTCTACAGCCGGCCCGCCCGCATCGACGAGATCCGGTACGAGAAGTTCCTCCTGACCGATCTCGACGGCACCGTGCGCTTCGACCAGAAGTCGCTCTACTTCGAGAGCGTGGCGTTCCGCTTTGCGGAGGGACGCGGCCGCGGCGCCTTCGTCATCGACTTCCCGACCTGGGACGACCCGCGCACCGCCTTCTTCGGTGACATCGCGAACTGCTCCGTCGGCGTCGTCTACCGCACCATGCAGCCCTTCAAGGGAATCCTGGAAGGCCGGGCGCAGGGCAAGTTCGAGATCCAGATGACGCGGAGCCGGTTCCAGGCCTTCCGCGTCAACGCGCGGATCGAGCAGGGCGTGCTCGGCGCCGAACTGCTCGGCGAATTCGTCAACAACATGTCGAAGTCGCTGGCCCGGGATGCGCTGGCCGCCCTCGAAGAGTGGCACTTCGATAGTTCGACGATCCGGGTCAACCTGGACCCCCACTACTACGACGAGGCGACGCTCAGGAGAAAATTCGGATTGCAGGCGGACATGGGCAACCGCTCGGAAATCCTCACCGGGATCTCGATCTCGGGACCCGCCCTCTCGGACAAGAACGTCATGCGCCGACATGCTGTCGACGGAGACACCGCTCCGGCGAGCCGGGAGCAGCTCCTCATCCATCGCCTCGATCCCGTGAACATCTTCCTCGGGATGCTGAAGGTGACGCTCGAGGTGCCCGACGCGCCCATGCGGCTGATCATGCACCGCATCGGCCGCAAGGGCGGCTGAGTCCCTCTAGGAGCCCGGGATCTCCAGCGAGCACCCCTTCGCGGCGGCGCCCGGGAGGCGTCCCTCGAGCACCAGGTCGTCGCCGCGGAGGGACCCGACATCGGCCGTGAGCACGCCGACGCTCGAATCAAGGTTGGCCGGATCGTAGATCGCGACGAGGCCCCGCGGGGCGTCCTCCATCGTCTCCGGGTCGAGCGTCCTCACGCGCACCCACGAGGGAATCCGGAAGACCGGCCCCGCCCCGAGGCGGCTCCATGCGGGCGACGAGATCTCGCACATGCCGTATTCGCCCGCCACGCGGTCCAGCGGCACGTTGAAAGCGAGCGAGATTCCCGCGTGCAGTTCCTCCCTCGGTATCGCGCGACTCCGCCCCTTGTATCCCCCGGTCTCGATGACGATCGATCCCGAAGGAAGGGGGCGATGTTCTCGCCGCTCGATCAGGGCGACGAAGGTGAAGGCCGCGCCGATCACCGCGCGCGGTATCGACGGCTCGCCGTCGCGATCGCTCCCCCATTCCTCCTCCATCCACCGCGACATTATGTAAAGCGAAGATTCCGGCCTCGGCTCGACAAGGTTGACGATTCTCCACGGCCCGTCCCCCATAAGCCAGTGCGCGCCGGCGAGTGAGGCCTCGCGGTAAAGCGAGAGGTCGCGGAAGAGGTGGCGCGAGCGAGCCGTGGCCGTCGTCCCGCTCGACGTGAAGACCGCCACAGCCGCGCCCGGGTCGAAGCAGGCCATCGTGTGGGAGGCGAAAAGCGACGCGGGCACGAGAGGGATCTCGCGCCAGGAGCGAGGGGGCTGCGGCGCCAGCCGCGCGATCGCCGGGCAGCCGGCCCGTTGCCGGGCGTGGACGGCAAGCGCGGCCTCCTCGAAGCCTGCCTCGTCCCGGACAGCTTCGTAACCGCGGCGGATGAGCGCCCGGACGAGGTCAGCCGGCCGTTCGCAGGGCATGGCCCAGGATCTCCATTCCCTCGTCCCGAATGCCGCCGGGCAGGTTGTAGGCGGGCAGGAGGACGATCGTCTCGTGCCTCATGCCGTCGACGAGGACGATCAGCCCGTCCGCGAGACAGCGTTTCGCGACCGGAATCGATACCTCGGAGGAACCGCAATCGACACCGATCATGAGTCCGCGGCCGCGGACGCGCGCGGCGCCGACGACCTCCGCGAGAGAGGCGCGGATGCGCCTCCCGGTCTCCTCGACGCGCGCGAGCAGGCTATCGCGCTCGATGACGTCGAGGACGGCCAGGGCGGCACGGCAGCCGAGTGGATGGCCGAGGAAGGTCGAGGTATGGATCGAGTCGCCGGTGGAGGGCGGCCACGCCGCCATCACCTCCTCGCGCCCTATGCAGGCCGAAACCGGGACACCGCCCCCGAGGGCCTTGCCGACAGCGACGAGATCCGGGATGAATCCCTCGTCCTGGAAGGCGAACCAACGCCCCGTCCTTCCGATCCCCGTCATGATCTCGTCGAAGACGACCAACGCTCCGGCTTCGTGCGCGAGGCGCGCGGCCGCCGCGAGGAAGCCCCGGGGGGGCACGCGGATGCCTCCGCGTCCCTGGATCGGCTCGACGAGCAGGGCTCCGACGCGGCGGGAGGCGAGGTGGCGCTTCAAGAGCTCGAGGCTCGCGTCCGCGCTCGTCTCGTCCGAGGGAAAGGGCACGAACGAGAAAATGGCGGGGACCTGATCCGAGAAGGGCTCGCGGAAGTCGGGCCGGCCGGCGGCTCCGAGGACGCCGTAGCCGAGCCCGTGGTAGGCGCCCTCGAACGCGACGACGCCCGCGCGCCCCGTGGCGAGCCGCGCGGTCTTCAGGCAGGATTCGACCGCCTCGGTGCCGGAGAGCGAGAGGATGGCGCGGGCGGGCGCGCCGAAGAGGAAGACGAGCCGTTCGAGGAGAAGCAGTTTCACGGACGGAGGATGCACGTCGCCCATGCCGTGGATGAGTTCCCGCGCCTGGACCGAGATCGCGTCGAGAAGGGCCGGATGAGAATGTCCAAGCGCGGCGACCCCGAATGCCGAGGAGAAATCGACGTAGCGGCGCCCCTCCTCGTCCCACACCTCGCCGCCCGAGGCCCGCTTCCAGAAGATCGTGCCGGGCGGGGGGAGGAGGTTCGGGGATTCGACGCGCGAGAGTCGCGCGTGCATTTCGTCGTGGGCCGTCACGTCACATCCGCCCGAGTATACGGCGGGCGCGGCGCTCGATGAAGCGCGAGCCGTCCGTCGGCGTGTGCCGGAGCGGGGCGGGCAGGGCGGCGGCGAGACGGGCCGACTGCGAGGCGCCGAGCCGTGCGGCCGGGACCCGGAAGTAGGCCCGCGCGGCGGCCTCGGCGCCGAAGATCCCGTCGCCCCACTCGACGACGTTGAGGTAGATCTCCAGGATCCGGTTCTTCTCGAGCAGCACTTCCATCCAGAGCGTGAGGTAAATCTCGATCCCCTTCCGGAGCGCCGCGTCGTAGCGCGTCTCCCCTTCCCAGAGGTAGAGATTCTTGACCAGTTGCATCGTGATCGTGGAGGCGCCGCGCCACCTCTTTCCGCTCATCGCCTCCTCGTAGGCGTCCTCCGCCGCCTCGATGTCGATGCCGTCGTGCCGGTAGAAGCGCGCGTCCTCGGCCACAACGACCGCGCGGCGGAGGCGCGGGGAGATCCGTTCCAGGGGCACCCATTCCTGCCTCTTGTCGTAATCGCGCCACGCGATCCAGCTGGCGGCGCGGCGCTGAACCTGAAACGAGGTCGTGGGCGGATCGAGCCGGGCCAGGGGCAGAATGAGGGCCACGGGAAGGGAGACGGAGAGGATCGCGGCGGAGGCGGCGAGACGCAGGAGAAGCACGAAGCAGCCGCGCGGGCGTTTCTTCGGATCAGCCACGTCGCAAGAAGCGCAAGACGCGAGCCGACGGGTTCAAGGGAGTTTCCGGAGCCGCGGGAAGCCTACGGCTTCTGGACCCAGTTACTGGTCTCCTTGGCCTGGATCCAGGTGCCGCGCGGCGCCATGTTCACGAGGACGTCGTAGAAGGTCTCCGCCACGCGCGGGCGCTTCTCGGCCGGCAGTTGCCGCTGGCGCAGCACCTCGTCGAAGAGGAGCAGCCGGTCGGTGTTCTCCGCCTCGATCGTCTCGCGCTGGGCGGCCTCGAGATCCTGGAACCGCTTGCCGGGTGCGGCCACGAGGAGCCCCGCCATGGGCGACTCGTAGGCGATGCCGACCGACTGGGCACGAATGAGGTCCTGGATGCGCGCGTACCTGGCCTGTCGTCGCCGCATGATCGATACGAGCGTATCGCTCATTTCGAGACTGGAGAGATTGATCTCCTCGTCGCTCGCGGCGGCGACAGACACAGGTTTCGCGGCATCGGGTTGCGCGGCCTGCGAGATCTGGAACGAGCCCAGGGCCACGGGGCGCGTCGAGCGCGGAACGCTCGAGATCGTGATCGTCATCGTGTTCCAGTCGAACTTCGCCCACTCCCCGGACTCGAGCGACTGCTCGAGAGCGAAGAAGTCGGACTTGAGATCCTCGAACTTGACGATGATCGTCTGCGTCGGCAGGCAACCCGCCGTCATCGTTCCCAGGAAAAGGAACGCGAAGACGGTGACCAGGTGACGCTTCATGAGACCTCCTTTCCGCCCTGTCGGACAAGGGTGATTATCGGCACCACCTGACCCAGAATATAGCATTCTCAACGCTCCCTGTCATCGAATAAGCGAAAAATGGTACGTACTGAACCACACCATTTTCCGCGCGCGGCGCGGAAAGCCTTTCACGGGGCTTTCCTTCTCCACAATTCCGCCTCCACATTCGAAGGTGCAACATTCGTGCCGATTTGATCGGCACCGGGGAGGAAGCGGGGGCGCTTCCTTGACCTCCCCCTCGAATTGCAGTAGTTTGCCCTCTCCATGAGCAAGAACTACAAGGACACGCTGCTCCTGCCGGAGAGCCCCGTGCCCATGAAAGCCAATCTCCCGGCGCTCGAACCCCGGATTCTCGACTCCTGGACCGGCCTCGACCTCTATCACCGTCTCCGCGCCGCGCGCAAGGATGCCCCTCTCTTCCTCCTCCACGACGGCCCCCCCTACGCCAACGGAGAACTCCACATGGGGCACGCCCTCAACAAGTCCCTGAAGGATATCATCGTCCGCTACAAGTCCTTGAACGGATTCGACACGCCCTTCGTGCCCGGGTGGGATTGCCACGGCCTGCCGATCGAGCACAACGTCATGAAGGAACTCGGCAAGGAAGCGGCGCAGATGGGCCAGGTGGAGGTGCGGCGCCGCTGCCGCGCCTACGCGGAGCGGTTCGTCTCGGTTCAGCGCGAGGGCTTCAAGCGACTGGGCTGCCTGGGCGAGTGGGAGAAGCCGTATCTCACGATGGACCCCCTCTTCGAGTCGCGCATCCTGGAGGCCTTCCTGGGCCTCTGGAAGAAGGGCTTCATCTACCGCGGCCTGAAGCCGATCCACTGGTGTCCCTCGTGCCGCACCGCGCTTGCGGCCTCGACCGCCGAGGCCGAGTATGCCTCGCATCTTTCCGACGCGATCACGGTCGCCTTTTCCGCGGTCGACGATCCCGGCCTCGCGATCCTCATCTGGACGACGACGCCCTGGACGCTGCCCGCGAACCTCGCTGTCGCGGTGCGCGCCGACCTCGACTACGTCGAGGTGAAGACCGGCGACCGGCGTTACCTCCTCTGCGCGGACCTGTTCTCGCGCGTCGGGATGGAGTGCGGCTGGTCGTCACCCGAGGTGATCGCGACGCGACGCGGCGCGGACCTCGAGGGCCTCCGCTTCCGCCACCCCTTCCTCGACCGCACCGTGCCGGTGATCCTGGGGGATTTCGTGACGACGGAGACGGGCACGGGCGTGGTGCACATCGCGCCCGGCCACGGCCTCGACGACTACCTCGTCGGCCAGAAATACGGGTTGGAGGTTCTCGCGCCCGTGGACGAGCGCGGGCGCTTCACCGCGGAGGCCGGCGTCTGCGAGGGAGAGAACGTCTTCAAGGCGAACGCGCGGATCGTGGAACTGCTCGCGGAGCGGGGAGCGCTCCTCCACGCCGGCCGGATCGAGCACCAGTATCCCCACTGCTGGCGGTGCAAGGGGCCGGTCATCTTCCGCGCGACGAGCCAATGGTTCATGTCGATCGACCACGAGTCCGCCCCGGGGCTGTCCCTGCGCGCGCTCGCCCTCGAGGCGACCGGCGCCGTCAGATGGATCCCGTCCTGGGGGCAGGACCGCTTCGTCGGGAGCGTGAAGGAGCGGCCGGACTGGTGCCTTTCCCGCCAGCGTTCCTGGGGCGTCCCGATCCCGGCGCTCGTCTGCTCGAGTTGCGGCGCCGAATGCCTCGACGAGGCCGTGATCGAGCGCGCCCGCGCGCTGGCCGCCGAGGGTCGTCTCGACGAGTGGTTCCAGGACCGCGAGTCGCCGGAGGGCTCGTGCGCGAAATGCGGCGGCGCCCTGCGCCGCGAGCAGGACATTCTCGACGTCTGGTTCGATTCGGGCGTCTCCTGGTACGCGACGGAGATGTTCGAGGGCGGATCGCGGCGCGCGGGCGGGCCCCCGGTCGCGGACCTCTACCTCGAGGGTTCCGACCAGCACCGCGGGTGGTTCCAGTCCTCGCTCTGGCCTTCCCTCGCCCTGCGCGGCACGCCGCCCTACCGGGCGGTCCTCACCCACGGCTTCATGCTCGACGGCGAGGGCAAGGCGATGCACAAGTCGGCCGGCAACGCGATCTCGCCCGACGAGATCCTGAAGAAGCACGGGGCGGACATCATCCGGCTCTGGGTCGCCTCCGAGAACTACCGGGAGGACGTCCGGCTCTCGCACAAGATCCTCGACCAGGTCGCCGACTCGTATCGCAAGATCCGCAACACCTGGCGCTTCCTCTCGGCCCACGTCGTCGGCCTGCCCGCCGACGCGGTCGTTCCGGCCGCGGAGCGTCCGCCCCTGGACCGATGGATGGCGGCGCGCCTCGCGCTCTACGTCGCCTCGGTCCGCTCCTCCTACGAGTCCTACGCCTTCCACGAGGTCTACCGCTCGACGATCGAATTCGCCACGGGCGACCTCTCGTCCTTCTACCTCGACATCATCAAGGACCGCCTCTACTGCGACGCGGCCGACGGCCCCTCGCGCCTCTCCGCCCGCATCACCTGCCGCGAGATCCTCTCCGCGATGCTCCGCGTGCTCGCCCCGATCCTTCCCTTCACCGCCGACGAAGTCTGGGGCCTCTCGGGATTCGCCTCCGTGGCGCCCTCCGTCCACCTCGCTTCCTGGCCCGGCGAGCCGGGGGCGACGGGTGACGGCGAGGCGATCGAGTCGCTCCTCGGGGCCCGCGCGGAGATCCTGAAGGCGATCGAGGTCCGGCGCGCCGCCGGGGAGATCAAGTCGAACGCCATGGCGGCGGTGCGCGGTCCCTTCACGGGTGACCTCGAACTGCTCCGTCAGATCTGCCAGGTCGCGGAGTTGGCGGCCGCGGACACGCTGGCCGTCACGCCGACCGCGCTCCCGAAGTGCCCGCGGTGCTGGCGCCACGTCGCGCTCGTCGACGATCTCTGCGCGCGCTGCCGCTCGGTGGTGAACGGGCAGGGTGGGGCCGGAGCGTGAACGAGGCGCGACATTCGGGCTGGATCCTCGCCTCCTGGCTCATCATCCCCGTCATCGTCGCCCTCGACTTCGCGACGAAGCACTGGGTCACGGGACGCTACTACCTCTGGGAAGTCGACCCGGTCCTGGGCGACCTGGTGCGCCTGACGCTCGTCCACAACACGGGCGCGGCTTTCGGGATCCTGCAGGCCTACCCGGGGCTCTTCAAGTTCATCACATCCACGGCAATCGTCGTCATCGCGGCTCACAAGATCCTCACGACCTCCCGCAGCCGGCTCTATCACTCTGCGCTCGGCCTCATCCTCTCGGGCGCGATCGGCAACGTGATCGACCGCTACCGCTTCAACCACGTGATCGACT